>JAEPQQ010000028.1 GCA_017640445.1 Bacteroidia bacterium | reverse complement strand
TTTTTTCTAAGATTATTGAGTTCCTTGAGGGTTTTATCTTTAGCAAACTCTTTTCCAAATAATTCAATTCCAAGACTTGCGGTAAGGGCAACCGTCCAGTTGTCCTTCATATTTAGCTCCTTCGTAATGGTTTCCCCGTTCATATCATCGGGCAAGCCATTCAAACTACGGTTAATTGTGCCTGGATTTATGTTCCACCCCAGACCAACCCAGCTCGCTTCCTGGTCGGCCGAAACTCCTGCGTGGTACGCAATGTTGATGGGGTATCCATTGACATCAAGAAGGGGGATGTTGTAGTTAAAGTCCCCACTAAACACATCCACCATATCACTTGTGCCCACGGGTTCAAAACTCTGCACCTCAGGTTGCGAGGGACCACCGGTTAGAGCAAATGACGACAACGGCATCAGAATGTCCAACCCCATAAGCGCTAAAAGTGTCAGTGCTTTTTTTCGTCTGTTGTTTAGTTTCATTGTTAATTTCATAATCCAAGTTTTGGTAATCTGTTGTTGTATGCTCGAATATTTTGGAACACAATTGGTTCTCCATGGTTAAAAATGTAATCTTCAAATACCAGCTTATCTGGCATGTTGCCGTCCTTGTCGTTCAATGAAAAAAGGACCTGTACAAATGGGCGAATCTTATAGGTCCGTTCAAAGTGGTGAAAACCTGTGTGGACCGTGTCTTGTCCTGAAAGCCCCCAGGTCATTACGCCAAACTTATTATTGAGAAGTTCAAGACGGTGATAGTATTCTCCTTCATCGGAAAGGTTGTGACGCAGAATATCTTCATCGGCACTATCCACCTGAATCCGCAAACAGTAGAGTTGACGATCGGCAAACGAGTCAATTTGGGTTTGAATGGCATCAGCATTCACATTCCCCGTTCCCTTTAATGCATTTAAGGCTTGAAATTCAACAGGTCGGTACTGGAGTTTATACGTAACTCCATTGTGATTTGACTCTATATACGACGCACTCTGAAACGAATTGAATTCATTAAAATAATCAGTAGGTGACAGCTTGGTCGAGCACCCTGTGATGGTTAGCCCTGCAATTAACAGGCACATCCAGGCGATACACTTACATGTTTTATGGGTCGGTTTCATACAGCAGCTTGAAAAGAATGGTTAATCCATAAATTGGAACACGTACTTAAATTTTAGGTCAAACTGCTCCCCATTTGGCGCCACTATTTCCATGCGATAGTGCTCACCCGAAACAAAGTTGTACTGCCTCAGATCCAGCGTAAACTTGTTCTCTCCGAATGTCGTTTCGAACAATACTCCATCCGGGGTAACATCCTTACCCTTGGAATCGTAAAACCTAATATTTAATGCGTTCTTTCTTAATGGCTCGTTATAAATGAATTTCAGATCGTTCACCGCATTGTATATCGATGATTCACCCTTTTTCAACCGAACATATGGCATTCCGGCAACCTCTTCCTCCTCTTCGTCAATCTCAAATTCCCAGGCATCGGAAATAGCCACAAATGTGGTGTTTATCCACGCCTCTACTTGCCAACCATATCGTTCTCCTATTTCCAAATCTTCAAGTTCCTGCGGAAACGGAATACTTGTCCCCTTGATATCCTGTCCGACATAAAGCGCCCGATTTCGTTTCAGGCCGTCTTCCGGGCTTTGCCCTTCAAGGAGTTTAACCAACGTAATTCGATAGGTCAAATTGGGGTCGGTTCCAATTGGCATTGGAGCAATCCAGTTGAAATCTGGCCTCTTCGTCGAAATACGTTCCTCATCTCTGGGCATGGATAACAACAAAGGAGTCGTCGTCTCTTTATTTATTTGTTCACAAGACTTTAAGCTATTCTCAGGACCTATTACTTCCATGCATGTTGCGTCGGAGCAAACCAGTTCCACGCAATAGGAATAATTACCCGGTGGTAACTGACCCGTCAAAGATTCATAGGACGCTACTTCATCGCTTTTGTATTGTTTGCGTTGAGTATTTAATGTTCCCGGTGTATATAGGAAACTTCCCGGTTCTATTCGAAAGTTTTCTGAGGTCAAACTCACCACTACTGCCTGTTGTTGATTACGAATGGTGGCAATAAAATGGGCATTGAAGTCCTCCTGACTTAAGTTGGTAACAGAGATATTCCAAACATCTTCTGACTTAAAGTTTGGCTCACCTATTGGCGTTGTAATCAGGCTAACTTGTGCCTTCGACAAAATAGGCATCATAAAAATCAAGAGGATAATAATACCTCTAACCAGGTTGCGAGTCTCAATTTTTCTAATACCTATAAAAGGCAGCCGCAAGGCAAACGAGGTTTGGTTGGTCTTCTTCATAATCGTGGGTCTGTATTAATTCAAGGTTCTATATCACTTTTATGCACTACATAGCATCAAAAAATAAAATGGTTTGGTAATCTTAGTTCGTCTGGCGGTTCAGCTTCAATAGAAATCAAAGCTTCTCATTAACAGGCTAAACAGCAACTCATACGCTGTAATTGGTCGGTTTCCGCCTACGTTCGGGTTCTTTCAACCAGTAAGCGGTTTTGGCTTATTCGTTCACGGTTTAGCCTAATTAATTACGTTGGTTATGAGTCGGTGTCTTTTCAAAGTTTAGAAGATATTTTTACTTTAAAATCACCTTGAGTAGTGATTTTTTTTGTAGACACTTTATCCGTTTTCAAATGATACCTTTCAGAAGAGACCAAGATCCGTATCACTTTTTACAAAAAACAGTTTTGGGGTTATTTAAATTTAATCGACGTCAGAAATTATCCATCCAGGCATTTCGTCGACCTAAAACCCACGTTCATCGGCACAATTAAACTAATTCGTCTTTCGGAGAATTTCGATATCCTCGACCAAACGATCCATATCCAATGCAATTGTCGCATTATACACACCTCTAATCTGGTGGTTTTGGTCCACCAAAATGCACCGTTCGGTATGAAGAAAGTCCGAGGAATCACGGTTAAAGCCTATTTCCTCTTCAACAAAGAAGGATTGACGTGACACGCGATAGATGTCGGACTGATTTCCGGTTAACAAGTTCCAGTTCGCTGAAAGACCTTTTCCCTCATGGTATGCCTTTAACCTGGGTACTGAATCAATGTCTGGTGTAACGGAAAAAGAAATGAGTTTAACCTCTTCCACGTCTTCATAATAAGTTGCCACAGTTGTCAAATTAGATGTCATTTTGGGGCAAATGGATGGACAGCTTGTAAAAAAGAAATTGGCTACATAAATTGAATTCGTCAGGTTCGCACTACCAAATGGTTTTCCCTCTTGATTGGTGAAAGAGAACGATTCAATCGTATGCACGGTGTCTCCTCCATCCAACGACCATGTAGGACTTAAATCTGGTGTATGATAATACGGAACACGGACTTCCTTTGTGGTACACGAAACCAGTGGTAAGATGCTACATATTATCCACCACCTCACTCCAAAGGCTTTTACAATGTTTGATTCCTGAATTCCCATATTTCCTTCCATTTCGTACGTCGTAATTCAAATAGAGTTCACCGTTCTCTCTCCATGCCTGTTGTCTTCCCTCTTGCCGACCATTCCGGTATACCGACACCTGGTACAGCTGTCCGTTTCCATACCACTCTCTAATGGTGTCTGTATATACCCCATCATCAAACCAATACTGAAATGCCTGTTGACCATTGGCATACCAACCCTGGTGAAAGCCATGTTTTCTGTTATCTCGATAATATCGATGTTCTTTCAGTTGTCCGTTGGGGTACCAATGTTTCGATACGCCTTCAAGCCCCCCCTGTTTAAACGATTCAATAGAAATTGAGTCTCCGTTTTCAGAGAGCCTGACCAACTGGCCGGTGAACGGGATTTCTCCCACGTATGTCTTTCCTCCAGACCGTTCTACATCCGCCCTATCGGCGTTAACGATACTTCCCGGATTGGAAGCACACGCACTAAAAAAGGTTATAAATAGTAGTAGACCCGCGGTCCGCATTATCGGGTCATTGTGCCGGGAGTACCTTTGTAACCATCTCCATTGATATAGGGGTCTTGGTCCGTAATGTGATAATGATAAATCCCATCGGGGTAATCTAATGTAGCGTGTTTGTGCCCATGGAAATTGTCAAGATCTGATTCCTGTACCAATATCCCACTTTCCATTGGGCCATACACCGGAAACCCGTCGAGTAAAAAACCCAATAGCGCATCTTTACCCTGATTATCGGTTAAATAGGTTGGCTCTAAATGGTAGTGGTATACACCTTGTTGCTGCGGATGGCCATTGTACTGATCAAACGAATTGATCTCATCAGTAAGCGGTTGATTATTGGGCCCCGCATATTGATTAAAAAATGCCACACCATTAAGCGATATTCCCATAGACCCCAAACTTGTTGACTGATTTCCAGAAGATAGTTCAACTGGGTTTAATGGGATTCGATAGGTAACCGACGTCAGGCTGATTTCATTGGGGTTCTGGTGCCAATTGGGGTTTGTACCGTTGTATGCCTCATATCGATCAGACCATTGTGTGTCTTCGTAATATGGGCTCTTATGATCGGGAATGCCATCGGTTTTAATCACTACAAAGTCTCCATCGATGTAAATTTCCGATGCCCCATAGATTTTCTTATAAACGTCAGGAACACCATCTGTATTCGTATTATCTGTGTTGTCTGCTACTGGTTCTTCATCATTGTTGCATGCTGTAAATACGAAAGCCGCCATTACGACCATGGCCAAAAAGGTGATACGAGTAGTTTTCATACGCTATAATTTCTTGTTTTGACAAACTCAAGTTACGACTTATTCCCCAATATATTGTTTTTTATCGGGCTTTAGACGTACTTCATTTGTGGAAAGTTGGAGGTTACCCACATTTCGTCAAAAAACAAACTAACTAGTTAATTCTCGCTCAAAAAGCTCTATCTTGGTTCCCCGTTTTTTATAAAAAGCATACTTGTGTCGCATAACCGAAGTATTGTACATATGGATTTGGATACGTTTTACGTATCTGTTGAACGCTTGCTTGATAGCAAACTGGAAGGAAAACCCATTTTATTGGGGGGAACTGGCGATCGTGGTGTTGTTGCCTCGTGTAGTTACGAGGCACGTGCGTATGGCGTGCACTCGGGTATGTCCATGAAGATGGCGCGCGAGCTATGTTCCCACGCTATTGTTATACGAGGAGAAGCGGGTATTTACAGTAAATATTCCAAGGTAGTTACCGAAATTCTGCGTGAAGAAGTACCCATCATGGAAAAATCCAGTATCGATGAGTTCTATCTGGACCTAACGGGTATGGATCGATTTTTTGGCTGTTATAAATTAGCGAGTCACCTCCGTCAACGGGTTATTAAAGAAACCGGTTTACCTATTTCTTTTGGTCTTTCAAAAAATAAAACGGTATCCAAAATCGCTACAGGTGAGGCTAAACCCAACAACCAGATTAACATCGACTTTGGAGAGGAAAAACCATTTTTAGCTCCTTTGTCTATTAACAAAATTCCGATGATTGGAGAAAAGACTTCGTTTTTACTCAATCGTATGGGTGTTCGGAAAATCAAAACTGTTCAGGGTATGCCTTTGGAGTTGATGGAAAAGGCATTTGGGAAAAATGGGAAAAGCATTTGGCATAAAGCCAGCGGTATTGATAACAGTCCTGTTGTTCCTTACCACGAAAAAAAATCAATCAGTACGGAGAGAACCTTCGAAAAAGACACCATTGACGTATTCAAACTACGTTGTATGGTAATGGCTATGGTAGAACAGCTTGCCTACGAATTGCGACGGGCCGAAAAGGTTACCTCCTGCATCACAGTTAAGGTTCGATATGCCGATTTTCAAACCTTTAGCAAACAAAAAAAGATACCATATACTTCTTGCGATCATACATTGATTGAACTTGCTAAAGATATTTTTGACCAATTGTATAATCGCCGTATTCGAGTACGTTTGATTGGCGTACGATTAAGCGATCTTGCCGGAGGCGGACACCAAATAGACTTATTCAATGACAATTCCAAAGTGCTCAAGCTCTATCAAGCAATGGATACCATCAAAAATCGGTATGGGGCCAACGCCGTACGACGCAGTACTGCTATGCAAATAAACGGGCTGGGACGCGGCAATCCATTTAGTGGGGAGCCTAACGCTGTCCCTGCGCACCGAAACCGATAAACAAAACCATGTACCTCAATTGCCACTCCTATTACAGCTTTAAATATGGAACGCTATCGCCCACTGACTTGTTGGATGAAGCAGAAAAGCATGGAGTAAGGCAGCTCGCTCTAACTGATATTAACAGCACATCGGGTAGCCTGTACTATGCAATGGAAGCCCAAAAACGAGGCATCAACGTCGTACTGGGTGTTGATTTTCGTAATGGGGCCAAACAACAGTATGTAGCGTTGGCTCGCTCTAACAATGGATTTCAACACATCAACTCCTATTTATCCAAGCTGTTAAAAACCAAGGAAGATATTCCGAGTGAAGCACCATATATGGATGAGGTTTTTATTATCTATCCGCTCGAAAATGCTCCCGATCGTACACTGGCAGCACATGAATACATTGGTGTATCTCTGCCCGAAATGATTGCCTGGAATTTACGGTATAAACGCAAATGGACTCAGGAAAAGTGCGTCGCCCTTCACACCGTTAGTTTTCGAAATAAGCGTGACTTCAACGCACATCGATTATTGCGGGCCATTGACAACAACTTACTGCTCAGCCGACTTTCCACCAATGAATATGGCATACTCAACCACCGTTTTTATCAACCCGACGAAGTAGAACAGGCGTACTCGGGATATTCCTTCTTAATCAAAAATGCGCAAAGCCTTCTGGACCGTTGCACCGCGTCATTCGAATTCAATCTAAAAGGCACAACGCAAAACAAAGAACGTTTTACCAAAAGCGAAGAAGAAGACTATCAATTGCTGCACACTCTGGCGCAAGAAGGTTTAAGCTATCGCTTTGGAAATAACATTACACCGGAAATCCTACAACGACTCGAAAAAGAACTTCGTGTAATTCAACAGTGCAACTTCGTTCCCTATTTTCTGATTAACCACTCTATTGTACAATATGCACGCAGTAAAGGGTATTTTTACGTAGGTCGTGGGAGCGGCTCCAATAGCCTGGTTGCTTATTTATTGAAAATCACCAACGTAAACCCAATTGAACTGGACCTTTACTTTGAGCGATTTATCAACCCTAACCGTAAATCGCCTCCTGACTTTGATGTTGACTTTTCCTGGAAAGACCGAAACGACGTAACTCAGTTCATATTCAACACCTATGAAAACACAGCTCTGTTGGGTTCCTTTGTTACCTTTCAACAACGATCGGTGCTTCGGGAAATCGGGAAAGTCTTAGGGCTTCCAGGTGCCGAAATTAAAGCACTCCAACGAGTTGAACATATAAAAGATCTTGACCAAATTGCACGACTTACCTATCAGTACAGTCATTATATTCACGGTCTTCCAAACTACCTTAGCATCCATTCGAGCGGTATTGTAATTACCGAAAAACCAATTACCTATTTTGGCGCTACCAGTCTGCCACCCAAAGGATTCCCTACCACTCACTTTGATATGCATATTGCCGAAGATGTAGGCATACACAAGTATGATATACTGGGACAACGGGGGCTTGGAAAAATAAAAGATGCACTGGAAGTTATACGGGTGAACAATCCCAACGACCCACCCATCGATATAGATGATGTAGAACGATTCAAGAAAGATGAGAAAGTAAAAGACATCTTACGAACGGCACGCTCCATTGGGTGCTTTTATGTTGAAAGTCCTGCGATGCGTGGTTTAATGAAAAAACTGGAAGTTGACGATTATAAAGGTCTTGTAGCAGCCAGTTCCATTATACGACCTGGTGTTTCTCATAGTGGAATGATGCAGGAATACATCAAACGACACAGAAATCCTGCTGCCCGTGCTGCAACCCATCCCGTTTTAGGCGAAATACTTAATGAGACTTATGGCGTAATGGTTTATCAGGAGGATGTGTTAAAAGTTGCCCACTATTTCGCAGGGCTCACCTTGGAGGAGTCAGATAAACTGAGAAGGGGCATGAGCTGGAAGTTTCGCGAACGACCCGAATTTATGGAGGTCAAAGACAAGTTCTACTCCAACTGTGAAAAAAAGAACTATCCTATTGAACTTACTACCGAAATATGGCGTCAAATTGAAAGTTTTGCCAACTATGCCTTTGCTAAAGGTCATTCAGCCAGTTATGCAGTAGAAAGCTATCAAAGTCTTTATCTTAAAGCCTACTACCCCCTCGAATATATGGTGGCCACCATCAATAATTTTGGTGGTTTTTATAGCACCGAACACTACCTTCAGGAAGCTCGTCTCCATGGTGCAACCGTAACCTCCCCCTGTGTTAATCGTGCCAATTACCTAACACGTATCGAAGGAAAAACCATTATTCTGGGTTTTCAACACATTAAAAATCTTGACTCGTCAATCACTTCTGATTTCCTGGCTAACCGCCAGAACTATGGCGTGTTCCGAGATCTTGAAGACTTCATTAATCGCATTCCCATTAGCCTTGAAATGCTCATTGTTCTTATTCGATCTAACGCGTTTGCCTTTACCAAAAAGGAAAAAACATGGTTGTTGTGGAAAGCGCACTTCATTCTGGGTGGAGATAAAAAGAAAGTCCAAAATCATGCATCGCTCTTTGACTTTACCGCAACAAAAAAGGTCGAAATCCCCACTTTGTCGCCTATGCTCAATGAAGATTCATACGATGAGATTGAGAACTTCGGCTTCCCTTTATGTTCTCCTTTTGAGCTTATTGATCAGGAGGAGTTACAGGGTTCCATTTGTTCCAGTTCGTTTGCTCAGCATGAAGGTAAGTCTGTAAAAATCGTTGGTTATCTGGTACATCGGAAACGAACCACAACCAGGGGCAAAGTTTCTCAGGAAATGATGTTTGGAACACTAATGGATCGGGAAGGCAACTTCTTTGATTCGGTTCACTTCCCCAACAGCATGAAGTACTATAAATTTAAAGGTAAAGGCATTTACACCTTATTCGGTCGCATTACCTCCGACCATGAACACTACACCATAGAGGTCCACAAAATGAAACAGATTATGTATACAAAGTTGCTTGTGGAGGCGTAGCGTTGATGTATTCTCACAAATAAACGACTGTAACAAAAAAGGCAGCCATCGATGATGACTGCCTTTTTTATCATTTTCCCTTTCCTAGAAGCCAAGCCTACCTGACTCCCATGGAATACGAGATAGAATCAATAAAAGACCAATCCCATAATAAATGGCAGAGATCTTGTGTTTCTGCACATCTGAATCTGCTTTTTTGGCCTTCACCTTCCCTATATGGAAAAGGGCAATGCCTATGATCATTACCAAGATATGTTCCACCGCATAAAATCGAATCTCCGGATTCTTCATAGCAGCTCCAAAATCCTGAAACGCAGTTTTCGTAATGGCACTAACGAAAAAGTACAGTACCAAGCCAATCAATAACTGAAGATCAGCAGAGATTGTCAAAAACAAGGCGAGACGATTATGCGTTTTCGTATAGGGTTTCTTACCCAACCAACCTGCAATTGCACTAACAATTGCCAGCAGTGCAATAATCAGCAGCACCCATCGAAGCCAGGAGTGGGCATGTAACATTCCTTTTTCCATTGTACGTAATTTTTGTACAAGGTTACAAAAAAGCGCGATCTATCGGGCTAAAAAAGTATGCTTGCTTTAAACATTACATTTCGGCCGGCCATCGGATAAACGTAATTGAAGTTTGCCCGCTGACCATTCAGAATGCCTCCAAACGTGTAACCATTAGGCGCATAAAACGAGTTTAACACATTATTGAGATATACGCCCATTGTTAACTCCTTTATGCCCTCAATGGCGGCATTCGTGTATTTCAACGACACGTCAACATTAGTAAAAGCATCTAACTTTCTACCTTCATTTTGTGTATTGTCGAGGTATTGATCACCCACGTACTTTCCAAACACGTCGAACACCCAATTTTTGTTAATCTTATAACCGGCCATTGCCGCAGCAATAACTGAGGGAGAAAACGATATGTCTGTATTTGTGTGCTCAAATGCCAACACCTCAAAATCGTCGTCCCATTCCCCTACAAACTCTGTAAAACTGGCAATCTTGTTTTCCGACAAGGTTGCATTTCCGCCAAATTGAAGTTTCTCTCCTAATGGAACCTGAAAATCAACTTCCACTCCACGTCGGTAACTGTCATCCACATTCACGCGTACTGCCTCTCCAACATCGTTTACAGCGCCGGTCAAAACCAGCTGGTTGTCGTAGGTCATATCGTATAGATTGACGTTTAGCCTACTTCGTCCTTTGCTAAATCGATAACCCACTTCCACGTTTTGTAGATGCTCGTGCACGGGCCAATCGCTGGGTTTGTTGTCTCTGAAATCATCCCGAACAGGCTCTCGGTTACCAATGGCATACATCGCATAAAACGAACTATTGCGGTGCAAATACGTCAGGCCAGCTTTTGGATTAAAAAAGTTGTACCTAACCTCATGGTTAACAAACTCCAGAGTGTTGTCCAAACCTTCAAATTGATAGTTCAATATCCGGAACTGCAAATCGACATACGGTATAAAGTTGTTCCATTTGTACTTAACCTTAGCGTATACATTACCATCAGTTTTGGTGGCGTCATTATCATAGTAAATTGTATTTAAGGCCTCGTAATTGGTAAACTCGGTGGCGATTGCTTCTCCAAAATGACGCCCATTGTAAACACTGTATCCACTTCCAATTACTACGCTTAATTTTCGCTTTTCGTAGCTTAAACTTGCCAGACCACCTGTTAATGTATTGTCTAACCATCTGCGCCTAACAAGGTCAGCCTCCGTATTGGTATCTGTTCCTACAATCTCATTTGGAATACCATAATCCGCCAAAGTTTCTCCTGCCTTAAACTGCTCGAAATACCCCTTACCCGTGGTTACATATGCCGCTGAATTAAATTTTAGGTACTTGGAGAAATCATGGTCGTAGAAAAACTGATAATGATTCTGCGTATAATTGTCTACCTCGTTCTCATACGTGTAAAAGTTGTATGTATTGCTGTTCGAGTTTTGGAGATTTTCCAGGTCTTCTCCTGCAATCCAAAGTTGATTTATGTACCGAGTAAGTTCCGCTTGATCTCCACGAAACTTAGGCTGAGGAATCCCGTTCCAGGCCTGATACGTCCGTTCTGTTCCAAGTAAAATATTCGTCTTGAATACAGACTTCTTCCAGTATTTGGCAATACCAATGTTTGCCGACTTCAGGTCTGAACTCGCTCGGTCAATAAAGCCTTCACTTTCTATAACACTTCCCCGAAGTTGAAACGCCCAGTTGTTCTTTAACCTGCCAGAGCCATAAGACAAACTGGTTCGGAAAGTTCCAAAACTTCCTGCTGCAAAGACCGCCTTGGCATACTTTTCCTTTGGAATATCATTTGTGCGCACATTAACACTGGCTCCGAAAGCAGCCGCACCATTCGTGGAGGCTCCAACTCCTCGCTGAATCTGAACGCTTTGTGTAGAAGAAGCCAAATCCGGAAGGTTCACCCAAAAAGTCCCCTGACTCTCTCCATCGTTCAATGGAATTCCATTGATAGTGATATTCACCCGGGTAGGGTCGATACCTCTTACACGAATGCCGGTGTACCCCACTCCGTTTCCTGCGTCAGAAGAGACTACCGTAGATGGAGTAGTGTTTAACAGAAATGGAAAATCCTTCGACTGATCCAGGTTCTGAATAGTTTCCTGATCAATATTCGTAAATGTAGACGGTGTGGTGTTACGGGCACGAATCGATGAAATAATCGCTGCATCCAAAAAAGCCGACTCCCTTTCCAGTTTAACACTTATGGTTTGTGTCTTGGATAAGTTAAGCTTCATAACAGCCACTTTAAACCCAATGTGTGAGACACTAAGTGTATACGTCCCACTTTGAATCGACTCTATGTTGAAGCTTCCATCCTGTTCAGAGTACGTTTCATAGTGGTTTTGACTGTTCGTTAGTTTTAAAAAGGCCGACTCAATTGAGTCGTTTGACACTTGGTCTGTAATTGTACCAGATAGGTTCAATTGGGCGTAACACAGCCTGGCTGCGAATACCATAAAAATGAGTAAACATGTTTTCTTCATTCCTGTATTTTTTTAATAACAGGAGTCGAGTGATACGATCTGTATATCCCTACGGCAGCATTACCTGCATCAGGTTCTTCGGGTATCATCTCAGCCGACAAACCGAAGTTTGTCAGCACCCCTTTAGATGGTGCAAAGCTAACTAACTTGTTGAATTGACCGAATAGAAATCAGTGTTATCAAGACTATCTATTGAGAGCTTATTATACCAAAAAGTTATGCAGGGTTATCAAGGTCACTGTTATTTCCGCCTAAAAATGCCTATGGTTGTTCATCCCCTTTAACTTCCAACATAAAACATATATCTCATGCACGATACTTTATCGCATTTTAATACCCTTGTTCAGGAACTTATAGAAGACGAGGTCGTTAATCCGGTAGCGCAACATTTGCCTTCAGATGAATTATTCGACACTCTGGATCTCGATCTCTCTGAAGATGGCGTGGATAACCAAACATTTAGAGCTTTATTCAAAGACCTGGTTTTTCGTACTACACGTACCGCTACAAAGGGGTTTTTCAACCAGCTTTTTGGAGGAAGAAATGAAAAAGCTGTGCTCGGCGACCTTATGGCTACGGTGTTGAATAACAGTATGTATACCTACAAAGCGGCTGGCCCAATGATTGGCGTTGAAAAGGTGATTGTAGAAAAACTATGCAACTATGTTGGGTGGGATAGAGAATCAGGAGGAACCATTGCCACAGGTGGTTCTCTGGCAAATTTCATGGGTCTCTTGATGGCGCGTGACTCAGCAGGCACTAAGATTCAGACTCAAGGCGTTAGAGCCAAAATGACGGTTTACACCTCAGCCGAGTCTCACTATAGTGTTTCAAAAAATGCGAGTTTCTCTGGCATTGGAAGAGAGAACGTCCGTAAGATTAAAGCTGACGACTTAGGTAGAATGCGAGTTGACCTTCTCGAAGAGGCGATCAAGGAAGATGTTGAGAACGGGTTTACACCAGTCCTGGTTAACGCTACCGCTGGGACTACAGTTCTTGGGGCATTTGATCCCATCGATGCGATTAGTAAAATTTGCAAGCAACACGATGTTTGGCTCCATGTAGATGGTGCCTATTGTGGCTCTGTATTGTTAAGCAAAACGCATAAACATTTGATCAATGGTATCGAACACGTTGATTCGTTTAGCTTCAATGCGCATAAGATGCTTAATGTTCCTCTAACCTGCTCTATTTTATTGGTAAAAAATGCAAGCCACTTACACCAATCTTTTTCCAACGAAGCCGAGTATCTTTATCAAACCGACCACGATGAGTTTAATCTTGGAAAGACCTCCCTGCAGTGCGGAAAGCGAAACGACGCGCTTAAATTCTGGACCTTATGGAAGCAAGTGGGAACGAATGGGCTTGAAAAACAGGTAGACAAACAGTTTGAACTTGCTGATACTGCTTTCAGGTACGTGTCCAACAACCCTGACTATACGGTATACAGCTTTAAAAACTCGATTTCAATCTGTTTCAATTACAAGTCGATACCGGCCAGACAGCTATGCACGCTGTTGTATGAACATTCTACCTTGCTTGTTGGATATGGGTCATTTCGCGATGAAGAGTTCATCCGACTCGTGACCATGAACCCACAACACAATACAGACGACATTCTAAATTTCTTTCGAACTCTGGAAGCTTTTGTGGAAGAACACGCTTCACTATTTGAAGCCAGTGTTTAACTAGGATTCTTTACGGCAAATGCGGTAAAAATTCAACCCCTTCCGTGAAGTAGCGACTGAACCATTTTGTTTGATCTTCCAGACACTGTGAAACTGGTTCGAGGCCATATCTCCATGTAACTTCACCTTACCTCCCTTTTCGGTCCAGGTACCTTTAACCTCTACCCGATTCTGTGGGTCAGAAAAATCCTGATAGGTGAACGTTGAGTCGGAATTTAAAACCAATTCTATGGAGGAAGCATCATTATTGGAGACACCATACGTGCCAATTACCGGATACTCTGTAAATGCCTTCAGCCCAAATGCTGAGAATAGAAATAGGCCTAGCAACAACGTCTTGATATTCATAAATCTTTTTTATTCTGACGACCAGAGTCCTCATGTGGTTGGGTCAAATATAATCCTTACACCCTGCCATTCGAACATCAAGGACGCATGGAGAAAAAACCCAATCAAGCTCATCAAGCAGCTTAAGACCAAAACGAGCCCCAAACATCGCTGCTCAGGGCTTGCCTAAAACAAACTAAAATGGCTACTACATTCTCTTGCCCACCATCAACAACTCGCTGACGATGACCTCGGTCATATAGTGCTTCTTTCCATCCTGGTCTTCCCAGTTCCGATTAGCCAGTTTACCTTCAATACAGATCTCCTGACCTTTTGCCGTGTACTTTTCCATGATCTCTGCAGTTTTACCCCAGGCCACGAGATTGTGCCAGTCGACGGATTCGACCAGCTCCCCATCAGCCTTTCGGTAAGCATTGTTTGTGGCCAGACTTACCTTGGCCACTTTCTTACCATCTCCTACTTCCTTCACGTCTGGATCGGCACCTAAATGCCCGATTAGCCGTACACTGTTACGTAATGAATTCATGTTTGATTTATTTGTTAGTTAAATGGTTTGCCGATCCTCCTTAAAAGGGAAAATCAACGAAGCAAAGAACAGTTGACTGTTTTCAACTAGTCGTATTGCAAACGATTAAATACGTTTAAAATGAAAATAAGACGGAAATGAAGCCTGTAACAGGCTTAGAAAGACCTAAATCTCTCCAACCACTGATTCTGTCACATTGATGATGTGGTCACCAACACGCTCAAGAGATGAGAACAATGTATTATAAACCATTGCAGCTCCTACATTGTAGTTTTCCGAACCAAGCTTATCTAAATTTTCATTGCGTAGTTCATTTCGCAATGCATTGATTCGATCCTCCAATTCCCGCGCACGAGTCTTTGTAACTTCGTCGTAGTTGGCCACCGATAGGTTCTCTACCATGTGATCAAATGCCTCCTGAACAAGGTCAATCATCCGCACGAGTTGCTGACGTTGTTCCGGCAAAAAGTAAATCTTTCGGTCATTCTTACCTTCAATGGTCTTCCCCAATTGGAAGTATATATCCCCAATTCGTTCCAGATCATTGGAGATGTTCATATAAGTCCGTAACCGAATAGACGTTTTAGGCGTAATCTCTTTGTCGGCTAACTTCGTTATATATTCAGTGATCTCAACCTCCATATTGTCGGTGATCTCTTCGTATTTATTGATTTTTTTATACCACTTTCGACGCTCTTTCTCATCTGTAGTAATTAAGAGGTTCTTCAAATACCCATTTAATCGGCTCGTTACGGCGCCAAAATGAGCTGTTTCCTTTTGAAGTTCAATTGTTGCCAATTCCGGAGTAACTACAATATTTGAGATAAACTGTAACTTACTTGCTTGCTCATCTTCGTCCATGCTCTCCTTTACCGTTCGTGTTGCGACTTTAACCAACCAGGGTACAAAAGCCAACATCACAAGAACATTGATCATGTTAAATGATGTGTGAAATGCGGAGAGACCAAGGGCCATACCACCTGCGGTATAAGGGTCTACGAAACCAAAAACATTCACCAACACCCTCGACATTATCGGTAAGAAAAACGGAAGAAGTAAAACCATCCATGTAACACCAATTATGTTGAATAAAGAATGAATTCTGGCCGATCGCTTTGCTGCCGTATTTCCGACCAAAGAGGCTAACTCAGCAGTGATCGTGGTTCCAATGTTTTCACCTAATATCATGGCCGCCGCAACATCAAATGGAAGCCACCCTTGAGCACACATAGTCAGGGTTATGGCCATAGCGGCACTGGAAGACTGAACGACAATGGTCAATACCGTACCCACAAAAACAAAAAACAAACGTGAGAGCAATCCATTTTGTGAGAACCTTTCAAGGAAATTTAGGACTTCAGGATTGTGCTTTATATCCGGTACCGCACTCTTTAAAGCACTCAAACCAAGAAATAAAATCGCAAAACCCACTATAAACTCTCCCCAATATTTTACTTTACCCTTGTTCGAAAACAACATGGGTACACCAATGGCAAATAACGGAATGGAATAGGCTGATAGCTTTACCTTAAACCCGAGAACCGACACCAACCAACCTGTAATAGTTGTTCCAATGTTAGCCCCCATCATAACACCGGCTGATTCTACCAATGACAATAACCCCGCGTTTACAAAGCTTACTGTCATTACCGTTGTAGCCGACGACGATTGCACTAAAGCGGTAATCAAAAAACCAGTGAAAACACCTATGTACCTGTTTTGGGTCATGTTCCTCAAAATGGTCCTTAATTGGTTTCCAGCAGCTCTTTGTATCCCTTCGCTCATCATCTTCATCCCGTAGATAAAAAAGGCAAGGGCTCCAAGGATCTGAATTACATTTCCGATTCCAAATTCCATTTTTTGTTATTGCTAATTGTTTTCACTTAAATACACAGGCGAAAGGTAACTAAAGATTTCATTCATACCCGAATTGGGTTTGAAAACTCCCCCTGCGAATTTTTTGGCAAAGAAATAAAAAGAATAACTTCCTGACACATAATTTTTGTGTTTCGACAATGTTACCTAAATGTTATGAGCATTTCTATCGATCTCATATTCAAACACTTAACATATTAGGATAGTCATGCACACGTCTGAAAACCCAGGAATATTGATTGAATTCTGCCTTTAACATCAACGAAATCACTGATTTTCCGGCTCAATGTTATGTAAACGTTAATTGAAGATTAAAGATCAATTAAGTTGCTCATTAGATTAACATTCAGTTAAAGAATATCTTCACTTTTGCGCCAACATTAATCAAAACGTTATTATTATGTTACGTATTTGTAATTTGATAGGCATGGCTGTATTGGTTGGAGCAACCTCCTTAATGAGCTACGGACAAACAACCAGTTCGCCAAAATTTGGTAAGGGTATCAATTTTACGTCTGAAGATACTTCGCTTACACTGAAGTTTCATTTCAGAATGCAACATCTCATCGTTGCAGACTACAATTCTGAATCGGAAGAATGGTCTTCCAATGCATTGGTTAGACGGTCGAGATTGAAATTCGATGGGATGGCATTAACACCTAACCTGAAGTACAAGGTAGAACTTGGTTTGACTAACCGCGACATGAGCGTGAACAAGGAAGCAGGCCAAGGAAGAGATGCGGCACGTGTCATTCTCGACGCGGTGTTAAAGTATAAGTTTGCCAAAAATTGGCAGATATGGGTAGGGCAAACCAAACTTCCTGGTAACCGGGAACGAGTTGTGTCTTCAGCCAACTTGCAATTTGTAGATCGATCAAATGTCAACAGTAAGTTTAACATAGACCGTGACATGGGGCTTCAGCTACGCGGTAAATATCACATTGGAGACGTAATAATACAACCCAAGTTTGCGCTTACCAATGGAGAGGGGCGTAACATAACGGAGGGGAACCATGGCGGGTTGAACTATACCGGCCGTGTTGACATTCTCCCATTTGGTGCTTTCGAAGGCAAGAAACAGGATTACGTCCTTTCTGATATAAAACGCCAATCAAAACCTAAGCTTGCCATCGGTGTTACTTACAATCAGAATCAAAATGCGGTTAGACAACAAGGTCAGCTAGGAAGTTTCGTTGTAGACTCCCTTGGCGATTTTGTTGAAAACACACTAACCCATTTTGAGGCCGACTTAATATTCAAGTATCAAGGATTCTCTCTTCTTACCGAGTATGCATCCACCGAAGGTGCCAAAAAATTGGACGACGTCTCTAAAAACTTCATAACCGGTTCCGGCATAAATATTCAGGCTGGATACCTTTTCAAAAACAACTGGGAACTTGCAGGCAGATACACATCCGTAACCCCTGACAATGTTACCTACTCTGGACTTAAGGAGCAGACTGAGTATACCATTGGAATTTCAAAGTATATTGTGGGACACAGTCTAAAAGTTCAATCGGATTACGGAATGATTGAAACGGCTGGTTCGCCCAAGGCCAATTATCGTTTGCGATTGCAGGTTGAAATGCAATTCTAGAACATTTAGGTTTTTTTTAGGTTTTCCGGGGAGCTACAATGCTCCTCTTTTTCTTGCCCGCCATTACTGGGTTTGAGCCACATTTCGCCCGATGATACAGGTTTGTATTTTGGATTACTCCATGATTAATAATGCTTCGTGGTTGCAGCGTTCACCAACAATTGTTCGTCTCAAGCCATGAAGTGATATTAGAATTAACCATTCCTTTCCGTTATAAAAAGAAGGAAGTCCTGGTGTTCGGACTTTCCCTTTTTGCGTATTTATTGTTTTTCCTGAATCTCTACAAACCATTTGTATTGCAGGAACTCAATCCGTGGCAGCTGTTTTTCTATACGTTGAAGCTGGGTGTACTCACCATGCTGATATCGCTGATCACCTATACAACGGCGATTCATCGGTTTAAACTACATCTGTGCCAATGGACGTTTGGTAAAGAGTTAGTCTGGATATTGTTCCACTTTCTCATTATCAGTACAGCCATATACGGTGTTACGACTCAATATGAATCGTTGAGTCAAATTACCTGGTTGCAGTGCTTTGGAGGTACTGCTTTGGTTGGAATTATCCCTCTCTCGATCGATGTTCTGATCCGGATGATTTCATCTTTGCGAAAAGACGATTCACCCATTCCAACAACCGAGGGTTTTACTACTGATTTTTTAAGTGACCTTGTGTATGTACGTTCTGAAGGTAACTACCTGGAGATCTACACACTAAAGGACGAAGAGGTACAACGTGAGCTACTTCGTGAACCACTCAAAAGCTATATTTCTAGAAATTCGGGTCATGCATTTCAGGTACACCGAAGCTATGTAATAAACCCTCAATACGTGATTGATGTTCAGGGGAATTCTAACGGTGGTAAAATTCAACTCCAACATGGCATTGAAGTCCCTTTCTCCAGAAGTTATTACAAGTCGGTAAAGCAACTTAAACAACAGTTGGGTCTCAGCTAACCGAAACCCAACTGATTTCATTTTACCTACCGTTTGGTAAAGGTATAAACACTCTCCATTCCACTGGTTCCACTACCAATGCCTTCTTCATTCGAAGGATACTTGTTCCATCCGGTTACAGAAGGTTCAATGTTCATTAGCAACTCACCATCATCTCCATACGTGTAGATGCCTTGCCAGCCACCCGGAGCAGGCTGACCATTGAGACTGGTTACGTTAACCGAGATAATTGAAATAATGTTTCCATTGGTGTGCTTCGACTGTGTAGGGTCCAACAACACATAACCTTTGAAAACTGTCTTTTCTCCGTTCTTTTTGGTCCAGGTCCATGTGTAGTTCCAATCCTTGTCTACATGAAACTCGGTGCTTTGATAATTGTCCCGCATGTTTTGAGTGGGTAGGTTCTCGTTTGATTCGAACCAGTGTACCTCTTCCATTACATGCTCAGTACCGTTACCCGTTCCATCACCATTACCTCCTGATCCGTTATTAGGGTCTGGTGCTACTTCATCCTTACATGATACGACTCCCACAACTAGTGGTAGACACATCGCCAAATATAAAATCCTTTTCATACCAGTTAGAAGTCAGGGAACTATACACGGATGCCTGTTCCTTTCTGGTTTGTGACGAATTGCTACGCGTTGTGATAAAAGATGCGAAGTAGTTGATTTCAGGGATAAATGGCTATGACAGGTGACAATAAGCTAACAAAAAAGGAGGCTCTCGCCTCCTTTTCACTGTAATCACACACTACTTCCTAGTTCTTAACTAGGTATGTCGTTCCTTGCTCAGTTAAAACGGTATACATGCCATTTGGCAACGAGCTGATATCAAGTTTATATCCGGATCCGATAAATTCTGGAGCCGAGCTGAGACTTACCTCAACGCCAACCGAGTTTATTACGTGGATAGACTCGTCCTGCATCTTTTCAGACTTAACAATTGTCCAATCGCTTGTGGGGTTTGGAAAAACCTTGAGTTGTTTCGATGTCTTTTCGTTTAACAGTACCAGGCGCACCTCGGAGTAGTCAAAACTTCCATCGTAATCAGTTTGCTTTAATCGGTAATACATTACATCCTGAACCGGGTTCATATCGAGGCTCTCATATTCATTTATCTCGTTTGAGGTACCTGCTCCATAAACATGGTCGATGGCCTCCCAGGTGTTTCCGTCAACAGAACGCTCAATGGTAAAATAGTCATTGTTCAATTCGCTAGCAGTTGCCCAGGTAAGTTCTACCAGCTTTCCAGGCATCGGTTTAGCGTCGAAGTGTACTAATTCAACTGGCAACACGCTTACCAATGAAATCTCTATGTTGTCGAGTATCAAGCCACATGTACCGGAAACGGTTCCATTAAAGGTTATGGTATGGCTGGTAGCCGTTGCAGTAAAGGTGAAGCTTTCTGAACTAAATCCAAACCCACCTCCATTTCGGCTAACCGTTTGCGACAACGCGCCACCGCTAATGGTTAGGTCCATCGTTTGAAGAGTTGGACCACAGGTTGTACGTCTTGAGCAATCGAATGAGATTTGGTATACATTTCCTATTCCAAACCCGGCAACGGTCTGACAAAGGCCAGCCGCCCTGTCTACCTCAGCCACAATATTCGTGGTACTAGGCCCCCCATATGTCTTTTCTACGTGGACAGCCTCTGGCGAACACCCCCAACCGGAAGCCTTGCTGCTAAAGTTCCCATTTGTTATGCTCTGAGCTTGTGCCACAAAGCTGAGGACCATTATTACCAGACTGATCACAAAACGCTTTACGACAGGCGATTTCTTGAAAAGTGAAATAAGTTGATTAAATCTTGACGAATTCGATGATTCGATACACATTGACTTGACTAACATGACTTGAATTGTTAAAAAACCGTTTAATAAGATTCAAGACCAGTGCCAAACCACTAAAAAAAACACAATCGTCTAGTAATCAATTAAATACATAATTGACAAAAACGCGAATATTTCCCATTTATGGACAATATTCCAAAATTAGAATGTGTTTTATGTGTTTCTGGAAGTGTTTTCCAATCTACAACGGAATGTTTCCGTGCTTCTTTTTTGGTAGCGTATCAACCTTGTTTTCAAGCATCTTAAATGCCTTAATCAGCTTAGGACGGGTTTCCTCGGGTAGAATCACCTCATCAACGAATCCACGTTCGGCTGCACGATACGGATTCGCAAAGATGTCAGCATACTCTTTCTCCTTTTCCTTCCAGGCTTGCTCACTATCCTCAGCCGCGGCGATGTCTCGACGGAAGATGATTTCCGCTGCACCCTTAGCCCCCATAACCGCAATTTCTGCACTTGGCCAGGCAAAGTTCATATCCGCTCCAATATGTTTTGAGTTCATAACATCGTAGGCCCCACCATACGCTTTTCGCGTAATGACGGTTACCCTCGGCACTGTTGCTTCACTAAACGCATATAGCAGTTTGGCCCCATTTGTAATAATTGCGTTCCATTCCTGATCCGTGCCAGGCAAAAACCCTGGAACATCTTCAAAAACCAACAACGGAATATTGAACGCGTCGCAGAAGCGAACAAAGCGTGCTCCCTTCTGACTCGACTTTACATCGAGTACACCAGCCAAAAACGCTGGTTGATTCGCTATAATACCAATGCTTCTACCTGCTAAACGTGCGAATCCAACGACTATGTTCTCAGCAAAGTCTTTATGCACTTCCATAAACGACTCTTCGTCAATCACCCCACTGATCACATCACGTATATCGTAGGGCTGATTTGGGTTATCAGGCACAATGTCTGCCAGTACCTCCCGGCTTTCATCTTTTAGATCATACGGCAATAAAGGCGCATGTTCTTCACAATTTTGTGGGATATACGACAAGAGGTCCCTCAAATCGTTTAACAGGTTGATCTCATTACTCGCGGTAAAATGTGCCACCCCCGATTTTGTTGAATGTACAGAGGCTCCACCCAGGTCTTCAGAAGACACTTCTTCATTTGTTACGGTTTTTACCACATTGGGCCCTGTAACAAACATATAGGAGGTATTCTCGGCCATCATTATGAAGTCTGTAATGGCTGGACTATATACAGCTCCACCAGCACACGGACCCATTATGGCAGAAATCTGAGGGATTACTCCACTGGCTAATGTGTTCCGGTAAAAAATATCTGCATATCCTCCAAGTGAAACTACGCCTTCCTGAATACGGGCCCCTCCACTATCGTTAAGACCGATAACCGGAGCTCCGTTCTTCATAGCAAGATCCATAATCTTGCATATTTTCTCCGCGTGTGTTTCCGACAACGATCCTCCAAAAACGGTAAAATCCTGTGAGAAAACGTATACCAGTCGACCGTTAATGGTTCCGTAACCAGTCACAACTCCATCACCCAGATAATGCTGTTTGTCCAACCCAAAGTCGGTACTTCGATGTTTTACAAAAGCTCCTATTTCTTCAAACGAATGTTTGTCGAGCAAGTACTCCAAGCGCTCACGCGCTGTTAACTTTCCTTTACCATGCTGCGCTTCAATTCTCTTTTCTCCTCCACCCAGCTTTGACTCAGCGCGTTTCTCAACGAGCTTGTTTCTTCTTTCCTCTTTGTTCATTACGCGTTTAAGGCATTTAATAAGTCGTCTGTCAACTCAAGATTATGGTAGACATTCGTAACGTCGTCATCTTCCTCGAACTTTTCAATTGTCGCAAGCACTTTCTGAGCAGCTTCCACGTCAAGTGCCGTGGTAT
This sequence comes from Bacteroidia bacterium, assembly GCA_017640445.1. Lineage (GTDB taxonomy): Bacteria > Bacteroidota > Bacteroidia > NS11-12g > UBA9320 > UBA987. Next base: position 18,486 of record JAEPQQ010000028.1, on the reverse strand, counting down.
TGTTCGGAATGCGCTGCACCTCAGCACTGCTGGCTTCAACTCCCATCTCTTCCAGTTTCTTCTGCATACTACCGAAGTCTTCAAAACCTGTCGTTACAATTACCGATTCATCGTTCGACTCAATATCTTCTGCGCCCCCATCAATAAGGTGCATCTCCACTTCATCGGCGTCCTGTCCTTCTATGCTCTGCCTGGATAAGGTAAAAATACCTTTCTGTTCAAATATGAAGCTCAAGGACCCATTGGTTCCGAGACTACCACCGCTCTTAGTAAAGATAGATCGTACGTTGGCCACTGTTCGATTGATGTTATCCGTCATGGCTTCAACCACAATGGCAATTCCATTCGGCCCATACCCTTCATAGGTTACTGGTTCAAGATTGGCTCCTTCACCTCCCACACCCTTTTTTATGGCGCGTTCGATGGTGTCTTTGGGCATGTTGGCACCCTTACCATTCTGAATGGCCAGACGCAATGATGGGTTGCTTTCCGGGTCTCCTCCGCCGTCGCGTGCGGCAATGGTAATTTCTTTGATAATCCGGGTCCAAACTTTGGCCCTTTTCGCGTCCTGTGCCGCCTTTCTGTGTTTGATGTTCGCCCACTTACTGTGCCCTGCCATACTGCTGATTATTGGTACTGCAAATTAAGTTAAATCCTATGTTTACCAAAAACAAAAAGTCCAGACGGAACCGCCTGGACTTTTGTCAATTTTTTATAAATCCTATCGAAGAACCTGAAGTTTCTTCGTAGTCTTAAAGTCTCCATTGTGCACTTCAACCATATACATTCCGGCGTCAAGCTCGGAGATGTCAAGGCTTTGCTCAAATGCACTGGATGACGCTGTTTTTTCTGCAACCATTCGTCCGTTTAAGTCGAAAATGCGTACAACTGCTTTTTCGTCAACAGAACCGATGTTCCATGAAACCTTCACTTCAGTAGAAGCTGGGTTTGGATATACGTTCAACACATCGTTGGTCACAACATCGTTAACACCAACACCCCAACCCTGACGGTTCCACCATACAAGGTTCTTGGTATTTACATTGTTAGCGGTTGTACCATCTGTGATTGAATCCGCTCCACGGTTGATCAAAATAGATGCAGCTGTAAACATGGTGTTTGTTGATACAAACGTATACCTTGGGAAGGTAAGAGTCCAGTGCTCATGGATCGTATCTCCAGAAGGAACTTCTCTTTTAATTGGTCTCAACGTGAAACCTGCTGCACCATTAACAATTGGATATGCAAACAACAACTGACCTGTTGCCAATTGGAATACAAATTGGTACGCTCCAGTATCTGTAGTTTTTACTGTTTCTGTACCGTTGTTTTTCAATACAATTTCGATGTCGAATACTGTACCAACATTCGTGTCACTTTGAAGTTCGGTTGGGGTCACGATTTCATCAACCGACCAGTCGATCGCTCTTTGGGCAAACGCTCCGCTTGCCATGATCAACATGAATAAACCTAATGCGTAAATTTTTCTCATTATCTATAGAATTTAATGGGGCAATTTGGCCAAAAAATTGTCATTATGCAAATGACAATTACTCAAATATGTGCTTAATATCCTCGACTGTGACTTGTTTTATGTACGACTCTTCGGTTTTGATCAAGGAAGCACTCAGCTTCTTTTTCTTGTTCTGCAGCGTTATTATCTTATCCTCAACCGTATTGCTCGTAACAAACTTGTAGCTAAAAACGGTCTTCGTCTGCCCAATTCGATGTGTTCGGTCAATGGCCTGGTCTTCTGCTGCTGGATTCCACCATGGGTCTAGCATGAAGACATAGTCGGCAGCTGTTAAGTTTAGCCCAAAACCTCCCGCTTTTAGCGAGATTAGAAAGACTGAACATTCTCCATTCTGAAAGCGATCTACCTGCTTTTTCCGTTCGTCAACCTTCGTTCCTCCATCGAGATAGCAGTATTCGATATCACGTTCTTGCAACAGTTTCTGAACCAGGGATAAATGACCAACAAATTGTGAGAAAATGAGCAAATTATGATTTTCTTCCAATGCCGTTAACAGCATTTGCTCGATCTGCTGAAACTTCCCCGATGAAGCCTGGTATTCTTCATCTCCAAGAACCGGGTGATTCGCTATCTGCCGAAGTTTGGTAAGCCCAGACAGTAACTGAATCCTTGATTTGGCCATGCCGTTCTTCTGAATCGAATCCCAAATAAGATTTCGGTAAGTCGACTTTGTTTTCTCGTAGATGTCTTGCTGCTCCTCCGTCATGTTACAATACACCACCTGCTCAATCTTAGGAGGTAAATCAGTAGCAACCTGCATCTTGGTTCTACGCATCACAAAAGGTTTGATAATGCGTTGTAACCGATCCGAAACGGCTTCATCCATCTGTTTTTCAATGGGAACGGCAAACTCCTTCTGAAAGAACTTGTAGTTTCCAAGCAAGCCGGGATTAACAAAGTTCATCTGGCTCCAAAGGTCGGACACGGAGTTCTCAATGGGTGTACCTGTAAGCGTTACCCGCAACTTCGCCTGTAGGCGATTAACTTTTTTCGCCACCTGAGAGGTAGGGTTCTTAATAAACTGACTTTCATCGAGCAACACCACTTCGAACGGAAACTGTTCAAACAACTCAATGTCGTTTCTCAGGGTTCCATAGGTGGTAACTACCACGTCGGCCGATCGAAACCGACTCACGTCTTTCGCCCGATTGAGGCCTACGTGAGGAATGAAGTTTAACTCGGGTGAGAACTTTCGTCCCTCATGCATCCAGTTATAGATGAGTGAAGTAGGTACAACCAGCAGACTGGTAGCCCTTGCACTCGTAGAAAAGAGATCAACCTGCTCTACAGCCTGATTCTCCTGGCTGGCTTTCTCTCTTACATACTGAAGAAAAGCAAGCGACTGCACGGTTTTGCCCAAACCCATGTCGTCAGCTAAGCATCCACCCAACCCAACATCATATAAGAAACACAACCAGTCATACCCGGCTTTTTGATACGGCCGGAGTTCGCCCTTAAACCCCTTTGGACTTTGCTGCTCTACAACACCTTCAAACCCAGCCACGTTTTGTAAACCATTAACCTTATCGGTTAGGTTCAGGTAGGGCTTTACCAAGCCAATGTGCTGTTTCCTGAGCCGCAATTCGTTCTCCGTTTCAGAAAAGATCGACAATCCTTTTAACTGCTCAATCCACTTTTCGGGAATCAATGCCGTCTTTCCATTTGGTAGCACCACGGTTGTATCTCCGCGATCGATGGCTTTTCGCAACACCTGTACGGGTAGGTCGAAGCCTCCTAGCTTTATCTTGGCTTTAACATCGAACCAGTCTCCGCTCTCCGTAGCAACAAATTCAATATCCGGCGTTTCCAGACTATAGTCGTTGTCGAGCTTCTGGTCAACAATGAATCCGGCCTTGTCCAAATCCTCCTTGTTATCCATAACCCATTGAATGAGTTGTTCAAGAGTGGCCTCTCTATCAAACCCAAACTCAGAACCTTGTTGATGCACAAGGCCATACATTTCAAGGGTTTGCTTTTTTATTTCCTCCCATTGGCGGGATCGTTTAACTCTGACAAAGGTGTATGAGTCGGCCTCTTTTTTGAGGTGTACCGAAACGTATTTAGACGAATGATAAGGGAAGGTATGATCCCCGTAGACAAATCCAAGTCCTGCTCCATAGCCGCCATCCAATAGGCGTCCCAGGGTAATTTTTGGAGTGGCCACGTGTTTTTCCGTGACTATCTCTAACCCCACTGCGTAGACGTTGTTTTCTTCGATCAGAGGTACTACGAATTTTTTAAAATAGTCGTGTTCGGTTGCCTTTGGTATTTCTATGAATCGCTTGTTAACAAACGGGGCAATTTTGGTGCCGTCGAAATGCTCATCGAAAAACAACAATCTGCCTCCTGCCACCAGGTAACACGGTTTTTTGCTAAGAAGAATGGAATGATTCTGGGCAAAATGAACACGATGATTGTTGTGCTTAATAGTAGCAAAATAATGGGTATTGGTGTCGTTCCTTCGCAAATGAAAAAGAACCGTTGCGGGATCTTTGCACCACTCTACGGGTTCGTATACCACATTTTTGAGCTTTTTCCGATAAAGCTGCTTTCCTTTTATGAGCTGTAATACTTTAGCCAACCGTTGCTCCAGATGTGGCCTAATTTGACGCTGGAACAAGGTTTTGTCAAAATACTTATCAAAGAAAACAGAGGGTCTGATCTTCTTGACCTTGCTAAACCGTTTGACGAGATATTCGGGTGTGCACTCATCCAGGAGTTTGAGCGCCTCGTAGTCGTTCTCGTCCAACTTTTTGTCGTAGTAATCGGCATTACCGCTATGAATACGCTGGTGAACAAGCGACAAATTCCCGGCACTGGTTAACTGTACAACATATGCCTCAAGCATTGCACCAAGGTACTGATGCTCAGTAATGCTATACACTAATACGTACGAAGCCGTTGCCGGAATTTTCATTGAAACTAAAAATTACAAAAGCTGTAAAATTAGCCCCGTCTGACGAAAACCAGAAGATGATTTTAGTAAAAAATGAGTCTAGAACTCAAAGGTGTCCATAAACTTCGTTGTGAAGTTGCCATTTTTAAAGTCCTCGTTCTCCATAAGTTTAATTTGAAGGGGGATGGTGGTCTTAACACCTTCAATAATAAACTCGTTAAGAGCCCGATGCATTTTAGTAATGGCTTCTTCTCTGGTATTAGCCTTAACAATAAGTTTGGCCACCATTGAATCGTAGTTGGGTGGTATTGCGTACCCCGCATAGATATGGCTATCTACCCGAACACCATGACCTCCAGGTTTATGCAAAACTGTAATTGTACCCGGACTTGGTCGGAAGTCGTTGAACGGATCTTCTGCGTTAATTCTGCATTCGATACTATGCCCTTGTGGAATGTAGTGTTTACCTGTAATTGGAATTCCCGCGGCCAGTTTTATCTGTTCCATGATCAAATCATGGTTGATCACCTCTTCGGTAACCGGGTGTTCAACCTGAATACGCGTATTCATTTCCATGAAGTAGAAGTTCCGGTCTTTGTCAACCAAAAACTCCACTGTTCCTACACCTTCATATCCAATAGCCTGACCTGCTTTTACAGCGGCTTCACCCATTTGTTCACGAAGCTCGTCGGTCATAAACGGGGAAGGAGCTTCTTCGATCAGCTTTTGGTGTCTTCGTTGTATAGAGCAATCGCGCTCACTTAAGTGGCACACTTTTCCATACTGATCTCCGGCAATCTGAATCTCAATATGTCGTGGTTCTTCAACAAACTTCTCAAGATACATTCCATCATTACCGAATGCTGCGGCTGCTTCTTTACGAGCACTATCCCAGGCTTCGCGGAACTCGTCATCATTCCAAACGATTCTCATACCTCGGCCACCACCACCGGCGGTTGCCTTCATAATAACGGGATAACCAATCTCGTCGTTGGCCAGTTGGATTCCCTGCTCACATGAATCGAGCAGTCCTTCTGAACCAGGTACACATGGCACTCCGGCTTCCTTCATCGTGGCCTTGGCGTTGGCCTTATCTCCCATGCTGTTAATCATTTCAGGAGATGCTCCGATAAACTTAATTCCACTTTCTCTGCATAGTTCAGAGAATTTGGCATTTTCAGAAAGAAAACCGTATCCGGGATGTATCGCATCTGCATTGGTAATCTCCGCCGCTGCCATGATGTTTGGCATATTCAGGTACGAGTCGGTACTTGGCGCTGGGCCAATGCACACTGCTTCGTCCGCAAATTTTAGATGGATACTGTCTTTATCGGCAGTTGAATAAACCGCAACAGTTCGAATACCCATTTCTTTACATGTTCGGATAACACGCAGGGCAATTTCGCCTCTATTCGCAATCAGGATCTTGTTAAACATTTCTAACTATTTTGAATGAAAGAAACTATGTTGAACGGTTTTACGCCGGTTCTACAATAAACAAAGGCTGGTCGTATTCCACCGGTGAGGCGTCATCAACACATACCTTAACTACTTTGCCAGCAACTTCTGACTCTATTTCGTTAAACAATTTCATTGCTTCAACGATGCAGATGGTGTCACCAACTTTTATTTCATCCCCAACTTCAACAAACGCAGGTTTGTCGGGTGCAGAACTTCGGTAGAATGTTCCAATCATCGGAGACTTGATTTCAATTCCAGAACTTGCTGGTTCTTCCGCTGGTTTTGCAGGAGCCGCTTCCGCCGCGGGAGCGACAGGGGCTGCAGGAGCCACAGGCTGAGCAATTGGCATCGCAGCCGGCATAGCCGGAGCCATTGAAACCACTTCGGTTTTATTTGAATTCTTTTTGATCTTAAGACTAAAGTCCTTCTTATCAACCTCTAACAGGTCAACTTTTGAGCTGGAAACCAGCTTAACAAGTGTTTGAATTTCTTTTAAATCCATAATTCAAATTAAGGTAAATTATTCGAAAAATATACTAATGAATTAAGATGGGTCGTACGCCCATTTTACATAGATTGCTCCCCAGGTAAAGCCACCACCAAAAGCAGCCAATACCAGGTTATCGCCTTTCTTTAATTGTTTCTCATAGTCCCACAGGCAAAGCGGTATTGTACCCGCTGTAGTGTTTCCATATCGTTGAATATTCAACATCACGCGCTCCGATGGAAGTCCCATCCGGTTTGCTGTCGCATCGATGATTCGCTTATTCGCCTGATGAGGCACAAGCCAGTTCACATCATCGCTGCTCAGATTGTTTCGCTCCATGATGTTGTAACTTACGTCAGCCATGTTGGTTACCGCAAACTTGAACACCGTTTTCCCTTCCTGGTAAACAAAGTGTTGTCTGTTGGCAACGGTCTCTTCTGTAGGCGGGTATGCCGATCCACCGGCCTTTTGGTGGAGATAGTCAATCCCAGACCCGTCAGCATGGAGAATGCTGTCCATAATTCCAAATTCCTCCTCTGTAGGTTCCAACAAGATGGCACCGGCTCCATCACCAAAGATGATGCAGGTATTTCGGTCCTGGTAATCCAGTATTGCCGACATTTTGTCAACTCCAACCACGACTACCTTCTTGTATTGTCCGCTTTCCACAAATCGTCGGCCCGTTTCCACACCATAAATGAAACCTGAACAGGCGGCAGAGAGGTCGTAGCCCCACGCATTTTTGGCCCCAATTTTATCACAAATGATGTTTGAAGTAGCCGGGAAGACATGATCAGGGGTAACGGTTGCACAGATAAGGAGGTCTATTTCTTCTGGTGAAATGCCTCTTTTTTCTAGCAAGCCCTGAACGGCTGGAATGGCCATTTGAGACGACCCTTTCCCTTCTCCTTTCAACCTTCTTCGCTCAATAATACCTGTTCTGGTTCGTATCCACTCGTCTGATGTATCTACCATCTTTTCAAGATCGAAGTTGGTTACAACATCTTCGGGAACAAAACCATTTACTGCGGTTATTGCTGCACGTAACTGACTCATTGCAAAAAATTAAGCGGTAAAAATAGTATTAAATTAAAGCGATGCTCTTATTTTCTGGATAAGATTTGAAAGCACGACCTGTTTTGTTAATCGGATCATGTTTACAAATGTGTTGGCCTTTGAAATACCGTGACCTATAATAACGGGTTTGTTCACCCCAAGAATCGCAGTTCCTCCGTATGATTCGAAATTAAAACGATCGAGAAACTCGTCGTTGATTCCCCTCTTCTTTAACTTATAGAAGAATCCTTCACACGTTTTTAACACGATGTTTCCGGTAAACCCATCACAAACAATCACATCTGATTTATCTGAAAAAAGATCACGACCTTCAACATTCCCAACAAAATTGATGGATCTCGTATCCTCCAACATTGGGTATACGGCTTGATTGAGCAGGTTTCCTTTTTCTTTTTCTTCGCCAATGCTTAGCAGTCCAACCCTCGGGTTTTCGATGCCTAAAACGTGTTGTGCGTAGAGCGACCCCAATATGGCAAACTGTACCATAACATCGGGTTTCACATCTGCATTTGCCCCAACATCCAGCATCAGGCCATTGGTACCATCAATTTTGGGTACTAACGTGGTAAGAGAGGGGCGTAAGATTCCGTCAACCGCCTTCACAGTATAAAGGGCTCCCACCATCATGGCGCCCGTGTTTCCGGCTCCGGCGAAACCATCCAGTTGGCCTTCTGCCAACATTTTTAGCCCAACATTGATACTTGAATTCCTCTTTTGGCTGATTGCCCGTGTAGGGTGTTCTGCCATTCCAATCACCTCCGGTGCATGGACAATATCGACACGGTTAAAGAGGTCCGTGTCAGACAGTTCCCGTCGAATAACCTCTTCATCTCCAATAAGTGTGAGATGAACGTCATTCAAATCGGGCGTGGATAGTGCGTTAACAACACCCAAAATGGTCTCGCTAGGGGCGAAGTCGCCACCCATTACATCTATCCCAATTTTCATATAACTACGGAGAGGTTTAGAATTAAACTTCCTCGTTTACGTCAATTACTTTCATTCCTCGGTACATTCCTGTTTCGAGGTTAAGTCTATGGTATTGAGAAACTTCTCCGGTTTTAGGATCTTTAATAAGCTGCTTGAAACCCAATTTGTCGTGGGTTCTTCTTTTGTCTCTCCGTGTTTTCGAAATTTTTCTCTTTGGATGAGCCATAATATCAGTTTTTAAATATTTCTTTTAGCTTTTGCCACTCAGGATGGGTCGTTTTGTCGTTGTCCCCTTCCTCTGTAGCTAACATTTTCAATACAGTTTTGTCACACTCTTCGCTGTTCATTGGGTCTTCACATTCAATCTTCATTGGTAATGACAATGCCACAAAGTCAAACAAATGGCTTGTCAAATCCAACTGATACTCCCCGCTTCCAAGAACAATCAGGTCTGCCTCATCTTCCATTTCCTTATCCGATATTTTCACGTGCAAATGGTGCAGGCTGTCAATCGGATACTGAAGCTGGCTAAGACATGTGTCACATGATTTATCAACCCATCCATCGAGTTTAAAATCAAGCGACAGGTGCCGTTCAGACCTATCTAATTTTAAAAGAACATGAACATCTCCCTTTTGTATCAGTTCCTGCTCAATCGAAGTAAAGAAATCCTCTGTTAAGTGGTAGCTAAATTCGTGAAGTCCTTCCTTTAACGAACCATAAACCAAGTGATAGTCTTTACTTGCCATCTCCTCTTTCCAAAAGGGTCGGCAAAATTAGCATATTTTGTGGAAAAAACGAACTTTATTTAAGATTCGGAACACCTATACTGAATTTCTCTTTCCTATGGGATTTGAAGCCCAGCGGGTTTTTGCTTAACTCATTGTGTTCCATGCGATTGTTATAGATTTTCTTCGCTTCGAAAACCGCATTAACCAACGAAGACACATCAGCCTGGTTTTTACCAGCAATGTCGTATGCAGTTCCATGATCGGGCGACGTACGCACAATAGGAAGACCAGCAGTGTAATTCACTCCATCGGAAAACGCAATTTGTTTAAACGGGACCAATCCTTGATCGTGATACATGGCAAGTACCGCATCGAAATTCTCATATGCCCGGGTTCCGAAGAAACCATCCGCGGCGTAGGGCCCAAAGACCAGTTCACCCTCTTTTACAAATTCGGTGATAACGGGCTTAATAACATCCTGCTCCTCGGTACCAATAAGGCCGTTGTCTCCACTGTGAGGATTTAAGCCCAACACGGCAATCTTTGGCTTTCGAACGGCATAGTCAAAGCGCAAAGATTCGAGCAAAATGGTAATCTTTCGTTTAAGTAACTCCGGGGTTACGGCTTTGGCTACCTGAGTAATAGGAATATGGCCGGTGACTACGCCAACCCGAAGTTGGTCATTGGCCAATAGCATCATGTAGTCTTCGGTTTCGAACGATTTTGCCAGGTAATCAGTATGACCTGCAAAGTCGAAGTCGTCAGACTGAATGGAGTTTTTATCAATGGGCAAGGTCACCAGATTATGAATCTGCCCATTCTTAATATCGTCCACAGCAGCGGTTAATGCCTGTAAGGCAAGTGCACCCGTTTCCTTGGAAGGTTGGCCGGGTTCAATCGTTACCTTCCCCCCTACTTCTTTGAGGTTGATCTTATCGGATACGGCTTCCGAAGTATCCTTGATCAGGTTATATCGGAGTTCCAAACCTAGTTTTTTCGCATAGAACTGAAACGAATCAGTCGTTCCGTAAAGCACAGGTGTGCAGTGGTTGAACAAATGTCCACTGGAAAATGCCTTGAGCATTACCTCCAAACCGATTCCGTTTACATCTCCAACGGAAAATCCTAACTTGGTTTCTTTAAAGTCCAATATACTTAGTGTTTGCGCAAAAATACATTGGAACAACCAATTCTAATGGGCTGTTTTAAAAGTACCTCTAATCGATCAACTTCTGGCGAAGCATGAATTCCAACTTTTCGTTGGTTTCGATAAGCTGAACAACCTCCATTTGGTTCTTTTTGTCCTCTTCGAATTTCTTGAATGCCATTTCCATGGTCTTGCGAACAAGCTCCACATCCATAGGCTTATACAAATACTTGAAGATTTGACCGCGGTTCACGCTATCAACTACCACATTAAGGTCGGAACACCCGGTAAGCAATACCCGAACAATGGTTGGGTGTGTCTTACACAAGGTTTCAAAAAATTCGATACCTGTAATGTGCGGCATTTTGTGATCTGAAACCACAACATGGATTTCCTTAGACTCAATAATGCTATACGCTTCATCGATGCTATTCGCAAGCGATACATTAAATAGTCTTCTAAAATTAGCGTTAAAGGAGTTTAGATTTTCGACCTCATCATCGAGGTACAGAACAGAAATTTTCTTCGTGCTCATGATTAACAATTTCTTTAAGTAGTATAATAAGTAAGTAGTATCAACAGACGACACTATATGCCATCGGTTTGGACAAAGTTAGTGATAAACTTCAGTAAAAACCAAACCTCAATCTATTTTCTTGAAAATCAGGCAGATTTATGACACTTTGTTGTGTCTACTAAAGAAGGCACATATGGATGCTTCCTAGATATCCTCTTGTCTGAGGTTTGCCTACCGTTATTTATCTTCACAAAAAAAGAAACTGGGAAATTTGATTGAGTATACACCAACGATAATATCCGCGGCTAGTGGTGGTCAGGGCAAGGAAATTCTTGAAAAGATCAGAAAGACGGAAGGAATTTTAATCTTCGATGAGATCGAAGGTCAGCTCCGGGAATTGGTAAAAACCCAAAATCCGAAGACTGATTTCAAGCAAAATCCGGAAAAATATCAACACTTCATTGAGGATTACTTAAGCGGAACGCCTCTGGAAGAGGTTGGAAACTGGGTCTACTACCCATGGAGAAACACCTTGGTTCACGTGTTGGCGGAGGAGGAATTTGCCTTGGTTCGAACCAATAGAAACAAGTACAAAATCACTGATTCCGAACAGAATTTACTCGCTACAAAAAAAGTTGGTGTGATTGGTTTGTCTGTTGGGCAAAGTGTTGCATTAACCATGGCCATGGAACGCAATTTTGGCGAAATCCGTTTGGCCGACTTTGACGAGATTGAACTCAGCAATCTCAACAGAATTCGTTCAGGTGTTTTTAACCTGGGTGTTAACAAAGCCATTTCCGTAGCTCGTGAGATCGCAGAGATTGACCCGTATCTCGACGTTAAGGTTTTTGAAGAAGGTATTACCGAGGAAAACCTTGATGCCTTCTTTACCGAAGGTGGTCAGTTAGACGCCCTCGTGGAGGAATGTGATGGACTCGACATAAAGATCATTGCACGAAACAAGGCCAAATCCCTGGGCATTCCGGTAATAATGGAAACCAACGACCGAGCCATGCTCGACATCGAACGATTTGACACCGAACCGGATCGTCCTATTTTACACGGATTGGTAAAAGGCCTGGACGTTGAAATTCTAAAAACACTCAAAACCAACGAAGATAAGGTACCGTATATGCTTGACATGATAAGCATAGATGAAACCAGTGTTATGCTTCGCGCTTCCATGTTAGAAATCGAACAATCCATTGCCACCTGGCCACAATTAGCCAGCTCGGTAGTATTTGGTGGTGGTTTGGTATCCAGTGCGGTGCGTAGGATACTGCTTGGTAAAAACGTACAATCGGGACGCTACTATAACGACTTTGAGCAAGTAGGTGAACCATCTACCGATCGGTCGGTTCAGTATTTTAGCGACAAGCAGACACATGTACCCGATTACGACGAAGTTTTCCAACGGTTCGAGATATCCGCTCCCCCAAATTCTGTATCCCTCGACGAAACAACGCTTGACCAAATTGTGGCCGACATACTTCAGGCACCTTCGGCAGCCAATAACCAACCCTGGAAATGGTTGTATAAAAACAATCACCTCATTTTGTTTCACCACGTGATTCGAGGTGCAGCGTTCTGGGATCAGGAACACCTCGGAGCCGCTCTAGGGCTTGGGTGTGCCTTGTCTAACCTTCGGATAAGTGCCGTTTCCAATGGACTTAAACCACATGTAAACATACAGCCGGGCAATCTTGGACAACCGGACAAACCCATTGCCGAGATATGGTTTGAACACGCCGACAGTGATTTCAAACATCCTTTATACGATCAGATCTATACGCGCCGGACCAACCGGTTAAACGTGGTTAGCGAGCCAATTGAAGACCAGGAGATAGAAGTTCTCAAATCGGTATTGGATGACTCCGAGTTCCAGTTACATGTGGTTACCGACTCTCAACAAAAAGAAGCCATTGCGGAGGTTATGGGTAAGGTTGAACAAATCCGTATGCTCAACCCCAACGGACACCGCGACTACGTAAAGGAAGTTCGATGGACGGACGAAGAAGCACAGGAGAAACGAGATGGTATTGACATTGGTACCATCAACCTAACCGCTTCGGAAAAGGCGGGTCTTGTGATATCAAAAGACGAGTTTGTGATCGAAAAACTACGCGACTGGGATGGTGGTGATGCCTTTATCGAAATGATAACCAAAGGTGTAAACATGAGTGCGGGAATCTGTTTCATTGTTGGAGAGCGATACGACAACGAAGCCATGTTAGAGGCTGGTGAAGTCTTTGAAGATTTATGGCTAACCATAGCAAAACACGAACTTGAAATACATCCACTGACATCAGTGGCTATATTGTTCAATCTGGCACATAACCAGCAGTCGGTTATGTCAGATACTGAACGCAGCAGACTACTACAGCTGAATCTGGAATTTAACAGCCTGTTGGGCATCGACAACTCGAAACATGTTTTCATGGCCTTCAGATTGTCAAAATGTGAGAATTCGGATATCACGTCCTATCGATTTAACAAGAACGAAAGTTTTGCAAGAGGGTAAAGAAAAACTACTTAAGGAAAGTCTTGTACATCCGGAATACCATTTCGATGTGAAGCTCTTTTATGCCATAAACGAGCCTGACTTATGTCGCGAATATTTGCGCCAGCACCGGAAGGTACTGGAGGATTATGGAATTAAGAATGTGTCGTCGAATAAGGATACCTGGATGCACAACCCCCATGTGCTTTGTGCCGTTATTGTTGAGCCAGCAACAGGAGAAATGGTTGGAGGTGTTCGTGTTCAACGGGCCAGCAAGGATTTTGACCTACCCATCGAAAAGGCAATTGGCCGACTGGATTATAAACTGCTCATCGACATTAACAAACACGCACCGAAAGTGGTAGCCGAGTTGTGTGGGCTTTGGACGTCAAACAAGGTACGTGGTTACGGTTTAAGTACTCCGTTAACCCGTTTTGGCATCCATATGTTACAAAAGATTGATACCAATTGGTGTTTGTGCCTCTGTGCGCAATACACAAAATATTTGGTTAAGCGACACGGATTTCAGGAAGACGAACGATACGGAAAAAAGGGTAAATTTGACTACCCGGATGACCGGTATATTGCTTCGGTGATGAGTCTGACTCCTGAAATGAAAGATCCAAGCTTCATTTCAGAGAAAAAGCTGATGGAAGACCTTCGCAATCATATATCAACATCACGGGAGATGATAAGCTGCCACTTTTTGAAATTTAACATTGAATCATGTCTAGATGTCTAATCTTTCTTGGTTGTCTATTGATTGGATTAACCGCTTCCGGTCAAAGTAAATTTGAGATAACCGGTCCAAACTCATTTAAGATTTCCCAAAGCGCCGAGTATTATATTGATACCACAGACGCGCTATCGGCCCTTGATGTCGTAAAAAAAGAATTTACCGTAAACGAAAAGGAGATTATTAACCTTGACATTGTGGAGCACGATGTATGGGTAAAAGTAGCCGTTGAAAACCTGTCTGAAACAGGTCGGTTTACTTTAACCATCGACAATGCAAACATTGACGAGGTAACGTTTTATGAAGTTTCCAATGGTGCGATACAAAACCAACAAACCAATGGAGATCTGGTTCCTTACGAGGAAAGTGATCGCGTTTGGCAAGACCCGTTCCCTGTTTTCAACTTTGACATTGAGAAGGACGCAGAGAAGTTGTTTCTTTTCAAGATAAAAAACCGTGAACCATTAGTTGTTCCAATTGGTATGGGTACGCAAGAGTCTGTATTGACAAAGATTCGGATGCGCGACTTATTTTTCGCCTTGTACTCCGGCATTATGCTTGTAATGCTGTTCTATAACTTCTTTATCTTCTTCTCTCTTCGAAATCAGATCTATCTAAAATACGTACTCTATATCCTTCTGGTATATCTAACACAATCCATATTTCAGGGATATGCTTTTAAGTATTTCTGGCCAAACAGTCCGTTGTTCAACAACTATGCGTCACTCGTATTACCGTCGCTTACTGTCGTCACGGGGTTGATCTTTATCTACGACTTTTTGAACGTCAGGAGAATTACTCCAAGGGCACGTATCTTATTCGTGGTGTTTATTGGAGCGAGCGGTCTTGCTATATTGCTTAGTTTGCTCAGTCAGTTCCAACTGAACTTTTATATCGGACAGCCGGCTGCAGCCCTTTCGGCGATATTCATTGTGGTATTATCGGTGATTCACATTCTTAAGGGAAACCGCCAGGGTTTCTTTCTTCTGATCGCTTGGTCAGCTTTTTTCCTGGGGGTTATACTTTTCATCCTTAAGAACTTCAGCGTTATTCCATCCAGCTTTATCACCAATTACGGTATGACGGTTGGGTCGGCAATTGAAACGGTACTACTTTCGTTTGCACTGGCTGCAAGAATCAACACACTCAAAAAACAGCGTGAGGAGTCACAGCGTTTGATGTTGATGGAGGTCAAAAAGAACAACGATCTTACTCGTAATCAGAACCTGGTACTTGAGGAGAAAGTACATCAGCGTACACTTGAACTCGAGGTAATGAATTCCGATCTGCAGGAGACGTTGTCTAATCTAAAATCGACACAAGGCCATCTGATTGAGGCGGAAAAAATGGCATCACTGGGTCATCTAACAGCCGGTATTGCACATGAAATTAACAACCCGATCAATTACGTGTCTTCCAACGTAGAGCCTCTGCGACAAGACCTGGGCGATATTCTTACCATCCTGAACGATTACAAGGACATTGCTCAAAACGGAGACAACGAAGAGTTAAAAAAGCTTCTCGACAAGGAGAAAGACATGGATCTCGACTACTCAATTCAGGAGATGAAAGATCTGCTCAACGGTATTGAAGAAGGAGCAAAACGAACATCTGAAATCGTTACCGGATTGAAAAACTTCTCACGAACGGATGAAGACGAAGCACAAAGTGCCGATGTAAATAATGGTCTGCGCTCTACCATAACCATCCTCAAGAGTGAACTGAAGGGAATCGAAACTACCTTGGATTTGGGCTCTGTTCCTCACATAAAGTGTTATCTTGGTAAACTCAACCAAGTGTTTATGAATCTGATTGATAATGCCATCGATGCCATCAAAGAGAAGTTTCCTGAATCGGACGAAGGAAAGCTCATTGTTCGATCGGAGCACGTAGACAACAAAGTGGTTATAACCATTCAAGACAATGGGTGCGGGATGCCAGAAGAGGTGAGTAAAAACATCTTCGATCCGTTCTACACAACAAAGGATGTTGGTAAGGGAACCGGTCTTGGTCTTTCGATCACCTATGGTATTATGGAAAAGCACAACGGAACGATCTCCGTAGATAGTACGATAGGCGAGGGCTCTACCTTTACCATTGAACTTCCAATCACAAATCAACCCGAAGGTGAATAAGCAATACATATTATACGTTGACGATGAAGAACCAAACTTGGTGGCCTTCCGGGCGATCTTCCGTAGGGAATTCAACGTTTTAACCGCTACTTCCGCCGAAGAAGGAAGACAAAAGTTGGCGGACAATCCAGAGATTAAGGTGATTATCAGTGATTACCTCATGAAGGGGATTACGGGTATCCAATTCTTTGAGAGTATTCTGGAACAACACCCATACCCAATCCGAATTATTCTAACCGGGTTTGCAGATCAAACCGCAATGCTCGATTCCATTAACAAGGCTCGAGTGTATCGGTTTTTGAGTAAGCCATGGAATGAATACGACCTGCGCCAAACGATCTTATCTGCCATCGAGTTATATGATGCACGACGACGAATCGCACATCACCAGGAAGAACTAGAGCACTCATTTGAAGAGCTCAATAAGTTTGTACACAAAGCTTCCAATGAAATGCGAAGCACGTTAGTGTCGATGCATGGAATTGTTCGACTGGCCAAGTTGAACGACCAGAACAAGGATAATATGGAGTATTGGCCAATTCTGGAAAAAGGAATTATGCAAATTGATCTTCAGCTGAGAAACATCATAGAGCATTATAAAGCCGACCAGCATATAAGAGCACTGAGCAAGATTGACTTTGAAACCATGATTGAGAAGTGTAAGACAGCCTTATCTCCGTTTCAGGACTTTAGCAACATAGATGTCAATATTCAGGTTAAAAACGATGAAGCATTTTACAACGATGCTTTCCGACTTCAATTGATCGTAACTAATATTCTCAATTATGTATCGGAACAAATTAACCCGGAAAAAGGGCGTATCCAGCTCGACATTGAAGTAATTGACACAAAAAATGGTGTCCAGATAATGTTTACCGATGATGGCATTGGTATTGAGAACGAACAACTAAACGGCTTATTCGAGCTCATCATGTCGAAAGGAAGCAGCCAGGACATCAGTTTATATCTGGTAAAGCAGGCAGTAGAAAATATGTCTGGCACCATTGAAGTGAATTCGCTTCCTGGGGAAGGCACTTATTTCAACATTTTTGTACCCAATAACGCACCAAAAATTCATGCAGGTAGTACTAATTGACGACAATGAGATTGACATATTTGTCAATCAAAAATTGCTTGAAACCTCAGGTCTTGGTGCCGAAATTTCAACCTTCTCAAACCCTGTATCAGCGTTGAAAGACCTACAGGGAAGAGATGTGGACGTGATCATAGTTGATAACCAAATGCCCGAACTGTCCGGATACGATTTTCTCAAAAAAATGCTAGAGGCTAAAAACGATCTTAAATCTAAAATGATTGTACTTACCGCTACGGTCCGACAAGATTTGCAAGACAAGTACAAGGCGTTAAACCCAAGCATACATTTGTGCGAAAAGCCTCTTGATGTAGGCTATTTATCGGCGCTTCTTTAGAAGATTAATTCGCCTGATTTTATCCTGTATTCCAACCCGCTTCATCCAAAAAGGAAGTACCAATATCCCTGCTATGATATAGGGATAGTACGTAAGTCCTCTCCATAGGATGGACAATTGCCGAGAGACTTTTTTGGTAGGCAAATAACTACCCATAAATGCGGGAAAGATTAACTCTGCAATACCACTACCACCCGGTGTGATAGCAATCATGAGTAATATCCACATAACGAGTTGCTTTCCAAAAATCACCCAATGTTCATGAGAATCGACGTGATTAAGCAACATGATGAGGCAGTTGATCACCAAAAAACGCGCCGTCCAGGTTACGGCCGTTGCCCCCATGCTCTTTAACCAGAAACCAACAGGCTTCTGTCTGAATTGGTGGGACGCCGCAACCAGATCGTTTCCCAGTTTTTCCCCTCTTTTTTTGAACCTGCGTAGAAAAGGCAACGACAGAATACTCCTGATAATACCTCTACAAATCTCAGGCTTAATAAAGAGTGCAACTGCCAGGAACAGGGTCCAGATCAGAAGAAATATATACCCTCCCCAAAACAGTCTGCGCAAATTCGGTGTATTAATGATGCTTTGAAAAGCGGCATCTTGCAAATCGGGGAATAAGCTGGTGTTGTTAACAGCCCAAAACGCAATGGGTATCATTAACATGTAGTACAGTTCATCAAGAAAAGAGGTGATCAGTACAATAGCCGTAGTAAGTCCGGTTTTAAGTCTTTCCTGAGCCATAATAACCACAGCCGCTGCTGTACCACCAATGGCCCCCGGAGAAACGGCAGAGGCAAATTCCCATAACATGATCACCTGAAAGCACTGTTTCCACGACATTTTCTTATCCGACAGGATACGAAGCCTAAAGATGTATCCTAAATCCCGAATAACCATTA
>JAEPQQ010000027.1:28162-41750 GCA_017640445.1 Bacteroidia bacterium | reverse complement strand
GCGAAAGGGAGAGCTACAGGTAATGGAACCTAAAGGCGATCTTCAGCACATTGAATTTGATATTCCGTCCAGAGGAATAATTGGTTTGAGAAACAACGTACTTACCGCTACTGCCGGACAAGCCATTATGACTCACCGACTGAGAGGTTACGACGCTGTGAAAGGAGATATACCTACACGGGCGAAAGGATCATTGGTGAGTATGGAGCAAGGCCAGGTGTTGGCTTATTCTATCGACCGGGTTCAGGATCGGGGAAGGTTCTTCGTTGGCCCTGGTGACCAAATCTACAAAGGACAGGTAATTGGCGAGCATACACGCGCCAATGACTTGGAATTGAACCTAATCAAAGGGAAGAAACTTACTAATATCCGATCGGCCGGAAACGATGATTCTGCTAAGGTTTTCCCAAAGGTTGAGTTCTCGCTTGAAGAATCGATGGAATACATCAAAGAAGATGAATATCTGGAGGTAACACCGGAAAGTCTTCGAATGCGGAAGATCAAATAATGAAGCATGAAAAAAGGTGGTCGTTTTGACCACCTTTTTTATTGACTGGATGTTTTACCAGTTAGTAGTTAATAGGTTCGAGTCGGAAGTCCACGGCTTTTTCTTTCTTGAAGTACTCTGCAATTAGAACATAACCCGGCTTGGCTGGCATCAGCCAGATATCGCTCGCCTCACTGGTTAATTCCAATTTGTCCGATGTGTAATCATCTTCACCCGAAACATATGAAATGAACTTAAGAACGGCCTGACGACGCATTTTTCCATCTACCTTTTCAATGTCAACATAGGCAAACGATATCGTAGAATTGTCCTTATTGGTTTGAGTAAATTGATAATCGAACCAACCACTGGCCTTAAGATACTTTGCCAACAGGTGTTGGCTTACTGTACCATAGCCCGCTTCCAGTAACACCTTTCGTGGCTTTTTCTCGTGAATGTCAACCGAAGTTAACTCATAATTGGTGCTTAACTCAATCACAATCACATCCGCAATTTTGATTTCAGCTGCACTGGCATTTGTGCTTCCTCCGCTGGCTGCTGCCAACGTTTTAAAGGCCATACCAGTGGCACTAACTTGTTTACGATATTGTTCACCTACAGCCAAAATTCGACCGTCAGCGGTTTGAAGTATGTCGTGGAAGTATACATAGTACTTGCTTAGTTCACGTTTTTTTTCTGCGCTTACCATGGCCCCAATGTCGCGGGTCCAGGAAATAAAGTCTTCTGAGATTTCATCACCTTCGGGAGAAATCACTTTAACAAAAAGCCCCTTACTGTCGCTTTTCAACGATTTGTCTGAAATGTCGTAGTATTCTCCAACCACAACGATTTCGTCTTTGTCTTTTTTATAGGTAGCGCTGTGAGCAAGTAAGTTGTAACGCTTGGTCTGAAGAGGTACGCGAAAATCTTCCTCCCCATCATGGCTTATGCCTGCTAGGTCAAACGTATAATCACGACTCATGATACCCTTCGACTTGGAAACCTGAATCCACACCTGATTCTCGCTCGAACCAAGATAGTTCCCCATTTCAATCTTCATTTGATTGGTGGGCGTGTATGTCCAAAGTACTTCACCATCGTTTCCTATTCCTTCAACCGAATACTTGTATTCTTTGTCTTTGATGTTATGGATATCGACAAAAAGTTCACTGCTTACGGGTTGAATATTTATGTTTTCGATGGTGCTGGTACCGTATATCTGAGCTTCATACTTGTTACACGATCGGGTTTCTTTGCTCGACATTTCACCGGCATTATTCATCGTTCTGTACGACACTGTTTTTGACTTTCGATCGAAGAATTTGAATAAGATACTGTTGCCGTTGTACGACGCTTCCAAAAGAACAGTTGTCTTTGGTTCGATAATTCGTTCCGACCCTTTTTCTTCCAGATTTTCGTTTAGAATAACCACCTCGTATGCCGTGTTTTGACGACTTACTTTTTCCAGGTAATAGAAATAGTAATATCCCTTAATTACGTTGTTGTCTTTGATTGTTCCTGAGTTTCGGAGCGTTTTACGTGTAATGTTTTCAAAGGAATACTTCTGCGCAGAAGCAGTTAGTGTGGTAAAGATGAGTGCTAGAAAAATAGCTACTCGTGCATTTCGTTTCATTTCGTTGATTTTTAGTTCGTTAAGGTTATAATCTTAAATAAAATACGTCTTCATAGTGCTCGTCAGATCGATCGAACCGAGCAAAATATTCTTTTTTTGAGGTCTCAAAGTCTTCTTTATCTCCTTTACAATAGGCCAGCAAAACGCGGCAGTATACCGATTCTTCATCCTCATAACCTATGTCGTATAATTCAGTGGCCATGGCAATTAGTTTTTTGGATAGGTCGCGATACCGGAGCCCGAAAAGAACACTATTAAGTTGCCGTAATGACGATTCCATTGAATCGTTGGGGTAGGTACAAACATGTCCTATTTTGTGTTTCTTCCTTGCGTACAGTAATCGGGCTATCAAGTGAAATTCCTCCTTATCAAGGTAAACGTTCTCATCTCCTTCCTTCTTCATCTGCCAAACGCTAAGCAGTGCTACATCCAACCGGTTAAACCTCTTGTACGATTCAATAGTGAAATACTGCATTTGACGCCTAAACTTCTTAAAGTCGTCCGAGGCCTCACCGTCTGCCTTGAACTCTGAAAAGACGGCGTTTTCCACCTTGAGTTTTTTGGCCAAAAGGTCGAACCGGGCATCGCAATCTGGGTGCGACTTAACCGAATCAAAATCCAGCCATCCTCCTTCCTGGCTATTCCCACTCAACATGTTACTCGATTCCATTTGAACAGGATCAATCCCGATGAGGGTAGGAATGTCAAGATGTCGATCGGCCTTTTCTCCAAGCTTATCCAGTATTTGCATAGTGGTCATGGCCGCTTTGAAGTCGTATCCGGTGTTTTTGAAAAGTTCCAGCCCCAGGGAGTCGGCTTCCACCTCTTTTTCACGGGCATGCTTGTTGGTACTGTAAAGTCTGGATTTAAGAAGCTTTCGAAGTTGAGTGGCCTTGTAATATTCACTCTTGTTAATCTGGTCAATTTGATCCTGCAATTCTTCCGATTCCATCTCGCGAAGAAGCCGCAAATAGGCTTTCTCTGAATGGTCCAGCAGATAGTGGGCAAATTCGTGACACAGTATAAACGCCAGTTGGTCCTCGTTTTCCAATCGGGTGATAAGACCAGGATTAATTACAATGGTGCCCTCACCTATACTGAAGGCATTGGGCCAGAAATACTGGCTCAAAACTACCTGTATGCCCTCAAAATTATGTTCCGGATTGTTGGACATAATCTTGTCCGTAATTTCATCCAGATAACCGTTCCAGTCCTGGTGAAAGAAGAAATGCTCATTTTCAGCGAGAAGCACGGAGGCCTTTAACTTAGCCTTGTAAAACTTTCTAAGATCGGACTTGTACTCTTTCCCAAGGTTGTCGACGATGTTATCAACGTGATCTTCCAGGGCAGCACTGTAATTGTCGATTTGCCCATTGTTGTTCGCTGGAGGAACAAATTCTTTTTGACCGTAAGTCAAGAACGAAAGGACAAGAAAAGCAAGGGTTAACGTAATTTGGTTGATGTTCATTTTGGCTTTGGTCAGACAAAGTTATTCTTTTCAGAGAAAAGGAAAAGGATTGGTTAAGGAAGACTAACTAGTTTAAGTTTGTTTGAGCAGCCGGTCTTGGGCGGTTTTGGACCAAACTACGACCGAGTTCGATGGAATCCAACGACTGAATATTACAGTGTTTTCATCGGTATGCATTTGTCCTATCTTCGCAGGCAAATTTAGAACGCAAATGAATGTACGAGAGTTAGAACCAAAATCAGTCTGGAATCATTTTGAAGACCTGAATGCTGTTCCTAGAGCCTCCAAGAAAGAAGAGCGAGTGATCGCATTTGCTCGAAAGTTCGGTGAGGATCTGGGCCTACCTACCTATGTAGACGCAGTTGGAAACGTGGTGATCAAGAAACCTGCTACCCCGGGAATGGAAGACCGGAAAACCGTAATCATCCAGAGTCACCTGGATATGGTACACCAGAAAAATGCGGATACTGATTTTGATTTCGATACTCAGGGCATTCAAACGTACATCGATGGCGACTGGGTAAAAGCAAAGGGAACTACCCTGGGAGCGGATAACGGAATGGGTGTAGCGGCTATTATGGCGTTGTTTACATCAACCGACATTGCCCACCCGGCATTGGAGGCACTTTTTACCATTGATGAAGAAACCGGTATGACAGGCGCGATTCATCTCGAACAAGGCTTGCTCGACGGCCAAATATTGCTAAACCTGGATACGGAAGACGATGATGAATTCTCTATCGGTTGTGCCGGAGGTATTGATACTAACACCAGTAAAACCTACCAGGAGGCTGCTGTTCATGGAGGCGTGGCCTATAAAATTACGGTAAACGGCCTTAAAGGAGGGCACAGCGGTGTAGATATCAACCTGGAGCGAGGTAACGCCAATAAAATTATGAATCGCCTTGTGAATGGTGTAGAAGGACTTCGAATTGTAGAGATTGATGGTGGAAGCCTTCGTAATGCAATTCCGCGAGAGAGCTTCGCTACCGTGGTAGTACCTGACGCAGGTTACAAGGCTGAGTTTGCGCAGCGCGCAGAAGCCATTCGATTTGATCTTCAGCATGAAGACCCTGATGTGAACATGGAATTGGAAGAGACGGAATTACCTGGTTCAGCTTTATCGGCAGAAGATTCTGCTGAGGTTTGCACGGTTTTATATGCTTGCCACAACGGCGTGTTTTGCATGAGTCGGGCAATTGACGACCTGGTAGAAACCTCATCATCGTTGGCACGGGTAATTGTAAAACAAGGTGAGTTTAAGACACAGAGCTTGCAACGAAGTTCTTCGGAAAGCGGAAAAATGGATGTTGCCGCTACGGTAGCAGCTCCTTTTCGATTGGCCGGTTGCCAGGTAGAGCAGGGGGGGAGTTACCCTGGGTGGACACCTAATCCAAAGTCTGAGATTCTTGACCTCATGGTTGCTAAGTATGAAGAAATGTTTGGCGAGAAACCACATGTAAATGCCATTCACGCGGGATTGGAATGTGGCTTGTTGGGTGAACGATATCCCGGCTTGGACATGATCTCATTTGGTCCGACTATCAAAGGCGCTCACAGCCCGGACGAACGTGTTGGAATCGCTTCGGTAGCTAAGTTCTGGAAGTTCTTGGTTGCGGTAATTGAGAACACACCAAAGAAATAAAGAATACCATTTAAAGAAGAACCCGGGTAGCAAACACTATCCGGGTTTTTTGTATTAGTCTGTATTGCCATCGAATAAATTCACAAGAAATTGGGCTTTGGAATGTAGAAAGAGCCAGTTTCAACTGTGAATGCTCGAAACCATGGATAATACCCGACCAGAATAAATAGTGCGGAAATAATGGTGTTGTCCATGGGCTCAAGTTGCCAATAAGTCTACATTTGTATTCCGTGCGAAAATATCAACATCTTGAGTATCAGGTTTTAGGCATTCTCTCGTTCATGGTGTTTTGCCTTCTGTTTTATGTGGCCAGTCTGTCGCCAGGTGTGGAAGGCGGAATGGATAGTTACAATCACTATCTGATTGCACGCTTTTCGTGGTTACATCCTTCCGAGTTGTTACTTGACCAATGGGGAAAACCTCTCTATAACATTTTGGCCTCCCCGTTCGCCCAGTTTGGTATGATGGGAGTGATCACCTTCAATATACTTTTACTTCTGGGTACGGCGTGGCTCGCCTTTTTTACGGCGAAACGATTACACTTTAATCATGCTTGGGTAGCCTTTGTCCTTTGTCTTGCCAGCCCCATATGGTTCGATAATACCATTACGGGGTTAACTGAACCGCTGAACGCCTTCCTGCTCATGTGGGTGTTTTATCTCTTTACGGTCGACAGAGTATACACTGCATCCATCGTTTCGGGTTTTCTCCCATTTGCCCGATCAGAAGGCTTTGTAATCATGGCGGTGGTCGGCTTTTATTTGTTTTTCATTATCCGAAATTACAAGGCATTTGGATTGCTGCTTGCGGGCTCCGTGTTTATGAATTTTGTTGGTTGGATCGTAGAGAGTGAACCTTTGTGGATCTATACAAAGAATCCGTACATCAAGTACCAGATAGAAAGTACTGCTAAGCAGGAGAATATATGTGGAAGTGGCAGCTTGTTGCATTACGTTAAATCACTATCGTGGGTAATGGGGAAACCACGACTCGTTCTGTTTGTGATGGGGGTTGTGTTGGTTGTGTTTCGGTACCTGCGTGGAGTGCGCGATCGCACCAATCAGAAACTGTTTTACCTGGCACTTGGGGTATATGGTTTGTACTTCGCCATTCATTCCTGGATCTGGTATAAGGGAATTATGGGTAGTTGTGGATACCAACGCGTGCTTGTGGTGATTGAGCCGCTAGCTGCCATTGTGATGGCACTTTCAGCTGAAGCGATACTCAATTGGCTCTTTACAATCTTCAAAGGCATGAAGCAGCGATTTGTATGGGTGACGGTTCTATTAAGTAGTGCGTTGGTGCTATACTATCCATACAAGATCTTTGGTCATAAGTACCCCATAGACATAAGCGATGAGCAAAAGCTGTTTGTAGAGGCTTCGGATTGGTACAATCAACAGGATTACGATGATCGGATGAAGTACTTCCTTTACCCTTACTTCAATATTCTGGCTGACATAGACCCGAAAGACCACGAACACTTTATTGAACTGTGGAGCTTTGACGCACGTTATGCACCAGTGGGAAGCATTGTTATTTGGGATGGCCATTTTGGGCCGAATGAGGGAAATGTGCCCCTGGAAATGTTAGAAAATCATCAGGATTTTAGAAAGATCAAATCTTTTTACCCTGAAACGCCGTTTAAAACCTTGAATGATTACAACTTTGAGATTCATGTTTTTGAACGGGTTGATGATAGTTTGTTAGAGTAAACAATAAAAAGAGAACAATGAAGAAATTAGCAATAGCGTTAGTGGGGTTTCTATTCGTAATGGGCTGCGACGATGATGTTCCGCCAGTTGATCCCCCCAAGCAAGACATTGAGTTGTCGTTAAATCATATATGGGGAAGTTCGGCTTTTGAACTCAACGAATGGTATACTACGTCAAACGGTGACAGTTTCAAACCTACGTTACTGCGATATCACATCAACAACTTTGAGTTGATCGATGATCAGGGTGGTGTGCATGCTTATAAGAACTGGGAACTTAGCGAAGGCATTGATCAAGTTCTGAAGTTTTCGGATTCCACCGGTGCTAATTTTACCAAAATCAGGTTCACAGTGGGTGTTGCTGATTCTGCAACTAACCGAAACGGTTTGTTAAATCAGGAATTTGTGGACCCTATGTATTGGGCCATGGCGTCGGGTTATATCAATGTAAAACTCGAAGGCCGTTCTATGCAATCCGGGGTTGAAGGAGGTGTCTATTACCACATTGGCGGATATACGTCTGGTTTTGCAACTGCCCGAACTATTGAACTTGAGTTTCCTTCAAGTGTAAAAGCAAGTCTTGGGAACAATACGGCAAGCTTAAATGTGGATGTTGCAGAGTTCTTCACCACTCCAAATGCGATCGACATTATGACGATGGACGATGTTCAGACGGTTAGCGCTGATGCAGTGCTTATCTCTCAGAACTGGGATTCTATGTTCTCGTTAGGGAACTAATCCGGTTCTAATTGAGGAAATTGGATGTTCTGATCTAACATAACCTCGAGGATCTCTTAATAACTCAACGAATCCAATTCGTTCTCACGGTTTGCATCTAATCGAAGCAAAAGGAAAAGCAACACGGTAAACGAAATCAGACTCGAACCACCGTAACTAAAGAAGGGTAGAGGAATACCGATTACCGGAGCCAGGTTTATGGTCATGGCAATATTGATCAAAAAGTGGAAAAAGAGGATGCTTAATACGCAATAGGCGTAAACCCTGCTGAACTTACTTCGCTGTCGTTCTGCCAGAAATGATATGCGGAAGAACAGAAGAACAAATAAGACAATAACCGTTGTACTTCCGATCCAACCAAATTCTTCACCTACACTGGTGAAAATGAAATCGGTGTGTTGCTCTGGTACAAAGTCGCCTTTGGTTTGGGTTCCCTGAAGGTAGCCTTTGCCCCAAAATCCACCAGATCCAATGGCAATCTTGGATTGATTCACATTATATCCCAGTCCTTGTGGATCCTCAATAATGCCCAACATCACCTGTATACGTTTCTGCTGGTGCTCTTGTAGCACGTTAACAAAGGCAAAGTCAACGCCTTTTGAGAACAGAATACAACCGGCGAGGATGATCCATAACCAGCGGAATACCTTGATGTTTGTATAGACAAAGGCTGATATAATGCCTCCCAGAACAACCAGGCCTGCGGCTATGGGAATAAAACCAAACGCAATGGTTAGAACCGAAACCGCAATCGACACCAATCCAATAATCAAGATTGATCCAGACAAACCTTCGCGGTACAAAACCATAATAAAGGAAAGAAAAACCAGGCCTGAACCGGCATCTCCCTGAAGAACAATCAATGCTATGGGTAAGATAATTATGAGGGCGGTAATGATCTGATACCGCCTGCTTTTCATATCGGTGTCAATATCACTGACATACCGCGATAGCGCCAGTGCAACACCGAACTTGGCAAATTCGGCCGGTTGAAGCCGGAAACTCCCAATCGCAAACCACGATCGGGCACCGTTCACCTCCCTACCCAGAAATATGACCAGAAAGAGCAGTATCATCCAAAAGCCAAATATTCCGTAGGAAAACACCTCAAAAAAGCGGACATCGATCAGGAACAAAACTGTACCCAACACAATCGAGGCTGTAATCCAGATGATTTGCTTCCCGTACTGTGTTGAAAGGTTGAAGCTAAAACTCTCAGAGCCATGTGATGAGGAATAAATACTCAGGAAACCACAAATAACCAATATGAGATAGAGGATTACAGTGATCCCGTCAACCCGTGCCTGACCGTATATCCGTTCACTCATGACTGGCTACAGGATTAGGCGAAACTGGGTTAAACATACGTTGTTCAACCAAAGGACGAAGACTTACCGAGTCTCGGTTCATGTATTTTTCGATCATCAGGGTGCAGATAGGCGCAGCCCAGGTGGCACCATATCCGGCGTTTTCTACTACCGTTGCAATGGCAATTTTAGGATTGTCCTTCGGTGCAAACGCAACAAAAATACTGTGGTTCTCTCCGTGTGGGTTTTGAGCCGTTCCGGTTTTGCCACAAATGTCAATGTCGGGTATTTGAACGTAAAAGCCCGTACCTGCGGTCATAACAGCCCTCATACCATCAATAACGGTCTCAAAATGGCGTCGCTCAATTCCCGTTTCATTTTTCTTCGTAAACTGTTCAGGAATACTGTCACCCCGAATAAAATGCGGGGTAATGTAATACCCTCTATTGGCTACCATAGCTGCCATGTTAGCCATTTGAAGTGGCGTGAGCAGTACTTCACCCTGGCCAATTGACATCGAGATGGTTTGAGAGTATTTCCATTTATTGGTGCCGTATACTTTATGGAAATAATCAGAAGTTGGAATGTTACCCCGGTTTTCACTGCTTAAATCTGCCCCCAATCGATCGCCAAATCCCATCCGTTTTAAATAACTTCTCCAATTGGTGTACCCCTCATCAATGTTGGCGAACCTGTCTTGATGTAATATCTCTCGGTAGAGGTTGCAATAGAAGGCGTTACACGAGGTTTGAATACTGTACTTTACATTGGGTCTTGGAGCGTGTCCATGACAACGCACGGTGAGTGATCCAAGGTGGAAGCCTGCATTACACGAAAACGTTGTAGCAGGACTTATTACTCCTTCCTGTAAACCGATAAGCGCCATTGCAACTTTGAACGTACTACCAGGTGGATACATGGAACTGGTAGCACGGTTAAGCAAGGGCTTGCTTTTGTCGCTAACCAGTCGCGCATAGTTGTTGCCAAGGTTCTTAATGGCGAACATGTCAGGCGTATAACCCGGTGACGTAACCATGGCCAAAATCTCTCCGGTAGAAGGTTCTATTGCCACAATACTACCCGTTTTGCCCTGCATTAGTTTTTCACCGTATTCCTGGATTAAAACGTCCAGGGAGATATTCAACTCTTCACCAACCACCGACTTGGTGTCGTCCAACCCATCGTTGTACCGTTCCTTTAGCCTTCCCGCATTGTCCTTAAGGTAAAACTGTTTACCCTTGGTGCCACGAAGGTGCTTTTCATAGTCCTTTTCCAGTCCGCTTTTGCCAATGTATTCACCAATGTCGTAATACCCTTCGTGATCACGGTCCAGTTCGTATCGTGAAATTTCGGCTACGTAACCCAGGGTATGGGCGGCAACATTGTGCTTGTATTTTCGGTCGGAGCGAGATTCAATGTAGAACTGTGGAAATTGGAACAGGCCTTCCTGAACTCGTGCAAAGTCAGAGGAAGCCAGGTTCTTGTAAAACAGGCCTTTTCCGTTGTATCTGCTTTCGTAAGCCGACTGTAGTCGCTCTTCCACTTGGTCGGCAGGCATGCGAACCAGCTCACAAAACGATTCAATGTCAAATTCATCACGACGAAAAGGAAAGTGCACCACCAGGTCGTGGGCATCTTCGTTAAACACAATGATTTCACCATTTCGATCGGTAATCAAGCCGCGATCGGGAAACTCGGTTACAGTTCTAATCGAAAGACTTGCTGCTTTTTTAGCGTAGGTGTCGCTAATCACTTGCAGGTAAAACAGTTTGACAATCAAAACAAAAGCAAACAGCACAATAATGAGTCGGATTACGGCGCTGCGGTTTTGATTATTCGTCATTTACTGTTTCGCGATTAAAGGTGAATTGGAACAACAAAATTAACAAAATGGCCAGGCTGGAACTATACAGTATTTTTAACATTGTTCCACCAAAGTTGACAAAGCTGAAATTCTCCAGAATTAACAGCACAAAGTGGAAAACAAACGTAAAAATCGAAACATAAGCCAGGTACCAACCCGAGTCGGCATTGCTGAACGATGGACGTATGCCCGAAGATAACCATTCTTTGTCGACAAGGTTGTTAAAGTAGCTGTAACGCAAAAACATAACGAAAACCGCCGTGAACGATTGCAGTCCCGGAGTGTAGGAAAAACTGTCTACGACGAAGCCCATTATAAAAGCGATTAAATAGCCTACATAATGCTTTAGATTGATTGGTAGGGAGAGCAATAATATGATATACAGTTGCGGGAACATGTACTGGTTGAGGTTCAAATTGTTAATAATAAGAATCTGAACCGCCAGAACGACGATCGAAGAAGCCACCAGACGTATCCAATCTCTAGTTATCATCTCTATAACCTTCTTCTAATTCGTTTAACTCCTTTTTGAACGAGTTTCTAATGATGTATACCTCACCCAGTTGCGACATGTTCGTTGCCAGCTCTACGTCAATATCCCAGTACTTTCCGTTTTTCGATTTTTCAACAGATTTGATATTACCAATCTTGATATTTCTAGGAAAATAATGGCCGTATTCTGTGGTGGTAACCTCATGTCCAACACGTACGTCGTAGTGGTCGCTGATCTTGGTCACCTGAACCACCTCGTCGTTTTTACCGTTCCAGTTAACGTTTCCGTATAGTATCTGGCCGTTGATTTTCGGCGTTAGAACAAAATCGGTATTCAGAATGGACATGGCAACACAGAAGTTTTCCGATACGTCAACAACGAGGCCTGCAACTCCAAGAGGACTAATCACGCCCATTCCCTTTTCCACTCCATGAAGGCTGCCTCGGTCAAGGGTAAAGTAGTTTTTTTGCTTTCGAATACTGTTGTAGATCACCTTGGCCGGTAAGTAGGAATACTGCAACGTTTTAGTGCTGTCGTAAACGTCGATTGTATCACTCGAAAAGAATATGAAATTCTCCGTACCCCGTGTTCTCAGTAGTATGTTTTCCTCTTTTAGGCGTTGATTCTCACCCTGTAAGGAAAAGTAATTGATGATGTTCTTCCGTTGGGTTAGTATGGTTCCATTAACCGTACTCGATGTGCTAAAGAAGACTGATTGATGGTAGTTGTTAAACCGAATCAGTGCAAAAAGTGAAATACCTTGAAGAATTAGAAACAGGAAAATGTGAAAATTCTTCCGTATGAATTGGAGAAGATTCTGCATTTAACGTTCTATTGCATGATGGTTTTATAACTAGGCAGGTTTTTCAGAGCAATTCCAGTTCCTTTTACAACGGCTTGCAATGGGTCTTCAGCCACATAAACCGGCAGCTTCGACTTGCTCGATATACGTTTATCTAACCCGCGTAGCAAGGCGCCACCTCCGGTAAGGTAAAGACCAGTTTGGTATATGTCGGCACTCAGTTCAGGTGGAGTATGTTCAAGCGCCTTGAGTACAGCCTCTTCGATCTTAGCAATCGACTTATCAAGCGATAGGGCAATCTCTGAGTACGATACTAAAATTTGCTTAGGTATACCGGTCATAAGGTCGCGACCATTAACTGCATAATCCTCTGGTGGATTTTCAAGCTCTGGCAAAGCAGCTCCAACCTCAATCTTGATTTGCTCGGCAGTACGTTCCCCAATCATGAGGTTGTGTTGCCGTCTCATATACTCAATGATATCTTCCGTAAAGTTGTCACCAGCTACTCGGATGGATTCGTCAGAAACAATACCCGAAAGAGCAATTACAGCAATCTCCGTTGTGCCACCTCCAATGTCGATAATCATGTTACCCATTGGTTCTGAGATGTCGATGCCAATACCAATGGCTGCCGCCATCGGTTCGGGAATCATATACACTTCTTTCGCCCCAGCTTTTTCTGCCGACTGTCGAACAGCCCGCTTTTCAACTTCCGTAATGCCTGATGGAATACAGATTACCATGCGAATTTGTGGTGTAAGAAAGTTCCCTTTTCGACTTATCATTTTGATAAAACCGCGAATCATATGCTCGGCGGCCTTAAAATCAGCAATCACTCCATCTTTCAACGGACGGATGGTTTTGATGTCTTCGTGGGTCTTTCCATGCATCTTTTGAGCTTCCCGACCAATGGCAATAATCTCTCCGGTACTCCTCTTCATCGCAATGATAGAAGGTTCGTTCACCACAACTTTGTCTTTGTGGATGATGAGAGTATTGGCCGTCCCAAGGTCGATCGCGACTTCTTGTGTTAGAAAGTTAAAGATGCCCATTTATTCGTGAAAAAAAATCTGATTATAACCTGATATTCTACCCCTTATGATAGTTTCCTGCAATATTAGTTTAATAAGACGGTTTATGACAACTTAATGCCAATAAATATCCGCGAATTCCTCTGTCAAACTCGCTCAATACGAGCCGATTAATGTTTGAAGTGTCGATGCCCGGTCATCACCATTGCAAGATTGTTCTCGTTGCAGTAGTCAACAGACAATTGATCCTTGATACTGCCACCTGGTTGAACCACGGCCGTAATGCCCGTTTTGTGTGCAATTTCGACACAATCAGGGAACGGAAAAAAGGCGTCGCTGGCCATTACCGCTCCATTGAGATCGAAGTTGAATTTCTTGGCTTTCTCAATTGCCTGGTTCAGGGCAT
>JAEPQQ010000027.1:0-28152 GCA_017640445.1 Bacteroidia bacterium | reverse complement strand
GAGGTTTGCCCGGTACCACTGGCAAGAAGCTGATTGCCTTTGGCCAGAACAATAGCATTACTTTTGGTGTGTTTTACCAGCAAGTTGGCGAAGTAAAGATCGTCCAACTGGGCCTCATTGGGAGGCGTTGTGGTAACAATGTTAAATTCATCTTTGGTAACCACTTTGGCGTCCCTGTCCTGAATCAATTTCCCATTAAGTACGGAACGAATGGTCTTGTTGTCCCAGTCAAAATCATTCAACTGCAGAAGGATCCGGTTTTTCTTTGTCGTAAGGATGTCCATCGCTTCCTGGTCAAATGATGGGGCGATCAACACCTCAAAGAACAAATTGTTCATGGTTTTTGCTACAGCACCGGTTATGGGCGACAAAGTTGCAAGTATTCCACCAAACGCACTTACTGGATCGGCCTCTAGAGCGGCTGCATAGGCTTCTTCAACCGAATTGCGAATGGCAAAACCACAGGCGTTATTATGTTTTAGAATGGTAAATACAGAACCCGATTGATCTTTAAAATCGCTAATCAGCGAAATGGCTGCATCAATGTCGAGTAAGTTGTTGTATGAGAGCTCTTTACCGTGAAGTTGTTCGAAGATTGATGGTAGGTCTCCTCTGTATTTGGCTTCCTGGTGTGGGTTCTCACCGTAACGCAGTTTCTTTTCGGTTATTCCACCAAAGTAACTCGATATATGTCGATCGTAGCGAGTAGTTGTACGGAAGGCCTCAAGTGCCAGTTGTTTACGGAAGTCGGAAGACGTTTGTCCGTTGTTGTCTTTAAGATGCTGAAGAAGAGCACTACTTTGTCCCTTGTCGCTCAAAATCACCTTGTCGCGATAGTTCTTTGCTGCTGCCCGAATCAAAGAAACGCCTCCAATATCAATTTTTTCAATGATCTCCGCCTCGTCGTTTGTGTTGGCGACGGTTTCCTCAAATGGGTAAAGATCAACCCAAACCAGGTCAATGTTTTCGATGTTATACTCGTTGAGTTCCTGTTGGTCCTGTGGATTGTCCGATCGATTTAAGATGCCTCCAAAAACAGCTGGATGGAGCGTTTTTACTCTTCCCCCCAGGATAGAAGGGTAGGTGGTTTTTTCTTCGACAGGTACAACCGGAATGCCAAGGTTTTCAAGATACTTTTGTGTACCCCCGGTACTTAAAATGGTTGTTCCTTGTTCATGAAGGTACTTCGCTAGTTCGTCAATCCCGTCTTTATAAAAAACCGAAATGAGGGCTGTATTGATGGATCTCACGTGCCTACTTTTTTTTGCAAAAGTACCATCATTACCGGGCCCAGACAGGCTTCAGTTCTCCTTTTTTTTACAATTTGTTCACAGGTTAAAATGCCTTTCCGAGCGAAACACGGCTAACCGCCTTATTAACAACATTATTGTCGTAGGTCCAGGCTAGATCGTAGCGCACCAAATAGCCAAATACTTTTTTTCGAAGTCCCAGGCCGGTAGAGTATACCATCGGGTTCTTTACGTTGTAAATGGTAATGTTTAATCGTCCATCCTCCACCACCGTTCGATTGGTGACGTTTCGTTTGTCGTTAGGTGAGCGTCCGTACCAGGCCGTACCTGCATCCAAAAATCCAACTACCCAAAGGTTCCGGAACAGGGAGTTCTTGATTGGTTTTTTGCCAAGGAAATAGTCAAGCGGAATGTGATACTCGGTGTTGGCAAATCCATAAGTTGTGCCACTTCGAACATTCATGTCAAAGTTGCGAACGCCAAAAACGGGTTGAAAGAACGCCGAACCTGCGGTGCTAATTTCCTGGGCATTTATGTTGGGTTGGTATTGGTTCCGGTTTCCACCCAGCACAAATATGTTATTGGCCTCTCCCGCTGAGTTGCCTAGGTGAAGTCGGTTAATCCAGAAAGCGCCTTTTTTGGAGCGTCGGCCATAGTTAGCAGAAAATTCCGAAACCAGTGACGCTGCTGAGTTCGTGGCATTGTACCTGAGCTTTGTAGAGAATTGAGCTTTGACGCCGTGGAAATATGTTTCTGTGTATTTAATAGAAGTGTTGTAGCCAAGGCGTATGCCCTGGTCGAAAGTAGTTTGTTGAACATCCTCAAGTCTAAGGGAGGATTCATCAACCAGAATGGGCGTAAACAAGTCGTAACGGGAAGTTTGGAAGCCTCCCACAGAAATGCTGGGTGTAAGTTGACGGTTGATGTCAAACTTCAGGCCGCGCATCCGACGTTTCCCAAGGTCGATGTTTTGGTTGTATCGGGTTTGTTCGGCAATGAACTGAACCTTCTCGCGGTATTTGCCAACCCGGTTTTCGTAAGAAACTTTGTATTGGAAAAGGTTGAAATTTAGGGTAGTACGAGTACGACCTTCCAGCACGTGATTGCCAAACTGATCCTCCAGACGAATGCCTATAACAGGCCCCAGTCTGTTTTTCATCTGAACACGCGGGGCAAACAAGGCGCCGATCTCGTCAGTTAAAAAGTATCCGTTGTGTAATTGAGTTATGGCCTTGGTTGGCTGAATATGGGTTACGTTTTTAGGTGTTCTCTTTAACGTATAATCGATCTGTTTGGACTTGGTATGGCTGATTCGATCCAGGGAATCGACGTTGTGAGGTACGGGGAACATGCTCTGAAAATAGATGACATTTGCCTCCTGGTTGTCAAGCGAGTCACCTGTAAGCGGATTGTTGTTGTGTGCGTTTCGGGTACGTTCGGATTGGTTTTGCAGAACACGCGTAACGGAGGGGTGGAGTATGGCCCCAAAGTTTTCACTGCTGTCAATAGGTGTTACATAGGTGAAAATAAATCCACTGTGCAATACGGTCTCGATCAAGTGACTTCGGTTTTGATTAATTCGTTGATTCAGAATGCTGGTTTGATAATTGCTCAGGGCAAAAGTCTTTTGGTCAAGTTTATACGCATACGCATTCCGGATGCCGTTTTGGTCAGAAAGAAAGCTCAAATACTTGGAATTCAACTTGATGGGTTGTTCTTCATTCACGTCAAGGGTGTTCGTAACATTGGTTACGTTAAGAACCTGATTGCCACTTCTGAACAGGTAAAAGATGTCTTTTTGCCAACCCGAAACCAACAAACGGCTGGAATCTTTATACAACACACGCGTGAAATAGATATTCGCGCTTTGATCGAAATGAGGTTCTAAATCGTTAAACCTGCTTTTTGTAAGTTGTGTGGTTTGGTCGGTAAGTGGATGGTAAAGGAACAGCGATGTGCCGCCATTCTTTACTCCGGAAAAGACCAGTAGGTTTTCGCCCGGATGATAATCCATGTCGTTGATCTGGTCAAGCTCCATTAATTCTTCGCTTAATACGTGTCCCGACAGATCGATGAGTTTTAAATTCGGTGTTGTTTTATTTTCAATTAACCACAGGTGGCTTGAGTCCTTCCAACTAAAAAGCAGTTGGTTTCGATATTCAATGAGTCCGTCGAAATGCGAAAAAAACTCATAAATAGTCTGGGTTTCTCCAAGTGTCCGGTCCAGTACGTCGATTCGCAACTTTCCCTTAGACCTATATGCTGTAGCAATTTTGCTGGCATCAGGAGATAGTGCGTTAGACAGGAAGAACTCATTGTCAGGATTCGAAACAACACTCTCGGGGTTAAGTGGTATACGTCGTTTTAACTCATACGCATACGCCGTAGAGTTGGCATAATACCATTCGGTGTAGAGTTCTTTTGACGTTTTGTTAAGAACGATCAACAAAGCCGTTTCTACTTTTTTTGTAACCCGAACCGAGTATAGAATCTCTTCGATTGCATCTCGTTTTTCATTATCGTTGATGTATTGCCAAATGCTGTGCCCAATAAGGCTTTGTTTGGCCGTGCTCAG
Organism: Bacteroidia bacterium; assembly: GCA_017640445.1. Classification (GTDB taxonomy): domain Bacteria; phylum Bacteroidota; class Bacteroidia; order NS11-12g; family UBA9320; genus UBA987. Next base: position 24,327 of record JAEPQQ010000027.1, on the reverse strand, counting down.
CTTGTTGAACGAGGTAAATTGTTCGTTGTTGAAAAGATCTCGCAACAGGTTATCCGATTCCGTGTCCCAGCCGTGAGACAGATAGCTTATAAGCCCTTCGTGAAACCAGGTAGGCAGTTGGAGCAAGGTAGCATATTTGATACGTTCTTGTATGGTTCCGCCATACAGCATCTCGATCAACAGGTTTTCGGCAATGGCTTCAGATATCTGTTCCATTAATCCTACTTCGCTGCCGGTCAAATACACGTGTACATCGTTGTTTTTGATGTCGGTTATGCCTCCAATAATGCTCTCTTTGCTGAACCGTTGTTTAGCATAGGTTGCATTTAGATCAGCCACAGACTGATGTGTAAATATGTTTATACGACCGCTTAAACGGTAACCAATCTTTTCTTCAATTTGGGAAAGCTTTTCAATGGCACTGGGTAAAATGGATCGGGCTATTTGTTCCGAGCTGTCTTCAAAATAAAAATTGAAGTGATCCGATTCCAGAAGGTACCAGTGGTGTGGTTTGTTATCGGTTCGCTGATAGTCGAGCGACTGCGACTTTGCCATTGACACAAGAAGGCCACAAATGAGGAAAAATGTTGTTCCAAGCCGCATATACTCAAATAAACGCAAAATAATCCAAACTGTTATCGTTCAAACTGTTTAAAATTGGTAAAAGAAGAACGGAACAATACATTTGTGGCATGAACAAAGGAAACGCATATTACATTGAATTAGAGGATAAGTTTGGAGCGCATAATTACCATCCACTACCAGCCGTTTTGGAGAAAGGTGATGGTGTGTATGTTTGGGATGTTGAAGGGAAAAAGTACTTTGATTTTTTGTCGGCGTACAGTGCCGTAAACCAGGGGCATTGCCATCCAAGAATCATCAATAAATTAAAGGAACAAGCTGAAAAACTCACCCTAACGAGTCGGGCCTTCTATAACAATGTACTGGGAGAGTACGAGGAATTTGTGGCGGGTTACTTCGGCTACGATAAGGTGCTTCCCATGAATACGGGTGTGGAAGCGGTAGAAACCGCCTTGAAGTTGTGCAGAAAGTGGGCGTATGAAGTAAAGAAACTGCCTGAGAACGAGGCGCAAATAGTGGTGGTAAAAGACAACTTCCACGGAAGAACGTTAAGTGTTGTTTCGTTCTCCAGTGATCCGGATAGTTACGGTGGTTATGGTCCGTTTTTACCTGGATTCAAGACCATAGAATACAACGATATGGAAGCTATGGAAGCTGCAATAAAGCAACCTAATGTAGCCGGCGTTATGATTGAACCAATTCAAGGAGAGGCTGGTGTAATTGTTCCGCAAGAGGGCTATCTGTCGAACATCAGAAAATGGTGTACCGAGCAAAACGTTCTGTTTATTGCAGATGAAGTACAAACCGGTATTGCGCGAACGGGTAGAATGTTGGCGTGTGATCATGAAAATGTGCGGCCGGATATACTGATATTGGGTAAAGCCCTGTCAGGTGGTGTGTTACCAGTTTCTGCGGTTTTGGCCGACGATGAGATTATGCTTTGCATACAACCTGGACAACACGGTTCTACCTATGGAGGCAACCCGTTGTCGTGCGCAGTAGCCATGGAAGCGTTAAAAGTGGTTACAGATGAAAATCTGGTTGACAATGCAGAAAAAATGGGACAGCTCTTCCGGGAGCGCATGCGCAACATTAAGTCTGAATTGGTGACTGATGTTCGTGGAAAAGGCCTGTTAAATGCCATCGATATCCAACCATTTGGCAACGGAAAAACGGCGTACGATGTGTGCCTGTTGTTACGCGACAATGGTCTATTGGCTAAGCAAACGCATACCCATACCATCCGATTTGCACCACCGTTGGTTATAACCGAAAGTCAGATACATGAATGCGCTGATATCATTGAACGCACCATCATGGGGCTGACACCTTAAGCCAACGCACGGGTGGTTGTTTTTTTCATTTTTATGATTCTCTGTTTTGGTGTTCCGATTATTATTCCAATCGTAACCGAAACAGAGCGTTATTGGATGAAAATATCGGACTACAATCGTCAGACAGATCCTACAATTCTCCAGTTTTTACCTGGTTTTTTGTACTATGATAAACTTTCTGAAAAGGCAAAAAAACGCTTTATAAAACGTGTACGGTTCATAGCGTTTGATAAAGAATTTATTGGACGAAGCGGGCTGGAGGTTACCGATGAAATGAGAGTAAAGGTTGCGGCATCTCTGGCACAACTTACCTTTGGATTTAAAGACTTTGAAATCCCGCATTTCGAGAAAATCTGGATTTATCCGGATATCTTCTATCACCACGGACATAGAACCCAGATGAAAGGTTTTACGGCACCTGCCGGGGTTGTGGCCCTTTCCTGGCCTGATTTTCAGAATGGTTATGACATCCCCGGCGACAACTACAACCTGGGGTTGCACGAACTGGCTCATGCCCTGCATATAAACAGTCAGCACTCTTCAGATAATGAATACTTCTTAAAGCACTTTAACCATTGGTCGAAGGAAAGCTACGCTGATTTTGAAGCACTTCAGAATGGGGATAACGAGTTCTTTCGCAAGTATGGAGGGAACAATTTTTATGAGTTCTTCTCGGTGTGTATCGAGCACTTTTTCGAGTCGCCCGCGGCCTTTTATGAAGAATTGCCGTATCTATACATTCGTACTTGTATTTTAATGGCACAGAACCCCTTGAATGACCAATTGAACTATGAACTAAAACCACAAGACTTTAAGGAGTTGGCTAATGTGGATTTATATCGTCAAAAATGAAAAAAGCAGATGTACTTATAAGGAAGGGAACCACAAGCGACGTGGCCGCTACATTACAACTGATTAATGAACTGGCCATATACGAACGGGAGCCCGATGCCGTGGTTGTAACAGAAGAAGAGTTGAGAGAGGATGGCTTTGGGCAGAATCCCCTGTACGGTCTTCTCGTAGCGGAAGTGGATCAGGTTGTGGTCGGAATTTCATTGTATTATTATCGATATAGTACCTGGAAGGGGAAGTGCCTCTATCTGGAAGACCTGATTGTAACAGAGACGCAAAGAGGAAAGGGCATTGGTCAACAACTTTTTGAAGCTACTTTGAGCATTGCCCGAGAGGAAAACTGTCGCAAGATGAATTGGCAGGTGTTGGATTGGAATGAGCCTGCTATCGGTTTTTACAAAAAGTATAACGCCCATCTCGACGATGAGTGGATCAACGGATCGATTGATATCAAATTAAACCAGTAACTATGAGTAATCATGACATACTAACAACCGAACGATTAGTGTTTCGGGAGTTTCACCTCGATGATGCAGCATTTTTTCTTCGGTTAAACAGCGATTGGGAAGTAATGAAGTATACGGGTGACGTTGCCTTCAAGGATATTGAAGAGGCGCGTGATCTTGTTCGAAACTACGATCATTATCGACAATATGGATATGGTAGATGGACGGTTTTCCTTCGAGAGTCGATGGAACGCATTGGTTGGTGTGGTTTGAAAAATCACCCTGACGAAGGATATATCGATCTGGGGTATCGATTCGAACGCCAACACTGGGGGAGAGGGTATGCCACCGAAGCAGCAGAAGCTAGTATTGCATATGGTTTCGATACGCTAAACATGAACTGGATAGTGGGAAGAACGGCGTCTGAAAACAAAGGATCCATCCGCGTTTTGGAAAAAGTAGGCATGACTTTTTGGAAAAAAGCTCCATGTGAGGGAATCGTTGACTCCCTGTTCTATGAAATTAGAAAGTAGGCTATTGCGCCTGTTTCTGCTTATTGAGCAGAATTTGAAGTTGTTCTTCAGCCGACTTACCAAGCAAGTCGTTGTCTAACATGCTTTGTGCATCCTGGGCAAACCGGGTGTCAGGGTATTCCTCAATGATTCGATTCAAAAGAAGCTTTGCTTCTTCAATTTGACGTTTATCCTCCAGAATGTTTTCATGCTTCATCATGGCATAAGGAGCATATTCGGTTTTAGGGAAGTCAGTGTACAACCGTTCGTAGTAGGGTATTGCTTCCGTAGGGCCCATTGTTTGTTCTACAATGCCGGCATACTTCATCAGATCTTTTGCCTGATCGGGGTTGTTCGCGTCGCCGATTCGTTCGCGAAGTACACGACCCATAACCCGCATATCACCAACTGGTACCACACCATTGGAAATGGCCTTTTCGAAATAGGCTAATGAACTGTCGGGTTTCCCTAACGATTCATACGACTTGGCCATGTTGATCAACAGTACTTGTTTGTTTTCCGAATCGGGATATCGACCTAAATAAACTCGAGTAAGTTCGATGGCCTTTTCTCCATTATCCGTTAAGTGTTGGTAGATGGCGGCATTTTCCAGATAGTACTGACTCACGGAGTCGTCCGGATAATCCGTGGCATATTTTTCTTGAAGCTCAGCAAGTTGTTTTTTGGTTTCGCCATTTTGGTTTTCTGCAGTTTGTAGATCTTCAATCTGGCTGGCAAGCTGGTTTTTCTTAGGAGTACAGGCCCATAGGAGCACGACTAATCCAAGGATACTAATTCGGTTTAAGCTCTTTACAATCATATGTTTAATAATTTCCGATGCTCAAAAGTACAAGAGTACAGGCATTCTCCCACTCTATCCCGTTCTTTTCTAAAAGATTACATAGTTCTGGATTTTCGGAGCCAGGGTTAAAGATGACTCTTTTCGGCTCCAGGGCTATCAGGTATTGATAATATTCAACCTGGTTAGACGGCCCGAGATACATGGTAACCGTGTGTATGTTTTCGAAGAAACGTGCTTTGGGTTCGAGTGGAACACCATTGATCTCACCTTTTTTTCTACTCAATAGCACCGTAGGATGACCATGCGACTGCAAGTCGAGCGAGGCTTTGAATGAGTATCGCGCCGGGTTGGTACTCGCGCCTAAAACCAGTGTTTTCTTCTTTTCTGTTTCCATTACAAACCCGTGTAGGTGAACGGAGTTATTTGTTTCATCTCCGTTTTAATGTCGTCCGATACATCAAGGCCGTCAATGAAACTGTGTATGCTGGTTTCATTAATAACGTCGTTGGTTCGGGTTAAGCCTTTTAATGTCTCGTATGGATTAGGATAACCCTCACGACGGAGAATTGTTTGGATGGCTTCGGCAACAACGGCCCAATTATTCTCCAGATCTTGATTGATTCGATCCTGGTTCAACAGAAGCTTACCCATGCCTTTTAAGATGGATTGATAAGCGATTAACATGTGTCCCAGAGGCACACCAACGTTTCGCAGAACGGTAGAATCGGTTAGATCTCTTTGCAATCGGCTCACAGGAAGTTTTTCCGATAAGTGACTCAGCGTGGCATTTGCAAAACCCAGGTTACCCTCCGCATTCTCGAAGTCAATTGGGTTTACTTTGTGTGGCATGGCAGATGAGCCTACCTCATTTTTGGCAATCTTCTGTTTGAAGTAGTCCATACTGATATAGGTCCAGATATCACGACAGAAATCGATGAGGATAACGTTCATTCGCTTCAGACAGTCGAACTTGGCGGCAAGGTTGTCGTAGTGTTCAATTTGTGTTGTGGGCTCCGATCGTTTTAATCCAAGACATTCAACAAAGTCGTTTGCAAAACTGTTCCAGCTTAGTTCTGGGTATGCTACCACATGGGCGTTGAAGTTACCAGTGGCGCCACCAAATTTAGCTGGCCATTTAACTGACTTATATTGTGTGATTTGTTCTTCCAGGCGGGCAACAAAAACGGCCATTTCTTTACCCAATCGCGTCGGAGAGGCTGGTTGTCCGTGAGTTCGCGCCAATATCGCAACGTCTTTGTACTCGGTTACCTTATTAGCAATGGCCTGCACCACTTCGTTTAGTAGTGGTTCAATTACCTCGTTCGAACTTATTTTTAGAGAGTAGGGAACTGCGGTATTGTTTATATCCTGAGATGTCAATCCGAAATGAACAAATTCCTTTACGTCAGAGAGTCCTAAGGCTTCCAGTTTCTCTTTTACAAAATATTCAACGGCTTTAACGTCGTGATTTGTAATTTTCTCTGTGTCCTTTATTTGTTGAGCATCTGCTTCACTGAAGTTCGTTACAATGGCACGGAGCGCTTCTTTTGTGTCGTCATTCAACATTGGTTTTAACTTGTCAATACCAGTTCGTCCCAATGCAATGAGGTATTCCACCTCTACCATGACGCGATATTTGATCAAACCAAACTCAGAGAGGTGAGGGGATAATGCTGAAGTTTTACTTCGGTAACGACCGTCAACGGGGCTAATAGCGGTTAAGCTGTTCAAATGCATAGATGTCAAAATAAGGTGCAAAGGTAATTCCATATTTGACTTTAATTTCAAACGGGCTACACATTTGAGACGTATCTTTGCACAGTGAAAAAAGCATTCATTACCAGCGTATTACTAGCGATTCAAACGTTGACTATTGCTCAGATTGCAGTGTCAAAATCGGAACTAACATTTCCTGAAACCGAGTATAACACTACTTCCAAGCAGGTGTTAACCATTGAAAACAAATCCAACGAAAGTGTAACAGTGTCTTTGTCGTCGTTGAACGAAGACTTTACGCTTTCCAACACTTCGATTGTTATTGCTGAAAACTCGAGCGAAGAGGTGGAGCTCACGTTTAAACCCAGGCATAACATCAGCTACAATACGGAGGTGGTAGTCAATTCTAACTCCGCGTTTGGGTCATTGTCAGTAAACGTCTTAGGCACCGGTACGTATGACGCCTATTATGCGGGCACTCAAAATTTGTACGAAGAAGATCTGAAAGCTGCACTAAAGTCTGCTATATCCAAAGGCTATGTAAACCTTGGCTACAATGGTGCACGCGATCGGATGTACGGTTCCATTGATAACAAAGGAGGCAAAGTAACCTGTGTTTACACCGGACGGTCGGCAAGTTTTAATACGCGCAGTGGAGCCAACTCCAACAGTTTTAACTGCGAACATACGTGGCCCCAAAGTCTGTTTAACAAAAACGAACCAGAGCGAGCTGATATTCACCATTTGTTTCCAACCGACGTAGATGCAAATTCACGAAGAAGTAATTATCGATTTGGTGTTGTAAGCAGCTCTACCTGGTCCAGCGGAGGCTCCAAATTAGGAGGTGGTGTTTTCGAACCCAGAGATGTACATAAGGGTGATGTGGCTCGGGCCATGTTGTATTTTGCAACGAGGTACCAGAATTACTCTTCCTTTTTGTCGGCACAAGAATCGATATTGCGAAAGTGGAGCGAAGAGTACCCGCCCAACCAGGCATCAAAGGATCGGAACGAGGCCATTTTTGGTGTTCAAAAAAACCGAAATCCGTTTGTCGATTACCCTGAGTTTCTCGAACGTATTACTTCCATAAGTTCCCAGTCTAAAGCTCCGGATGTCTATAAGGTCACTCCGTCGGCAGGTGAAGTTGATCTCAGTGTATCGTCAACAAACAGCTTCACGTATATGCTGGTACTTAGTAATGTTGGAAACAAGGAGGTTAATTTTACTTCGATTACGAATTCTTCCTCAGGCATGAAAGTCCAGGAGTCGAGTGTTAGCATTGCGCCTGGAGAGTCCAAAACGGTAGAGTTGTTCTTCTTAGACGGTTCCGTTTCGTTGAAGGATACCGTGCGCCTAAACTCGAGTAATGTTAACTTGTCGATTCCGGTTACGCTGAACAAGGTTGCATCGGTTTCTCCAATGGAAACCAAGGCCCCCATTCTTTGGGTTAGCAATCGAAAACTGACCGTTTCACAATCGAATAACTATACGTTGAACGTGTTTAATCAAATGGGTCAGTTGGTTTACTTTACCGAAATTCAGTCCGAATTCGCCGAAATCAACCTTCAAGGCTTAAACAGCGGTGTTTATTTCGTACAACGAATGGGAGAGAACAAGCAACGTGTTACAATTCATAAGCTCCTCTTACCTTAGTACATACCGTTAAATTATTCGATTTATGAAGCAGTTTTTTAAGTACATGCTAGCCACAATAACAGGTGTTGTGGTACTCCTGTTTATCTTCTTTTTAGTATTTGTATCTATGGTGAGCAATGCGTCCAAGGGGGATAAAGTAGTGGTGGATGATAATTCCATCCTGCACCTAAAGCTAAACTACTCACTGGTGGATCGATCAAACGACAACCCGTTTGATGAATTGGCCTCTGGTTTGGCGGGTGATGTTTCAACTCCGGTAGGTTTGCATGATATGCTAAACTGCATTGAAGAAGCAAAGACAGACGATAAGATTAAAGGTATTTTTATTGACCTGACCGCAATCGGAGCAGGTTATGCTAAACTCACCGAGCTTCGCGATGCTGTGAACGACTTTAAGTCAACCGGTAAGTTCGTATACTCTTACGGGGAGATTTTCTATAATCAAACCTACTACTTTGCATCGGTAGCCGATAAAGTATACCTAAACCCAAGTGGAACAATGCTGTTCAACGGTATGGCTGCAGATGTAACGTTTATGAAGGAAACGCTGGCCAAATTGGGTATTGAAATGCAGGTAATAAAGCGAGGGAAGTTTAAAGGGGCCGTAGAGCCGTTTGTGTTGGATGGACTAAGTGATGAAAACCGGAAGCAAATTTCGGTATACCTGGAATCCATTTACGGGCAGTTTCTCGACAATATTTCTGATTCACGAAGCCTGTCGGTAGAACAACTTAAGGAGATTGCCAATGGAGTTAAGGTAAAAAGTGGTGAGGATGCCGTAAAGTACAATATGATTGATGCGGTTGGTTACCGAGATGAGGTAATGACGGCTATGGCATCTGAACTGGGACTGGAAGAAGGCAAGGAACCCAATCTTATTTCTCTTGCGAAATACAACAAAGGCCGAAAAATGGACATGGCGAAAACGTCGAAAAACGTAATTGCTGTGGTGTATGCCGATGGAGATATTGTCTCTGGTAAAGGACAGACCAATGAAATAGGTTCCGACCGATTCGCAAAAGCACTGGCACAAGCCAGAGAAGATGACAATGTAAAGGCTGTTGTTCTAAGAATCAACAGCGGTGGAGGCAGCGCACTTGCGAGCGATGTAATCTGGAGAGAAACCAAGTTACTACGGGAGCAAAAACCGCTTATCGTTTCAATGGGAGACGTAGCCGCTAGTGGAGGATACTTCATTGACTGCATGGGCGATTCTGTTCTGGCCATGCCAAACACCATTACAGGCTCAATTGGAGTGTTTGGTTTGTATCCAAACGCCGAGGGATTGTATAACAAAATGGGGTTGAAAACAGAAGTAGTTAAGACGGCGGATGTGGCTGACTTTGGGCGGATAGACCGACCATTGACCAGTGCCGAGATGGATATTTTGGATGCCTTGATTAAAGGTGTATATGAGCAATTCAGAAGCCGGGTTGAAGAGGGAAGAAACCTGGATCGGGCCCATATCGACACCATTGCGGAGGGACGTGTTTGGACCGGAGAATATGCTAAGAAACACGGCCTGATAGACGCTTTTGGCGGGATTCAGGATGCGGTAAATATTGCTGCGTCTAAAGCCGGAGTAGAAGAGTACAGACTTAGTGCTTATCCCAAATCAGATAATCCGTTTGAAGAGTTCTTTACCGGTTTTGGTATGGCGTCGATAAAAGACAAAGTATTGAAAGAAGAATTAGGCTCTTACTACACGGTTTACAACAAACTCCAACGTTTACAAAGTTTAAGAGGCATACAGGCCATTATGCCATATCAGATCGAGTTGAATTAGACTCTGGTTGCTTTTTTCCCTGGTAGATTGACTGGTTAAGGGCTCTTTGTGAGCTGATGGATGTGCTGTTCAACGCGTGAACATAGTGTTTATTGTGTGGCAGGTTAAGAAGCTTTTTCCTACTTTTGGCTTCATGAAAATCATCCTATCCTCTATTTTGAGCATTTTGGTATGCTCATTTTCCTATGGCCAAACCTCTAATAAGGTACGCCACGAACTGGGCGTAAATGCATCGGGTTTCGCTAGTAACTACCTCAATTTTTCTGGCGTAGTTCAGAGTAACAATCCGTATTCTATCACCTACAAATCACTGCGGTCAAAAGGTGGCTTACGCGTGGGGCTTGGTGGTACGTATATAAAGCGAGATATCCACCCCCCGAATCAATTTTCCTCCGATGTAGTCAATGGCACACTTGATTTTCGTATCGGGTATGAGTGGCACAATTTACTTAATGATCACTGGTCGTTTTTTTACGGTCTAGACGGTGTTATAAAGAATGTTCGATCGGAAGCTACCAGTCGTACCCGCTTGTTTAATGGCAGGGAGTTGGTAGATATCGATGTATGGTCGGTTGCCAGGAGAGAAGGCTTTGGCGCACAGGCAGTAACCGGGCTCCAATGGAACATCAAACCCAGAATTTCACTGAATACCGAGGCAAGAGTACTTTTCGTTTATACGGAAATTGAGACTGGAACAGAGTTTAGGAATGTGCCTCAGGAGGTTAGAGATTTTAACCCAGGTGTAGATTTTGATGCTAAACTAAATACGGACTTCGAGCGGACACTCAACTTTTTGGTGCCGTTAGACATCTATGTTGTATTCAAACTAAATAAAACCTGATATGAAAAAAATACTTGTATTACTAGGCGCTTCCCTGGCGCTTGTAGCTTGCAAGGAGCAGGAAGAAACCATCCGTTCCGCAGGACCTCAACTACCATCAAAACTGTACAGCTATGTTTGGAACCGGAGTCAACCAACGTTTACGGGAAACAGCTGGTTACGTAATGTTAGAATTACCGATGAAAAAGCGACGTTGGGTCGGGTGTTGTTTTACGATAAAGCCCTGTCTGTGAACAATGTCACTTCATGCGGGTCGTGCCACATGCAGTCAAAGGGATTTGGTGATGGGAAGGCCTTGAGTGAAGGCTTTCTGTTTAATGAAACACCGCGACACAGCATGCACATTGTTAATACTGGCGCAAATTCACGGTTTTTCTGGGATGGACGTTCCGTGATTCTAAAGGACCAGGTTTTGTTACCCATTTCCAACCACATTGAAATGGGACTGGAAGATGAAAACCTCCTCATCGCAAAAGTAGACGCCATTGATTACTACGACGATTTGTTCGAGGAGGCATATGGCAACGGACTCGTGACAAAAGAGCGAATCGCAGAGGCGCTTGCATCGTTTGTTGGTTCAATTGTTTCCTATAATACCAAGTTTGATCAGGTAGAGAGGGGCGTTGATAGGTTTACCGCTCTGGAAGAGAAGGGCAAAGACCTGTTTAACAATAAGTATAACTGTGCATCTTGCCATGGAGGGAAGAATTTCAACGCGGAATGGGGAGAGACGGCATTCTCAAACATTGGTTTGGATGCTGAAGATACGGATGAAGGCCTTAATGGTCGGTTTAAGGTTCCCAACTTAAGAAATGTAATGGTGTCGGCGCCGTACATGCACGATGGGCGATTTTCGACCATAGAAGAAGTGTTAAATCATTACAGTTCCGGGCTTAAGCAAAACGCAAATTTAGATTGGAGATTGCGACAGTTTGATCCTACCGGGATGAATATATCACCGGATGAGAAAGAGGCTCTTATTGCCTTTTTGCACACACTTACGGATTATGACTTGCTGAGCGATCCGAAGTACTCAGATCCGTTCTAAAACCTACCGTTTTATAGACGATTCGTAGCCTTGATCAACCTTTAAGTCACCGCTGGCTGCAGCAGCCGTGGCCAGTGCATCGCATCGTTCATTTTCTGGAATTCCGGCATGGCCTTTCACCCAAACCAATTTGACATGGTGTTTGGGGTATATTCTTAAGAACCGACGCCAAAGGTCGGGGTTGGCCTTCTTTTCAAAGTTTTTTCGGGCCCAACCAAACACCCATTTTTTTTCGACGGCGTCTACCACATATTTGGAGTCGGAATAGATCGTTACCTGCAAACCATCTCGAAGCAATGCTTCCAACGCCACAATAACCGCCAGAAGCTCCATTCGATTGTTTGTGGTAAGTCGATACCCTTGAGACAACTCCTTGCGGTGATTGCCTTTTTTTAGAACAACTCCGTAACCGCCTGGTCCCGGGTTTCCGGTTGAAGCACCGTCTGTATATACTGTAACCAAGGTTTCGGTAATGTCTAGATTTCGTGACCCATTTTCTCACGCTTGGTCTCCAGGTATTGCGTGTTGTGTGGATTCGGTGTTACCTGAAGTGCTACGTTTTCTACTATTTCAAGACCGTAACCTATAAGACCACTGCGTTTCTTTGGATTGTTGCTCATAAGTCGAATCTTACGAACGCCCAGATCGCGTAATATCTGAGCCCCAACACCGTAGTCCCGTTCATCTGCCTTAAACCCAAGTTCAATATTGGCATCTACGGTATCCATACCGTCTTCTTGCAGTTTATAGGCTTTGAGTTTGTTGAGCAGTCCAATGCCTCGGCCTTCCTGGTTCATATAAACAATAACTCCCTTGCCCTCCGATTCAATCTTTTCCATCGCTTTATGCAACTGCTCTCCGCAATCACATCTACACGAGCCGAAAATATCGCCGGTAACACAGCTGGAGTGAACCCGAACCAGAACAGGCTCGTTTTCTTCCCATTCCCCTTTTATAAGTGCCAGGTGGTCCTGACCATTGGATTTTTGTTTGTATGCTACCAATTCGAAGTTACCGTAGTCAGTTGGGAGCTGAACATCGATCTGACGTTCGATCAGACTTTCCTTTTGCAGACGATATTCAATAAGGTCAGCAATGGAGATAATCTTCATGTCGAATTTTTCTCCAACTTTTACCAAATCAGGAAGTCGGGCCATGGTGCCATCTTCATTCATGATTTCCACGATACAACCTGCTGGTCTGAAACCTGCTAAACGAGCAAGGTCAATGGCGGCTTCGGTGTGTCCGGCTCTTCTGAGAACACCTGCAGTTTTGGCCTTTAGTGGAAATATATGCCCGGGTTTACCCAATTCGTTGGGATTCGTATTTGGGTTGCAAAGCGCCTGAACCGTCATAGCCCGGTCGTAAGCCGATATTCCGGTAGACGTGCCGTGGCCAATAAGATCAACCGAAACGGTAAACGGAGTCTCAAATTGTGCGGTGTTCTTACCCACCATTAGTTCAAGACCCAACTCAACACATCGTTCCTCAATCAACGGAACACAGATCAACCCTCGACCCTCCTTCGACATGAAGTTGATCATTTCCGTAGTAACACATTCAGCTGCTGCCACAAAATCGCCCTCATTCTCACGGTCTTCGTCATCCACTACAATGACCATTTTTCCGTTGCGAATGTCTTCCAGAGCTTCCTCGATTGTGTTGAGTTTTATCGCTTCCATATGATGTGCAAAGGTATGTTTTATTCATCTAAACACTTGTCAGATCAAAAAGATTTGAAGCGTTACCAGATTCACAAAGGCAAGCGTATTTGCATTCGATTTTTTACACATGACGTTTTTCTGACAATTTACTGTGTAACTTTAGAAGTCAACCATCCATTTAACCTGTGTATATGAAAATGACCTATTGCTGGTTGCTGGTATTTCTAGGTTTGAGTACCAGTGCCTTTGCACAAAAACACACCATTTCTGGTTTCGTAAAAGAAGCTGGTAGCAAAGAGGCCCTGCTGGGTGTGACCATCTTTACTTCCGACCGTGTTCACGGCGTTATAACCAACGATTTTGGATTCTATTCACTAACCCTGCCGGCTGGTAAGCACGAACTGGTTTTTGATTACGTAGGATACGAACAGGTGGTCAGAACCATCGACCTTAAAGCCAACCTTGAACTAAACATCAATCTGAACTCTACCGATAGCAAGTTGGGAACCACCGTTATTGATGCAAAGAAGCGGGAAAAGGTCAGCGAAAAAGTACGTATGAGTACAGTTGAAATTCCCATCAAGCAGATTAAGGAAATTCCCGCTTTGCTTGGCGAGAAAGACGTATTTAAGGTAATTCAACTGATGCCAGGCGTTCAGAGTGGGAGCGAAGGGCAGAGTGGGCTGTACGTAAGAGGTGGAGGCCCTGATCAAAACCTGGTTATTTTGGATGGTGCCACCGTATATAATGCACAGCACCTATTTGGTTTTTTCTCGATATTCAATGGAGATGCGTTGCGTAGCGTTGAGCTGATCAAAGGTGGTTTCCCAGCTCGTTATGGCGGTAGACTATCGTCAGTTATTGATATGAATATGAAGGATGGAAACAAAGAGAAAACAACCGGCGAGGTTGGTATTGGAATCATATCATCACGGGCCTTAATTGAAGGACCGATCAATAAAGGGAAGGGGTCGTTCATACTTTCCGGGCGGAGAACCTATATCGATGCTTTGTTACAACCAATTATTCTGGCAACTTCACAAGGCGAAAGTACCGGAGGCTATTTCTTTTATGATTTGAACGCCAAGTTGAACTACGAACTGGGTAAGAAGGACAAAATCTACGCCAGTGGTTACTTTGGTCGCGATCGGTTCTACTTTAAAGAGAAATATTCGTTTAACGACGACAGCTACGATTTTCGAACGAGGTTTGGTTGGGGTAACGCAACGGGTACATTGCGTTGGAACCACGTAATGGGGCCAAAGATGTTTGTAAACACCTCATTGATTTACAGTACGTACAAACTCCAGATTACGGCAGAGGAAAAGGAAAATGATACCACCCAGTTTCAACTAAATTATGGCTCTGGTATACGCGATTACACAATCAAGCAGGACTACGACTGGTATCCAAATACCCGTAACAAGATAAAGTTTGGTTTTATGGCAACCCATCATCTCTTTACTCCAAGTGCGACGGTACTGGTTGACAACTTTGATTCGTCCAGGGTGAATGAAGAGACCAATTACAAAGGAGTGGAGACAGGTGTTTATGTGGAAGACGAAATTCGAGTAACCTCAAAGTTTAAGACGTTGCTGGGATTTCGCTTAAGCAGTTTCCATGTCAATGGCGAGCAGTACATAAACCCGGAACCTCGGATTTCGATGGCGTACAAGTTGGCCAAAAATACGTCTCTTAAAGCGTCGTATGCCAGTATGAATCAGTACATTCACTTATTAACAAACAGTGGGGTAGGTTTACCAACCGACCTGTGGGTTCCGGCAACCAATCGTGTTAAACCGCAGTCGTCTTCTCAGATCGCAGGTGGGTTTGCGCGCGATATCCCTAAGTATAATTTGAGCCTTACGGTTGAAGGATACTACAAGGAAATGAGAAACATAATTGCCTATAAAGAAGGCGCTTCCTTCTTATCGGTTGGGGGTGCATTTGACGGAGAAGATCAGAAGGTTACCTGGGAAGATAACATTACCACCGGTGATGGTGTAAGCTACGGAACCGAGTTTTTACTTCAACGAAAAGAAGGCAAACTCACCGGATGGGTTGGATATACGCTTTCGTGGACCAAGCATCAGTTTGATGAGTTGAACTTTGGACGTGAGTTCTTTGCCCGTTACGACCGAAGACATGATATTTCTGTTGTAGCACAATACAAGTTAAAAGACAATATAACCATTTCGGCTACTTGGGTTTACGGTACTGGAAACGCCATCACATTGCCAATTAGCACGTTCAGGCTGGATCAATTCCGATCAATCGCCAACCAGTCTGGATACTGGGCCAATGGTCAGGAATACACCGAGCGAAATGGCTTCCGAATGGCAGCTTATCACCGTGCCGATATAGGTGTTCAATTTAAGAAGAAGAAAAAACGAGGAATTCGAACTCTGGAAGTAAGTGCATACAACCTCTACAGCCGACAAAACCCATTTTATTACTTTATCGGACCTGAGCAACGCTTTAATCCTGATAGTAAGCAGGTGCTAAAACAAGTAAGTCTTTTCCCAATACTGCCATCCATTTCATGGAATTACAAATTCAATTAATGATCAAACGAATGAAGAAAGCATATTTAAGTCTGATAGGAATCTGTTTGGTGGCATCCTCATGCCAACGCGTAGTAAGCAACGTAGATCTGCCTACCATAGAGCGAAAAACCGTTGCACAGGCGGGAATCAGTAACTTGTCTGATTTCCATGTGGTAACATTAACCAAAAGCAATCCAATCTTCAACTCTCGCGCAGGAGATTTTGAAGTGGTTGAAGGAGCTTCCGTTATTATAGAAGGAGAGAATGTACGCGATTCGTTTACGTTTTCCGACGAGTTGGAAAAGTACACGGCACCAAATCAAAACACCTTTGTTGTAGGCGAGGAATACCGCCTTCTCGTAAAAACTCCGGATGGAAAGGAGTTGTCTGGCGTTGCCTACATGCCAAAGAAACCACTAAATGTTAACGCTACACTGGATTCGACTGTCGATGGGGATGAAACCTTGTTTGAGTACGAAATTACCTGGGATCGAACCGCTACTACAGATGATTATTACATGGTGGAGGTTATGGCCATTTATAAGTTTGACAATACGCTTGACACGACCTCATGGTATGTCAACCGTCCGTATATAAAAGGAGAAGATTCTGATCAGACCACGCTTAAGAGGAAGGGATCTTTTCGCGAATTCAGTGGGCCGTTTTTCGAGACCGATCTTCACAAGCTGATTTATGTGGTGAGTGGTATCACCAAGGAACACTATGAGTATGGTCAGTTTCTATACGACTATGACCCGGAAAACCCTTTTTCTGAACCGGTGAGCATCCCTACCAACATTCAGAACGGTTTAGGCATGTTCGTATTGAAAAACAGCGTTCAGGTGGAGTAAACCCCTGCTCAACTCAAACCAGGTGTTATGACCCTGCGAGCCTTCCGGTGATCTCCAGGGTTATAATTCATCTTCAGAGAGCACCACCAGAAAGTCGTTTTTACGGAGTGTAACAGCCGCACCCTTGTCGAGGTTCAGTTTAACACCAAAGTTGTTTGATGAGTTTTTGATCTCATCACCATCTCTGATACCGAGGCAAATCTCGTCTCGTGCATTTGCAGTTTTCATGATCTCGGCAAACGATAGGGTTTGGGGGAAACTGTCAAAATAGAGATAAGCAGGCTTTACGTAGATCTCACTTCCGTCTTCCGAGAAAATATCGTCGTAGAACAACTTAATCAGTGGTTCTTCACTAAGCTGGCTGAGTATCATGGTAATCAACTTGTTACTAATGATAAACTCATCGACCTTGGTTTGATTAATCAGCTCCTGATTCTCAGAGTTCAACACCTGGGTTATGATACGTGGGTTATCTACGTTTTCCGTTAGTTTTCTAAGGAGCAGAAGAATGATCAGCGTATCGGAGTCAATCTTATCAGCGGTATGATCCTCCATGCTTTGCGACAATACAATCACGTTGTCGTATTGTGCCGGGTCAATCTTTTGCAACTCATCACTCATCAATGGGTTTGCATCGATGAGGTTGATTCTGAAGTTGTCGAACTCATCCGATAATTCCTTAACAATGTCTCTAAGCTCTTTTGGAGGTTGGTTGAAAACGATGTCGATGGAGGTATCTTCCTTTAGGTAGTCATTGGCCTCGGTTATAAAGATTTTTGCAACACTGTGCCATCCCAGAATGAGGATATTCTTTTGTGTTTGTACCAACCGCTCTCCGGAAACCGTCTTGTCTTCAATCGAATGGATGGCTTGCTTCTCAAAATCAATGGTAGAGTCGTCTTCTGCCAAAATGAGTATTTGGTCATCCTCTTGCATCACATAGTTCGCTTCCGGGCGTAAAACCAGGCCGTCTTTTTCGTTAAAGATGCCTAATGGAATTCCATCGCGAAAGTGATAGGCTATGTTACCAAAGAGCACTCCATCCCAATCGGCTTCGTAAAAATAAATTTCACACCCATCAAAAGACAATATCTCGCTGTATACAATCTGCAAACCACTGGATAAGGAAGTTTGCATCATGAGTTTGCCCATTATTTCCCAACTGTCCAGAGCAATGATATTGTCGTCATCAAAGTAGCGAATGATTTCGCGTTTCTCTTCAGTAAATATCTCTGCTACCAGTGGGATGCCGTTTGATCCGCCCTGACTGGCTCGTACAGCCATAATCGACTTGATGGATTGTACATCCGATTCAATTTTATCCTCAAGAACTGCATTTTCCGAACAGTTCGACAGTATCAGGATGGATTTTGCCTGTGGGGCATTCACACGTTCCAGTTCATTAATTATACTGGGGTCGCCTCCGGTGGTAATAACTTCGGTTGTTAGCGTGTCGGGAAGTCGTTTGGCTATGGTGTCGTCCATATGCTCTTTGTCTTCCATGGCCAGGATAACAATACTGGCTTTCTTTTCACTTTCGTTGGCAATAATCAATTCGCGGATGATATCAACCACGCGTTCGTTCCATCCCAGAATCAAGGTATGATCTTCCTCTAACACCTTGCCCCGGCCTTTTCTGAAATCGTATAGGAGAGATTCCAGTGAAGTGGTAATAAATGCAATGAGCATGGAGAGGATGATCACTCCAAGAAATCCGGCAATGATGGTCGTTATTCTCAGACCCAATGGCGCGTCGTTATCCTGGTTCATGTTTCCAGGATCGGTCATTTGCAAGAAGGTTATCCAAATATCCTTGAAAAAATTGTCGGTATAATCCAGATCAGGAAAACAGATCAGCAACAAGTACCGAAGCCCAATAATGAATAGGAAACCCAGAATGAAAACAATCAGGAGGCTCTTAAAAATAGACGCACCTCCTTTACTGATAAATCGTTCGAATCGATAATTTATCCGGTCACGAAATCGATATGCCATGAGAAATTAGGAAGATTGTTGTGGTAAAGCTTCGTTTAAAATACGTTTCAGGTGAGACTCATCCATGTTTAAGGCTTGTCCCATAACTGAAATTTCCTGAAGTTCCGACATGTCCATATGACCATCGGAGGCGGCTACTTCCAACGCCGACTTAATGATCATTTCTTTTCCATAATCATTGAGAGCAGGAGCTACCTCACTCAAATACGTTGTGATGCTCTTATTCTCTCGTTGTACCTCAACGATGTAGGCCTCCAGGTCGGCCATGGTCATATCGTTATGGCCATGACGGTTTATGATGTTAAGAACAGCTGTCTTTTCACTTTCTTCAATAATTCCGTCGGCCAGCATAATCAACACCATCGAATGTCGGATGGCGTGAAGATACAAGGTCATAAACGCCTGTTCAGACGCGGTATTCGACTGGTTTAGAACTTCGGTTATGAACGTGCTTTTACATCTACGGCATTCCACATACTCACCGAGCGAGTTTAGCGGGATGATAGGAATAAAGTACAAGGTGAAAAATTTCCGTGCTTTTCGATGACGGTATTCTTCTTGCGTTTCACACTGAGGACAGTGAAAGTTTCCAGTGCTGATGGTAGATTTGACAGCACGAGTTCCGTAGATAATCATTCAGTTTCGTTTTGATGAAATTCAAAAATGAGATAATTTCTTAAATATCAAAAAAGCCGCACGTAAAATTCGGGGATTAAAACCGCAGGCGTAATTTAGCAGCCTTGAAAATTCTATTTTTAGCGAATCGGATTCCGTACCCACCATTTAGGGGGGATAAACTCAAGATATATAATCTGGGTCGACGAATCGAAGCTCAGCACCACGTGTACCTCATCGCCTTTGTAGAGAAGAAAAGTGAGTTGAGGTATAAGCCGGAGTTGGATAAAATTTTTAAAGAGGTAATCCTTGTCTATCAACCGAAATGGAAGTCGTGGTTTAATTCTGCCCTGAACTTTCTTGGGCGAATGCCTTTTCAGCTGGCTTACTTTAAGAGCAAACGCATGCATCAGGTGTTGGCCGATTTCTTGCGTCGCCAGCCCATAGACGTCATTCATACCCAACATCTTCGCATGTCGCAATACACGTCACACATGAAGGACGTTCCTCGTATTCTGGACTTACCCGATGCGTATTCGCTTTATTGGCAGCGAAGAAAACAGGTGAAACGACCTCTCGTAAACCGCGTATTCGATAGTCTTGAGTCAGGCCGAGTGGTTGAGGCAGAGAAAATCATTTACAAGTATGATCTTAACCTGGTTTGCTCCGTAGAAGATCGGGACCATTTGTTGTCCATCCATCCAGGTTCAAAGGTTGGACTATTAAGAAATGGCGTAGACCTTGAAACCTTTGCGTTTTCGAAACACGATTATGGCCGCAACCAAACCCTGTTGTTTACGGGCAACATGGATTATGCTCCAAATGTGGATGCCGTTATCTACTTTGTGGAAGAATTGTTGCCGGTTATTCAAAAGTCGTTTCCTCAAACCAGACTGGTTATTGCCGGGCAGCGACCGGTTAAATCGGTTCTCGATCTCGCGTGCGAGTCGGTGGAAGTAACCGGTTTTGTCAAAGATATTTCGGAAATGTACCAACACGCAGATGTGGTGGTTGCACCTTTGCGCTTTGGTGCTGGTACCCAAAACAAGGTGCTGGAGGCTATGGCAATGGGTGTCCCGGTTGTTTGTACAGATATAGGCTTTAAAGGGCTTGAGATCGAATCGGGAGAAGGTGTTTTTCACGCCCGTAATGGTGACGACTTTGTGCAAAAGGTCTGCCAACTCCTGGAATCGAAAGAACTTCGCGAAAGAACCGGACAAACAGGTTTAGAACTTGCACGGACCAAGTTTAGTTGGGATGGAATTACCCAACAACTTGTCGATCATTTTACGTCGGTGGTACGCTAGAAAATTTTACTGAATAACCGGAATGCCCCGGTGTATTCGATGAACCGATTCAGCCAGTCTCAGATTTTTGCATAAATTTGGTATAATCAATTTATACATCATGCGTCGCTCAATTACAACTATTTCACTGCTGTTGGTTGGATGGGTAACTTTTATCGTAGATGTCAATGCGCAAAGCAAAGGTATCTGGACCGGTGACGATGTAACCTTTGTAAAAGCCGATTATGACGACTGGACAAAGGCCGCCACTCAGGATCGTATCCGAGACAGCGTCTGGATCACGAGAAAAGATGAAGAAGGGATTTTCAATATTAAGGTGGAGTCGGGTTATACCAATAGCAGCTCTCCTTCAAGAACCAAGTGGGCATTTGGCAATACATCCAACCTCAAGTCACTTTCTTTCCGGTCCTGGGAGGATGCTGTTTCAAGCAACCCGCCCGGAATGGTTAACAAAGACATGGTGCTGCTCATTGTCAAAGACAGCATCTACATCGACATCAAATTTACAAAATGGACCTCTGGCGGGCTAGGTGGAGGCTTTACATACACCCGAAGCTCCGATTGCAGGGATTTTGTAAACGTGGCCAAATCTTCGTGTGACAGTTTCGTATCACCGAGCAAGAGACATGTGTGGAAGAAAAGTGGCGTCTATTTTGATACACTCACGAACGCCGGAGGCTGTGATTCGATCCTGGAGATTAATCTGGTAGTTCACGGCCAGGATACAGGCTCGTTCTTCCGATCTGCTTGTGGAAGCTATGTTATGCCAATAAGCAAGCGTGTGGTTTCCACTACAGGTACGCATTATGACACCATTCCTAAGGGAACCATATGCGGTAGAGACTCCATTGTGGCGGTTAAGCTCTTTGTTTACAAGGTGCCAACAAAGTCCTATACCGTGTCATCCTGCGATAGCTTTGTGTCGCCAAGTGGTAAGCATACCTGGACCACATCAGGAACTTACAGCGACGTTCTACCCTCATCACAAACGTGCGATACGGCCGTAACTGTCGACCTAACGATCTTCAGGTCTACTTCCGAAACGGTTAAAGAGGCTGCTTGCGATAGCTTTGTGTCGGTTGGTAACCGGGTTTATAAGGCCACAGGATTTTACAGTGATACACTTCAGACTACAAATGGATGTGATTCGATTATTAATGTTGATTTAACAGTGAATAATTCCGCCTACATCAAATTGTCTCCAACCCATTGTACGAGCTACTATACCTCCCCAAGTGGAAAGTTCGTTTGGACTACCTCAGGTTTGTATTTCGACACAATGGCCACCACCCATGGGTGTGATTCG
The DNA here is from genome assembly GCA_017640445.1 of Bacteroidia bacterium. Lineage (GTDB taxonomy): Bacteria > Bacteroidota > Bacteroidia > NS11-12g > UBA9320 > UBA987. The sequence continues at coordinate 2,468 of JAEPQQ010000027.1, read as the reverse complement.
GTTCTGGAGATCAATCTAAGTATCGGTACGCTTCAAACCGATGTTCAACGTAGCGAATGTGACTCCATGGTCTCCCCAAGTGGAAAGTACACCTATACGGTCACCGGGCTGTATAGTGATACATTGGTAACAACCGGTGGTTGTGATTCCATTCTTACAATTAACTACACGCAACTGGAGAGCTCAAGCTCAAATCCCGTAGTTGGAGGCGCAATTAATCGGTATCACGCACCCAGTGGTAAAGCAGTGTGGACTGCAAATGGCACCTATCTCGATACAATTTCCAATGTACAGGGGTGCGATTCCTTTATGCAACTAGACATAACCATCGAAACCCATAGTTTGGACGTTACGCAGAACGGAGACGATCTAACAGCCGCTGCAACCGGAGTGAACTATCAGTGGTTGGATTGCGACAATGGTTATGCCCGCGTTGATGGTGAAACATCACAAACCTTTACCGTAACCAAAAAAGGACGATACGCAGTTGAAATCAGTAATCAATGGAACAGTGACACATCAGAGTGCACTACAATGAACCTCAGTATTGGTAATGTTAACCCACACGACATTAAACTTTATCCAAACCCCAATAAGGGAAGCTTTTCCATCGATCTGGGTACAGGGACCGAAGAAACGCAGCGGGTGGATGTTTATGGAGTTCGTGGTGACTTAATATGGACGGAGAAGATGATAACGCCAAGTTTGCGTGTAGAACTTCCCTCTGACATTGCAACAGGGGTTTATACGGTTAAGATCACGGGAAGAGGGTTTATTTATAATGCCCCACTCATTGTGGAATAACAACGAAACAAAATGTTAGAAAGCGGTTCAATTTGAGCCGCTTTTTTTTAGAATAGCTCTTTAATATTGGCTGTGAACAGCTTTACAGCAATGGCCAGCAAAACCACCCCAAACACTTTTCGTAAAATACTGATGCCACCTGATCCCAGGATTTTGCCAAATCGTGCTGTGTTCTTAAGTACCAGGTAGACAAGGGCTATGTTGATGAGGATACCCACAATAATGTTTTCAATCGCGTATTCAGCGCGAAGTGAAAGCAGGGAAGTAAGTGTTCCTGCACCGGCAATAAGTGGAAATGCAATCGGCACAATACTGGCAGTTGTTGGCGTCTCCTCCTTGAAAATGTTCAAGCCGAGAACCATCTCCAGTGCCAGGAAGAAAATAACCACCGAACCGGCTACGGCGAAGCTATTTACATCTACACCAAGCAGGCTAAGTATTTTGTTGCCGCCGAATAAAAAGGCAATCATAATGATGAGGGCAACAAGGGTTGCTTTTTCCGATTGAATATGCCCAACACGTTGTCGTAAAGAGATGATAATAGGGATGCTCCCTAGTATATCAATCACGGCAAATAATACCATTGTGACCGATAGAATTTCGTTTATGTTCAGTGACATACCAACAATACATTTGAGGGCGCAAAGCTATTTCTTAAAGTCGATTTAACCAGTTATTATTTGGTTAATGTAAACGCAATAGTAGTACCCTCAAAATAAGAGGAATCTTCGCCCCAAAACTGAAAGCGAAGCTGTTTGGTAGAAGGATTAATTTTCGAAAATTTGTAGTGGACATCAAGCCCTTCGGTGTTGAACTCAATAGACGCATTTAAGTCGTCAAGCCCATTATCCGTAGAGACCTTGTTTTGGTTTCCACCAGCGTCAGTGAAGAGAAAGTGGTCACTAATATCTTCCGAAGTGTCTTTTTGAATATCGGTAATTCGAAGCTTGGCAACCTTCCAGTCAGTTCTTGGTAAAGGAGGAGATAATGCGTAGGCCTTTGAGGCACCAAATACGGGGTTGTTGCGCACTGTTCTTGATCGGGTTTGCCAACGTATGGCAAATACAATGTCGCCCGCCTCTACGTCCTGATTCGAGGTTAGTATGGTGTCTTTGTGAATCACTTCAATTGACCTAATCCCTAGTACGTCGATAATTTCTGATTGAAAACCATGGCCATCGTCTTTACAAGCCCAATCTGGTGTGAGAAGGCCCAGAACAGCTAAAATCAAGAGGAGGTTGCGCTTTGTCATGGTTTCTTTTTATCGATGAAAATTTTTGCCGAATACGAACTTGGAGGAGTTTTTATACCATTGGGCTGCAAGGGGTTCAGTTCTACCAGTTCAACGAAATAATTGTCCATGAGAATTCGACGTTTTAGATCATTGGCTTTCGACGTGTTCAGTACAATATCTCGTTCTCCGTGCGTAGTTGCAAACTCAAGCGAGACTTCTGCATTTCCTTCTGTGATGCACAGAACACCGAAGGGGCATCTTCCATCTAAGAACGATGTAAATTCGATTGCAATGTTTTCAGAAGGATCGCATTGTCGTTCACCGAAACGCAGGTCGATCGTATCTCCGAGGGAAAACGATTGATCGCAATTTTCGCGATCCAGGAGAGCCGGATCACGATCGCAACCATACCCAAGAAAAAGGGTGAGGC
>JAEPQQ010000026.1 GCA_017640445.1 Bacteroidia bacterium | reverse complement strand
ACCCCGAGACCTTTCCCACCTCGATTGGGTTTAACAATAAATGGGAACAGGTTTAGTTCGGTAGCTGCTTGTATCAGGTCCTTGCTGTTGTTCACCACCACCGTTTTAGGCGTGGAAATGCCAAATCGATTAAGCGATAGTTGTTGTTCGGATTTGCGAACTTCCAGAGTCAGCGCATGTCGATTGTTAATCACTTTTCTACCATGAAACTCTAACCACGACAAGATGGATTCGGTTAATTCAATGGCATAACGATGCGATCGGCTATGAGCTGATGCGCTCATTCGATTGTAAAACACACCTTCTGGAGGAACGTCTTCCAGGTTGAGACGGCCGTCGTTAATAAACCAGTCGACGTAGGGTACATTAAGTTCATCGAAGGATGCGAAAAGAGGAGCGACCCATGATTCATTCTCATGGAGCACATAAATTTTAGATTCTTTTTTTGTCATTGTACGATTATTTAAACCCTGATTGGATCGGCCCGTCATAGACAAAAAAAGCCTTTCCAAACAGGAAAGGCTTTGTATAGTTAACGCGATAAAATGAACTACATACCCCTTCCTCGTTGCTTCTGACAACAAGGACAACAAAATTGCGCGGTATGCTTCTCGTTCATTTTGTAAACGTAATTAATGAATATGAAAACTAAAGGTATTTGGTGTAATTCTTTTGCCATGTTATGGTAGTTCGGTTTTGTTGCGTACCAAACCTAGTGCCACTGTATTATTTGTTAGTGAGTCGATTAGCACAAAACGTCCGGTTGATCGGTGTTGGGTGAAATCGTCATTGATAATTGGATCGGCTAGTGTTATGCTCACTTCAGCAACTTCGTTTAAGTCAAGTACATCACGGTTTGGGGATGCGGCTTGAAAAGCTGTATCGTAAATTGCGTCGATAGAATTGACCTTAGCCTGAACCGTTTTAGTCCCCTGTTGAAAATAGTACTTTCGGGTAACGTTCAGGTTGGTGTTGTCTAACCAACATAAGGTGGCCTTTATGCTTCTGCTCAGTTCCGGAACCTCGTCCGTTTTTACCAGCACGCTACCTCTACTTATGTCAATGTCGTTAGACAAACACAAGGTGCACGAAGTGCCAGGGTAAGCGGTTCCGAACGATTCATTAAAGAATTGAATGTCTGTAATTTGGCCGGTTTGTAGGCCGGGTAGAACCGTAATGTGGTCGCCCTTTGAAAGTTTACCTCCGGTAAGTTTACCAGCGTAACCCCTAAAATCCTGATGCGTCTTGGTTTTTGGTCGGATTACGGCTTGCACAAAAAATCGGGAGTGCTCGTCGCTCGATAGATCCTCAATTGGAGTGGATTCCAACGCTCCGAGCAGTGTTGTTCCAGTATACCACTTCATGTTATCGCTAGGTTTGAGAATCAGGTCGCCGTGTAGGGCCGAAACAGGTATGGCGCACCAATTGGTGTCATTAACCTCCTGATTCGCAAGCAATTCGGTAATTTGATCTACAATGTTGTTAAAAACGGCCTCGTCGTAATCCACGAGATCCATCTTGTTTATTGCAAATATGAGTTGTTTGATTCCCAACAGCTTGTTTATGAACACGTGTCGGGCCGTTTGCTCCTTTACCCCGTTTCGTGCATCAATGAGAACGATGGACGCCTGAGCGGTCGATGCACCCGTAATCATGTTACGTGTATACTCAACGTGGCCCGGGCTATCGGCAATAATATATCGTCGGTTTTTCGTAGAGAAGTAAATGTGGGCCACATCGATGGTAATGCCCTGTTCTCTTTCGGCTAACAAGCCGTCGGTTGCCAATGAAAGGTCCGGGTAGTCGTACCCTTTGCGTTTACTGCTGTTTTCTATCGCCTCCAGTTTGTCTTGGGGTAAGGAGTCGGTCTCGAATAACAAACGACCAATGAGGGTACTTTTTCCGTCATCTACACTGCCCGCCGTGGCAAGTTTTAATACGTCTATGTGTTTACTGCTCATTAGAAATATCCTTGTTGCTTACGTTGTTCCATGGCCGCTTCAGAGCGCTTGTCGTCTATACGGGCTCCGCGTTCCGATAATCTGGAGGTCTTAATTTCTTCAATGATTTCTTCTACGGTTGAAGCGGTAGACTCCAATGCCGCTGTACAACTCATGTCTCCAATGGTTCTAAAACGAACTTGTTTTAGAGAAATCTCTTCATCTGGTTCGCGATATACAATATCGTCATCTACCGACCAGATAAGGCTGTCGCGCTCAAACGTATTTCGCCAATGCGAAAAATAGATAGAAGGTATAGAAATGTCTTCCTCCTGAATGTACTGCCATACGTCCAATTCTGTCCAGTTGGAAATTGGGAATACCCGAACATTTTCTCCGTGATTGATCCGACCGTTTAACAAGTCAAAAAGTTCCGGACGTTGTTTTTTTTCGTTCCATTGCCCAAAGTCGTCGCGAACGGAGAAGATGCGCTCTTTGGCACGCGCTTTCTCTTCGTCTCTTCGTGCTCCACCAATGCAGGCATCAAACTTAAATTCTTCAATGGCGTTTAACAGCGTATGCGTTTGTAAGCTGTTTCTACTGGCATATTTGCCCTTTTCTTCAATTACCTCACCACGATCAATACTGTCTTGAACATGGCGTACAATAAGATGAAGGTCGTACTTCTTAACAAGTGCGTCGCGAAACTCAAGTGTTTCTTTAAAATTATGTCCGGTATCAATATGTAACAGCGGGAATGGAACCTTGCCCGGGGCAAAAGCCTTAAGCGCCAGGTGAACCAGGGTGATTGAGTCCTTGCCTCCCGAGAACATAAGTACGGGCCGATCGAACTGGCCCACCACTTCACGCATGATGTAGATGGCTTCTGACTCTAACGGATGTTGTATTAAAACGTTGTTCGACATAATTTAAGTTAAATGAAGCCCACATTCTCGGTCAGACAGAACCTTGGTTGGGTCATGGTAATCAGATTCATTGGGTAGACCGTGGTCACTGAGATACAGTTGGAGATCATCGTCTGTAAAGTCGTAAAACGGGCTTATCTTAAGAACGCGGTCTTTGGTATAAGAGGCTATGCCCAGCGAGTCTCTTAGGGCTGTTTGTCCTTTTCTTAAATTGGTAAACCACAGGTCTGGTGCCATCTCAGACATGGCTCGACGGAAAGGTTCAAGTTTTACCTGTTCGGTGAATTCGTCAAACTCCCTGGTGCCCATTTCCGGTTGGCCCAAAAAAACACTTCGGTACGCTGCGGTGTGTCGAGGCGTATACAACCTAATGTTGAGCTGTAGAAATTCGATCAAAACTTGAGCATGTCTATATGTGGATTCGGTATTGTACCCCGTATCGCACCAAATAACCGGGATGTCGGGTCTCACATCGGTGACCAAATGAAGTATAGCCGCTTCGAACGGTCGAAAATTGGTGGTTAAAACCGGATTTTCGGCTTCCTCCAAAACAGCTTCAACCCGCTCTTTCGGCGATAGTTTGTCCAATATGGAAATATTCGTTTCCATCCAATTTATGTCTGTTTGCCCCATTGAATTCGATTCCAAATACGTTCATGACCCAGGTAGAGCGTCATCTTAGTCACCAACTCAATGGCACCTATGGTAAAAGCAGCTCTAACACTTCCGGTTATAATCCACGAAACCACCATGGTGTCAAGTGTTCCCAAAACCCTCCATGTCAACGCTTTTACGATGCTGCGAACAGGTCGGTCGCCCATTGGCGTCGAAACTGCTTCATCAGGTCTGAAAAGAGAATTAATGATCATAAACTTTAATAACCTATCGGTTTAATAGGTTTTGCAAAAGTAAGAAAGCCAGTACTACTTCCAAATTATTTTTCTCCTACTTTAAATCTGCTACGGTGTGATTCCGAAAAATCTCCAATGTACTGTCCCGAACTTTGATCATTAGTCGATGAATACTACAGGTCTCTTCCGACTGACAGTCGTCGCAGGCTTCGTAGTAGTTTAAACTAACACAGGGCAAAAGAGCAATCGGACCTTCAAGCAGACGCATAATGTCAGTCAAGGGAATTTTCTCAGGGCTCTGCAAAAGATAATAACCCCCACCTTTACCTTTTTTAGAACCCAGGTACCCCGCCTTTCTTAAACTGATAAGGATTGATTCCAGAAACTTATAAGAAATATGTTCGCTATCAGAAATCGTGAGCGTAGTAACCGGATTGTCCCGATCGTGCTTTGCCAAAACGGAAAGCGCCTTTAACCCATACTTGGTTTTTTTCGATAGCATAAAGCAAAGATAGGCCATCGTTTCATACTATTTATGGCCAGGAACCGTTAGCTCTTCGACATTATGAAGCACAGGCTCGTAGAACGAATACGCCAACTTATAGTGATTCTCATAGTTGGAACCACCCTCAATTCCTGTGGTCCGGTAATCCGAGTTGTTCTTGGTGTAGATACCACGCCAAAGTGGCTCGACACACGAAAAGACATTGACAAACAAGCGAATCGATTTGGCATAAACCCCAACCAGGTTTATGTGCTCGATAGATCATCCTTGTATGCCTCTACGTATAACGATTTTCGAGATAGCCTCTCACTTATAATGAACGCCGATTCGGTGGATTGCGACAAGCATGACCTGTTGCAGGAAGCACTCCAGGATGACTGCCAGCCAACCCAGTTCCGATTATACGACAGCACCGGCAAAGAGATTTTTCAAATGGTGGGATGTTACATCGATCCCATTATACCCATGAACTGGAACGTAGATGGGTGTTTCAATACGTTTCCTCCAGAGACATCCGTACCCAGTTTAAATGTGCATAACCACAATCTGAGTTTCGTTTTGAGTCACCTGGAAAACCCCATTACCTTGGAAGATATGCCAGCATCAAAGTATTACGCAGTTGTGCTGTGGAACTCTATATACATCAGACCAACAAAACGTCTGATTGAGGCAATTGAGGAACATATTGGGTTGGATCGGGAAGACATTACAATGCTTTATCTCAATAATCACAATTTAGAAATATGGTCAATGATGTCAGCTGAGGAGCGAAACAACATCAAGAGTCCATAACACCTTCTATATAACGGTCTAGCTTGCGGAACTATGCATCTGAATGGGTTTTAACCCTTAATGAATAGCGTTCGCTTGGCAAACTCATCAAGGTTCAGGTTTACACCCAGCGAGAGAAAAGGTCGTTTACTGGCCGATATCGTCTGGTATCGGTGCAGTAGTTCCATATGCTTATTGGTAACCGATGCTCTGCCACTAAAACCTTTTAAAAAGTTTACCTGAAGTCCGGCATTGTAGAACGGGTACAACTGCGCCTGATCATTGGTAAGATCGTAGATCAGATTAAAATCGATCTCATAAAAAGCCGATATCTTTTGGTAAAGTTTCTGTTGCCATTCACTCGTAACCTCCCAGGCCAGGATGTCGACATTTCCGAAATGTGTGTACACCGCCCATTGGGAGAAGTTGCGGTAATAGTTCTTAAGAGGGTATAGCTGAGGTCCTAGATAACCGCCATTTGCCCAGTAATACCGAGGGAAGTTGCCGTTGTATCCGTAATTAAAGTTAGACTGGAAGTATCGGGCAGCAGTCGAAAACTTAAAGAATGGTTTGTTGTATTCGAGTTTGGCCACTGCTCCAAGCGAGGTAGGCAATACGTCGTTTATTCGAACACTGGCTTGAGTTTTAAGAGAAAGAGACTCGGAGAAACGAACATGCGAGTAATTGGAGATATTGGCATCGCGAGGAGCCGGCTGTGTGCCAATCGGGGCGGCAACCACATCATTGATGTCCAAATGAAGCAGACTTCTTATTTTTTTGGTGTGATAGCCAAGAGAAAACCGGTACAACTGGTGTAGATCAAGACCAACGTTTTGCGACAAGTCACCAATGGTCATAAAGCCGAAACTCAACTTTTTTAGACGAAGCTGACCGCTCAATCCGTGGTAGTCTATGTTGTACAATCTCAAAATGTCGTCAACGTCTTCGTCCCAATAGTCTCCTCCTTTGATTTGGGTTAAAACCTTGGTACTTCCAAGGCGTAAGGTGTCGTTTACCTCGATCAAAATTTTGGGGAAAACAACAATGTTGGCCAGTGTATTGTTCCCGCCCGAATGACTGCGTTCTTCCAGGTATAACCCCGTTTCTATGGAGTATTTTTGGTTAAGGACCAACTTGTTTTTGATGCCCGAGTAGATGGCAAAATGGTGGAAAGGATTGTCTTGAATCTGGCCTCTCAGACAGTTGAAACAATCATTGTTTTTGGTTAATACGGCTATGTTGTGTTGCCCTTTCATCTCCAGCGATGTTTTTGAATCTATGCGGATAGAATCTTGTGCACAAACGGCCATGGGCATAAACAAAATCAGAATGATCTTAATACTTCTCTTCATACGTTTTAATTGGGTTACAACTATGCGCAAGTTGAATGGAATTTAATTTCGACTGGTGGTAAATCGGATTAGCACCACCTTTTTTTCGGTAATCCTAGAAGTGCTTTGGAACCCTTTCTACGACCGTGCCATTCTCACCGATAAACGATCGATTACTGAGAAAAATGGGTTTTATCTTTGGCGTAATGAGAACAAGATATTTTCTAACCTGTTTAGTCTTCGTTTTAATAGGAGATATTCTTTGCCATGCGCAATCCGTCAACGCCTATTTTGTGGGCCATAGTCTGGTAGGTCACACCATACCAAACATGCTGGAGGACCTGGCTTCTGATGATGATGAGGTTACGTATCTGGCGAGCCGTCAGGTAATCAACGGGTCACCGCTAAAATACAACTGGGAAAACCCGGATAAGGGAGAGGTTGGCAACTATCGGGCAGACCTCGCTACCGGAACCTACAACCATCTCATTGTTACGGAAGCAGTTCCATTGATTAACCACCTTACCTGGTCGAACAGCTACAACATGGCGGATAGTTTCTATTCGTACCTCAACCGTTTTGCATCAAATCCAACGTTTTTTGTCTACGAAACCTGGCACTGTATCAATAGTGGACGGCCAGAAGGATGTAACTGGGACGACAACGATACAATACCCTGGAGAAAACGATTGGATCAGGATCGAACACGTTGGGAAGGCATTGCCGACTCCGTTCTAAAAAGGAACCTGGGTGGAGAGGTTTATCTCGTTCCAGGTGGCCAGGCAATGGCCTTGTTGTTCGACGAAATCGAATCTGGCCATATGACGGGAATGACTAAAATTGAAGATGCCTTCCATGATGACATTCACCTAAACGACACGGGTAGTTATTATATGGCCTGTGTTATGTATGCTACCCTTTTTCGCAAGTCTCCGGAAGGCCGAACCGTGGATACGGATCACCAATGGGGGAGTTACAATTCACCGGGAACTATATTAGGAAAACAGCTGCAGGAACTGGCATGGCGTGTAGTTTGTGATTACGATCGATCAGGAGTCGATTGCTCTACCAACTCAATCAATAATCACGAATTGAATGAGCTGTCCATCAAATGGCTGGAATACGAGCTTGAACTATCAAGTACGGTCCCGGTTGTTGAATGCCAATTGCTGAATGCAAATGGTCAGCAATTGCAGTCTATTGTGGTGAATAAAACGCTTCAAGTGAACCTAACCAAACCGGAAAAACCAGGAATCTACATTATGTGTGTCAGACTCAGCGATGGGAGCATGAAGTACTATAAGTTTGGTATGTGATCACAAAATATAGTCACATATAGTGAGGTAAAGGAGGTGAGACTTCGCTACATTCTGCCATTTTTTGTAGTGGTTAATTAGTGAATCTCATGGGTAGCTCAAAATTTAACAAGAAGTTTTGCCTGGTTTTTGGATGTCTGGTTGTTCTTTTATGTCCAACGATTTCCGACAAAGCTCAAGGCCAAAATCCCTCCAACGGTATACAGATTTCTGGTGTTTATGGTGCCCTGAAATCGGCTGACATCGACCTGGTGTCAGGTAAGGTGCGGTTGCATGAATCTCTGATGAGTGTTCCGGGTTATGTGATGGCGGTGCAGTATAGTTCGCTTGGAGTCGAAAAAGAAGCCAGCACCCGAAACCTTGAATCTGCCACCTCTGTTTTGGGCCTGGGCTGGTCGTTTCAACGAAATCGAATCATTCGAAACCACCAGGGGACAGGTGCCACAGCCGACGACCGGTATATGCTCCATCTGAATGGAGTAAACGGTTATCTGGTATTCCTCGATTCAAACAAAAAGGAAAAGTGCAAGGAGTACCGTGTCCCATCCCAATTCAACTGGCTGGCGCGTTACTACTGGTTACGCGACCAATGGGAAATTACAGACGATCATGGAGTCGCGTTTGTTTTTGGCGATGATCAAACAAATGGACGAACGAATAAAAACCGTACGGAGAATCTGGTAGTTTGGGGAAACTGGCTGGGAAGCAGTGTGATCTCTACCGGGCAGGTAGAAATGACGTCTGTTTGGAATCTGGGCATCCAACGCGGTGTTACAGGCCAGGAGGTTGCCTATTTCTACGATCAGGTAGCCGAGCAGGTAGGCGACTCCGGTAAACAATTTTGTAAAGAGTCTTACTTAAGTCGGGTCTTAGGGTTCGATGGATCAGAGATACTCTTCGAGTACGGAGACAAATCGGCTGACGAATACGTTGACCCTCATCAAGCCAAGAATCCAAATTCTAAGAACGACAAAGATGCCTATCAAGAGCGTATTGAACGAAAGTTTCTCAAACGGATTAGACAGAAAAACATCCATGGCGAAACCATGTACAGCGCTCAGTTTGAGTATGATTTTCTAAATACGAATGCTCCGAAATACAAAAAAAGAGTATTGCGTCGGGTGGAATATTTGAACGGCTCCAATTCACCAACAAAACCACCATTGGTGTTGGACTATTGTGGGAGAAACAGCAGCGATCCGGTAGGTCTGATCAGCACAAGTTCCGAGGAGTTTACACTGTTTGACTCGGCGTCCGGATCTTTGTTTGGAGCGCTCAAGGCAAAGCTCACACCGGAAGGCGCTATGTACACCTATCACTATGGTGAAAATCGCATATGGGGCTCGCAGCGAGAAATCGATCTTATGTTTCCCCGGCCCTTGAGATACATGGCATATACCTCAGACACCCAGACCACTCACTGGAATGCACCCGAATTATTCTTTGGAACAGATTACCTGGTGGCATTGTACGAACCGATTGCTCTGGATTGCAGGAAAACTCATCTACAGGTTTATACCTGGATAGGCGATCGCTGGAAGCTGGGACCAGATACACTGCTGTTAGGTAGGTATTACGATTACTACAAACCTTTGGATGCGGTAGCTTCCTCCCAGATCGACTCCATTCGGGAGAAAGTCATGTCGTTTTTAGGGAATATACCTGGGGTGTCTGGCCTGTTTAACGGACTTAACGATGGCGTAAAAGACGTGGTAAAAGGATTTTACCAAGCGGGAAAAGACCTTGGCGCTGGTAACCCGGACTCAATGGTGACTGACCTGTTTAACACGTGTAAGAACGTTGTAGAAGACGTGGCCAAGGATTTTGAGTATAGTTTTATAAAAATTGCAGAGGAAATCCTAAAGCTAAACTGTCACCTTAGTACCAACCCTCCACCAAATTGCGATTACGTAATAATGCAACGCGATTTGTACAATCACCTGGCCGATTTTAGAGCTAAATACCCACGAAAAAAATACCATATATCGCTACAGCAGGACTTTTTCGGACTGGTGTCGTTGCAAGAGTCAAATGCCCTGCATATTTTTCAAAAAGACAAGTCTGCCCGAGGGAAATGGGTACATAACGTAGAAGCTGTTCAAACCACAAGTCAACATTTTTCTATTCAATCTGGTAAGGAGTTTATTTCGGTTCTGGATGAAATGAGTGATGCACTGTATATCTATGGACGCAATGGTCCCAGTTGGCAACCCAGCCTTTTTTGGCTTGATATGAACGATTCTAAAGATGTTTCATCAGGAACAAATACGCTACAAATGGCTAAAAAGCATGCCCGGTATCGCAGTACACATACTTCCGTGAATAATCTGATAATCGCAACCGTTAAAAGCGCTAAAGTGTCGGATGGAGTTAAGGTGTATCTCATTTATCACGATGAAGCCATGAAGTGGCACGTAAACGCTGAGAAAGTAAAGGTTGACCGTGGCCTTACGGGGAATGCTGAACACATTCATGATGCCTTGTTCGGATTCGACGGCAATATGGTGTTAAAGGCTGCACCTTCATTTGCAGTTCTTCAATGCTATAACCATTTGGATTCAAAGATTTCAGAAACCATAAGTGATATTGAAACAGCAGTCCCTCCCTTGTTTATTGGTAAGATGTTGCTAGGCGGTCTGATCGACGACTTTGTACCTGATTATCGAAAAGTGAACAGTACATTTGGCCTTACCTGGGACGAATCGTACCAAAATATTCGAATGGTACTTCTTCATTCGGGAGTGGGCCAAACCGATATCTCGGTTCGGATCGATGGTAATACCATTAACAAGGTAGGCCGTGCACATAGCCTGATAGTTGGCCATAACAATGCTATGTTTCCCGAGAATGGCCAAAACTATGCGTTCCGGTACGATGGATCGATTTTCCTGAAACAACAATTTCCGTCGAAATACTCAACAGGGGCCTTCGGACCCGACCTCGGTTCTGTGGTGGAATCAGATGGGGCAGGATATAAACAACCTAAGTTTTACAGGTTCAACCCAAACGAGATCAAACACGTACCGGTTGTCAGCAACCCGAACCTTCAAAAAGCACTGGAAAACATAGTTAACATTGGCGATCCGTCAAGCGATTTAATGCCATACCTTAGAGATCAGTTGAGACCTGCATTAGATGGAGATAATCCAAGAGCAAGTGACGATTGGATTTTGATAGATGCAGCCTCTGGTCAGCGAATACCTACCACCGAAGAAATTGATGAAATAATTACCGTGACGGCCGATGTAATCAACATTGGTGTTCAGGTGGCCCTCTTGCTGGTTCCGGGAGCAGGCGAGGTAGATGCCGCAGGTGAAGCTGCATTAAGTGCAGGAGAAACGTTGGGCAAAGTGGCGAAGGCCGTAGGGAATGTTTCCGCTGTGGCTCAGCCCATGGCAAATGAACTTGCAAGTGCGTTAACCAACGCCAACCCGTTTACAACTTCCATTGTGAACGACATGATTACGGTTAACGGAATCTCTTACACGCGAAACCCGGATGAAACCTGGACCCAACTGACCCAGACTGCTGTTGACAAATCGGATGGAAATCTGGTTGGTCAAACGAACCGGGTTTTGCCCGGTTATTACCCATTCACACAACGAAATGGCAAGCAGATCACCAATAAGGTAGCCCTGTACCAAAACGGACAGCTCAATAAAGTGATTGTTCTGGCAGGAGCTCCCTACAACAATCAGATAGTTCATGAAGACTCTCTCACCCAGGTTGCCGGCCCCAACGTGTTTGTTAGTTATGGCCCACTTGATAAGGAAAAAATTGGATTCGTTGCGCCGAACCCATATCGGAGGAAGTTTCAGGTGCCAGCGGCAGCAACTCGCGAGGAACGTAGCCGACATGCGTCGTACCGCGACGCTCGAACGGTAAGATTGCACAAGGTGACCCAGGGAGATGTAATCGGAGGTTTGTCCGATTATGTTGTTACGCAAATAGGTGTTAACGCAGGAAACCGAACGTATTCAACCCGTTATTCGTACTATACTCCGCAGTATACGTCTTCTTCGCGAAATGCGGTATACGCAAAAGTGACAGAGGAGGCATGCGCTGGTTGTTCCAGCCCAAATGAACTTGGGAGCCAGGGCGGTATGGGCTCCGTAAATCACTACTTTTCAAACGAGTTCAGTTACTCGTTGAACTCCATATCTACCGGATATGCAACCCAATTTGTCATGCCAGACAGAAACATCATTCACTCGGAGAATGCAATAGGATTTTCTCAGGGAGGACAAACCGTTTTGGGAGTCCCATATGCAACCAAAATGGTAGATGAATCAGGAAAAGTCATTGCGCAAAATCTATCGCTGTATTCGGTGTGGGCACTTAACCTGACCAGCGGAGCTACTTATAGGCCGACAAACCTCATCAAGCTAGCCGGCAGCATTAGTACTTTGGATAGTGTGGTGTCAATTACGGAAACCCACTACCGCCAATCTCCAATAGAGCGTGACCCGTTAGTGGTGGATCGGGTAACGACATACGAAACCAACCATAATGGGGAGACCAGGAAAAACATAGACGAATACACATATGCCTGTGAAGTGTATCCAACAATGGCACAGGAAAATCGACTTTCGGAACGGGCTACCGTGCTCAAAAAAGCAGTGGTGGGGAGCGAACAGCCTATTGTTCTTGGGTGTAATACGGTGTCATACGAAAAAGTTTTGCTTAATGGAGACAGCATCTTCATGCCCATGGCCCACTATGCAGCTAAAGACAGAGATGGCATTGCTTTAGATCGATTTCATGATTATGCATTCGATGCGGCGGGAAACACCCGAGAACAGGATCAAGCCATCGTTCTGTTTGAAGGTAGGCTAGCAGCCATTGAGCGTTTCAAAGGACATTATACCGAGGCTCATCTGGCAGCCTTGGCTGCCAAACGAAAAGCACTTGACAGCCACAAACAAATAGGCACCATGCGAAATGAGATGGTAGCGATGTCAGACGGCATTCCCATAGCCCAAAAGCACTTAAACAAGGTTATTATCGAGGAACAGGAACTGCTTGATTCGCTGGATGCAATTGAATACAGAATTGCTTCGGAGACATCGAAGATTGAGTCACTGGACGAACGGATAAGAGACAAGGATGCAGAAATTGCCAATGTCCAGAGGGAAATTGACGATTTACGAAAGGTGTTCGACGATTTTAAGAGAAGATGGAAAAATGGTAACACGGCGGAACGGGTGGTATTGTCGTTACAATATCCAAGTATGGTGACGGCAGAATTCATCATGGATCTCACTGTTTTTAAAGACCTCGAGGAGGATAAACAGGGTCACATCAACGCCAGAACAAGTTTAGTAGGCCAAAAGAATGGTTATTCGGGGAACATAAGAACGCTGAGGGCGGATAGTGCACGTGATCAGCGAAGTCTAAATGATTTAAAAATCAGAGAAGGTGAGGTGCTCGCTTATCGCGAGTCACTTCAACGCGAACTGGACGATGCGAATCGCTTGTTTGACAATGCCATAAAAGCCACTAACAGGTTAAACAAATTGTCGGACGACGCAATCAAGAAGAGCACGTCTGCCTTGCACAACGACACCCATGGGAGCCCCAATGTAGAAGCACATTCGAAGGCATCAAGTCAACATCAACACTATCAGGAAAAGCATCCTGGGCACGTCACAAAGGTGAAAAACTTACTTAACCATGTAAACAGATCAAGATGGCGACGTCTTGGGAAGATTGATTCAATTCCCACGTCCTACATGCAGTGGTGCGATAATCACGCGCAGAACATGGCAAATCTGGGAAACTTACACGATCGACTAGGAGATCACGGAGATACGTTGAAAGACCTATACAAAAACCGCCCTAAGGGCTTCAAAGCGTCGTGGGTAGAACAAAGTAGAGTGTTGTCTTATAATCCGAACTATGGCGTTAAAGCGAGTTGGGAAAATGCCCGAAACACAAGTTCCTCCATTCTATTTGATAAAAACGGACGTAATACCGTGTTTCAGATAACCAATGCAGACGTCAACCGGAATGAGGCCTTTTCCTCAGGTTTTGAAAAGTATGAAAGTCATCGATTGAACATTAGAGGTAACATAACCAGCAAGTATGCGCATACCGGAAGTCAGTCTACCCTAATTGGAACACAACAACAGATTCAGCTAGAAGACTTCAAGCCACGAGACGGACTCTTTCCCTCGGATAGTCTGTACTTGTTCTCCGCCTGGATAAAGAAACGTTCCTGGATGCGTAGATCGCGTTTAAAGGGCAGCCACATGGATGGCGAGGCATTTAAAACTAAGGTAAAGGGAGAAGATGGCTGGACCTACTTTGAGTATAAGTTCAGGCCTTCAGAAGGGTTTGACCCCAAACTACAACTGTTTGGTAAACAGCTTTACATAGACGACGTAGCCATTAGACCCTTGAACTCAAAAAGCGCGTCGTATGTTTTTGATGCCAAAGACCGGGTTACGGCGATCTTAAGCGCAAATGGTCAGGTTACCCGAACCATCTATAACGAGAACGGAGAAGCCCTGGTGCAGTACGACAATACTGGCACAAGTGCGTCGTTTGTGCTGCACAATTATGCCAGGGAAGCTGGAGACACTGACCACATCAACCGTTTGCTGAGGATAACATTTCGAAACGGGTGTGAAGCGATGAAGCAAAATTGGTTGGGGAAATACGTCACCGAGCAATTTGACCCGGTGTCGAACGACCTTGCGCTGTTTATGGAGTTCGAGAGAGGTGATTCACTTGGTTTCTCGGTTGAGGTGAATGGTGGAATACTCAAAGTGGTAAAAGGTAATCTGGAATACAATGGCAATCATTTGGCCTCGGTTACCAGTTCTATGTTACAGTGGATAGTACTTATAGTCGGAGATCAACTGTGTATTTTTAGCGAGGGGAAACGCATTGCCCAACAAACCATTAAACAAACAACAAAAGAGCCAGGAAGTATATCGTGTTCGGCGAAACACGTTCGTTACATGGTGTTGGGCAGAGAGCCTGTGATAACCGCCGATTTTATGGATGGGTTGGGTCGGATAGTACAGAAACAACACCTGGAGTTTGATAAAAACGAACAACTGGTTGGTCGCGTTATTACCGGGTACGTTTACGATGGTTGGGGGAACCAAATTGTAAAAACACTTCCTGTTTTTCATCCATCTATCAACCTTACATACTTCCCCGAATTGATCACTTCTTTCAATGGTGAAACAGGGGAACTAAACGGCTATATATCGGAGTATTTTGACGAGGCACCCTCACATCTCAAAAAACTCAAAGAGGGTGATGAGAAGTTTGCGTACTACCGCTCCGTATTTGAACCCAACTTTATGCATCGACCAGTGTCTCAGTTGCCCCCGGGTAAGAGGTTTAGCCAGATGGGAAAAGAGGAAGTGACTCGTCAAACATATTCGTCGAGATCAATTCCCAATAGGGATTCGGCTTGGTTAAAGGAAATCAGGATTCACGAGCGTATAACCCATTTGCCAGGGAATAGAAACAAGACCGTGACCACCAACGAAACAGGAAGATTAGTGGGGCAGGGAGCAGGGCGGTCGAACCAGAGCACGGAACACGGATTTACAAAAGAAAACTTTCCAATAACCACGGTACATCAGCCTAACTACATTGCCAGTGGACAGGGCAATGCCGCCTATACCCATAGCCTACGGTACTTCGATTTACTTGGACTTAGTTCGGCGTATTTCGATACGGATTTAGGTACCACATCAACGATCAGGAACTACCTCGGGTACGAAACATTTTCTTGGTTGTCGGAAAACGACGGTCCCAATGAACCTGTGAGCATAGAGTATTTGAAATACGATGAATTGCATCAATTGAGGGAAAAGGGAAGCTACGAAACCAAACTGGATAGGGATCTGCTCGAGACCATGGCAAACTCTTCGTTCTGGGATGATGAAGGCGTTTTGCCTCACACCGAGTGGAGGTACAATCTGGGAAAGGATGGGCAAACTCAAAATTACCAGGGTAGGTTAGCGTATAGTGCTACCATAGTCGACGAAAATTTGGTCGAAACGCGGTACACGTATGATCGCGCCGGTAACGTAACCGAAATAACGCAATATGTTGAGTTGGATGATAACAGAACGGATAAAAGTCTGGTGCGTTATGATTACAACCCAGGCGGGAGGGTTACAGGCATCCTTTACCCTAACGGTGTGCGAGTAGTGTATACTTACGACAAGCTTGGTCGGCTAAAAGGTGTTGGTGATGCCCAAAACAAGAACAAGTATGCAACGTATGCATATGCTTTTGATGGAAAACTGATACGCACGGGTTTAAATAATAATACCTTGGAAAAGCTCCATTTCTACAATCTTCAGGGGCAGCTCGCATCAATAGTTGTAAAGAAGGAAGGAAAGGTTGTTTATAAAACTGAGTTTGAACATAATGAACCAGGTAAGCCTTATCTGATGGGGAGAATCGAGAGCATTGAAGAGTCTGGCGCGTGGATTAGGTCGAATGTAAGCAGAAACCTTGTTTACGACGACCAATATAGAATAACCGAGGTGAAGGAAAATGAAATCACGTGTTCTTTTTCGTATGATTTAAATGGGAACATGACCCAGTACAATGGAGTGGATGGGATCGCATCTGAATACAGGTATGTTGATGGGCGAAACCTAAGGGAATCAAACGAAGAGGATAACGGACAAATAACCAAAACACAAACCACAAAGGGTACGATAGAACTCAAGTACGATCCAATTTTAAGAACGCCTAAGGAATTACAATTGGATGAGAAGAGACAACGAGTGTCGGCTGCAGCCCTTGTATATGATGCATCCGGAAAACGAATAGCCAGGGCCTTCAAACAACGAGGTTTGCCATCTACTTATTACTTCTTTGGAACACAGTCGCAGGCCATTGTGGAGAAGCAGGAAGATGGGAAGAACAAGGCGAATCGCAACCTGATATACGGGCTGGGTCATGCCCCGATTTGTTCCCAGCATGCCGATGGAAAAACGTATTTCCATATCCGGAATTATCAGGAAAGTTTGAGGTTTGTTTTGGGGGCAGGAAACAAACCCATTGTTGCTTATCAGTACGATATTCATGGTAAATTAAAGGACAAGCAGAGGTCCGGGCACGAGCTGTTTGAGACCTTTACCCACCTGTATACCGGACAGGAGTACGATCACTACTTTGGAGTGTATAATTTCCACGCTAGGTTGTACAACCCACACGAAAAACAGTTTCTTTCCACTGATGAAGTGTATTCAGGCTATTCGCCCTATGTCTTTGCCAACAATGATCCGGTTAACTATGTCGACCCTGATGGCAGGACGGCCTTTGACTTTTCGCGTATTACAAAGGCGGTCCAACTGTCAAGGTGGAAGAACATTGAGCAGGAGTTGAAAGGCTTGTCGAAGACAGGTCGTGTTAGCCATTTTGAGGATATCCTTACCAAGTCACATAGAGGTTTTGAATCACAAGAGCGATTTGTGGCTACCTTCAATCATATGGGGAAATATCGTAAAGAAATCAATGAGGCTATGGGCAATGTTCATAGCAAGGTTGCCACTAAACTGCGCCCCGGTTCTACGCATACGCATGAGATGTTACCCGTTTCAACCGTGGTTCATTTACATAAACTGGGTTTGGAGATTGAGGAGATCCAGGAATGGACGGTGCCCACTGATCTAACTACTTTTTTGGACAGACAAGGCGGGGCTTGGGAGCATCCGGGTGTGCGGGTGTCCAATGGAAAACGAAGGAGGATTTATGCCAATAAAGGGGAAACGGAGGCGCACAACGAAATGATCGCCATTGTACAGAAGTCGCAAACAGCCCGAGATGCGATTCAAGGCATAACCGATTGGTCTACAGGTAATGCGGTGAACGGTACATCGTACCAGTACTATATGGATCAAACCACTCGTTCGAACCTGGGCACAGCGCCTGCAATGGGGAGAAAGAGGAAACTCATTAAGTAAGACAGGTGTGCTGTAATGTCATAAGATGGTCATTAGGTTTGATGTTATAGAACAATAGTAATACTATCATGTTGTTGGTGGTATGCTATCAAACCTGTCTTTTCCCGTACATGCGGGATCGTATCTGAAAGACCCAACCGAATCGGAGCTAGGGAAGCGTATTCTTCACGAAAGTATCCAGATGATTGACGATTTGGGTCTTGAACATTTCACGTTTAAGAAGCTGGCCAAACAAATCGGTTCAACGGAGGCTTCTGTGTACCGCTACTTTGAAAATAAGTATAAACTTCTGGTTTATCTGGCCAATTGGTATTGGAGCTGGTTACAGGCTAAAATTTTGAAAGAGACCTACAATCAATCCTCAAAGTTCTTCAAGCTCGAGAGAACCATTGAGCTTCTCGCTTCACCAATCGAACAGGATGAGAAGTTCGATTTTATTGATGAAAAGAAACTATACCACATCATCATATCCCAGGGGGCCAAGGTGTATCTGATTAAGGAAGTAGACGAAGAAAACAGTCAGGGCGCTTTTCTCGCCTATAAAAGTCTTTGCGCCATCGTGTCGGAGCTTATTCTCAATATAAATCCAAACTACAAACATTCGCACACACTGGCATCCACCATTGTGGAAACCTGTCACAACCAAATCTTTTTTAGTGAACATTTACCTCGTCTTACCGACCTCTCTAAAGACGATTACGACGAATTAAAAGAATACATCACCCATTTAACAGCTTCTGCACTTCGAGCATGAAACCGGTAACTCGTTTTTTTAATTTATTAAAACAAGACCGTAAAGACCTGGTGTACCTCTATGTGTATGCCATGTTTCACGGCCTCATTAACCTGTCCCTCCCGTTGGGAATTCAGGCAATTATGGGTTTTGTTCTTGCAGGACGTTTGTCATCATCCTGGCTAATTCTAACTGTAATCGTGATGTTGGGAGTTGCCCTATCAGGCGGTTTTCAAATATTACAGATGTACATAGTGGAGGTACTCCAACGGCGTTTGTTTGCCCGTGCAGCTTTTGACTTTGCTTTCCGTATTCCTCGGTTTCACATAAGCAGGCTAAAGCAAAACTATGCCCCGGAACTGGTTAATCGTTTCTTCGATACAATTACCATTCAAAAGAGTATGTCTAAGGTGTTGCTCGACTTCTCAACATCCATTTTGCAGATTCTCTTTGGTCTGATACTATTATCACTCTACCACCCTGTTTTTATTGGATTTGGGATTACGCTGATCTTACTTCTGTTGATCATTTTGTATACCACGGGTAGACCCGGATTGGAGACAAGTCTTAAAGAAAGTAAACACAAGTACGAGATGGC
This sequence comes from Bacteroidia bacterium, assembly GCA_017640445.1. GTDB lineage: Bacteria > Bacteroidota > Bacteroidia > NS11-12g > UBA9320 > UBA987. Next base: position 23,174 of record JAEPQQ010000026.1, on the reverse strand, counting down.
CTATTGGTTGGCCGAGGTGGCACGTGCTTTGCCAACGTTTAAGCTTAGTAGCAATTCCGACCTCAACCTGAACACCACAAACTCCATAGTGCGTAAGTATCTCGTTTCTCGTAAAATGCACTTCAAGGTGTTGATGCGTCAGTATGGTAGTGTAGTGGTATTAAAAACTCTGGTTACTGCGGCATTGCTCATTGCCGGAGCACTGTTGCTCATACAGAATAGCATTACTATTGGGCAATTCGTTGCCTCGGAAATCGTAATCATTCTTATCCTGAATTCATCGGAGAAGTTTATTATGAGTATGGAGGCCATCTATGATATGATTACCTCCGTGGAGAAACTTGGAAACGTTACGGATATTGAAGTAGAGAAAAACACATCGGAGGGTATAAAACTCAATCACGATGAACCCTTGAGCATTGGATTGCAAGATTTAGTAATTACAGGTGTTTACGATGGGAAACCGCTCCACGAAACTCCAGTAAACCTGAATATGCCTGCTTTTTCACGACTATGTCTTTCCGGAGAAACAGGTTCTGGTAAGTCCAGTTTGTTAAAAATTCTGAGTACGTCACTGGATAATTTTAATGGCACGCTCGCCTATAACGGAATACCAATTCAGAACCTACATTTGGATTCGTTGAGGAGCATGATCGGATGTGTTTCGTACGATCAGCAAATCTTCCACGGAACATATGCCGACAACATAACGTTGGGTCGCCCGGGCATCACCAATCGAGACCTTATTCGTATAACCAAGGCAGTAGGTTTGGATGAAATGGTACGAAGCTTCCCCAATGGGTATGAGCAGGTGCTCGCCAATCCCGAACAATCGTTCTCTAGCAGTCAACGAATAAAATTGCTGGTTGCACGTGCACTCATTGGAAATCCACATCTCATATTACTGGAAGATGTATTCTCCTCATTGGACGATGAAACCAAGAAACGACTTCTGGATGTTATTTGGGAAATGGCGGCGGAAGCAACCGTGGTAACAGTTTCCAACAACAAGGAAATTCAAAAAAAGTGTGACGTTGTATACACCATTCAATAGATCAAATCATGTTAAATATTTCGAAAAACAAGGTAAGCGATCGGGTTCAACGTAAAAAATACGATTCCCTAACCGATATTAAGAACCCAGTAGCCAAGCGGTTCTTCTTCTATACCCTCGCCGGTATCTTCGCCGCCATTCTCATCATCATGTTCCTCCCCTGGACGCAAAACATTCAGATCCAGGGAAATATAAACGCCTTACGACCAGACGAACGACCTCAGACCGTGCAAAATACCATTGCGGGTAGGATCGAGAAGTGGTATGTACAAGAAGGAGACTATGTAGAAAAAGGCGATACCATTCTGCGACTTGGAGAGATAAAAGCGGAGTATTTCGACCCTAATCTGATTATGAGGGTAAAAGAGCAGGTTGATGCAAAGGCCAACAGCATAAACGCATACGAAGACAAACTCAAGGCTCTAGACAATCAGTTGCACTCGCTTAACGACCTGCAACGCTTGAAAATACAAACCATCGACAATAAGGTAGAACAAGCCAAGTTTGAGGTGACAACAGACAGTGCCGCATGGAGGGCCGCTGAAATTGAGTATGAAACGGCTCGCCGGCGACTCGATCGGCAGGAGGAAATGTACATAGAAGGTTTGATTTCTCTTACTGATCTCGAAACCAGAAGGCTAAAACTACAGGAAACAAAGGCCAAGGCCATTGAAAAAGAGAACAAGTATGGCCTTAGTGTGAACCGGTACATTAATACACTTATTGAACAGGATCGGGTGGTGAGTGAATTTGCCGAAAAGATATCCGAGGTAAAGTCGAAACGATCAAGTGCAGGAAGTGAACTCTACCAGGGTCTGTCCCAAATGTCAAAGATGAAAAACCAGTTGGCCAACTACGAAATGAGGCAAGAGATGTACTACGTATTGGCTCCAAGAAACGGTTTTCTCACGAAGGCGCTGGAAGCCGGAGTGGGAGAGAACATTAAAGAGTCGACGCCCATTATGACCATTGTTCCCAAGGTTTGGCAAAAAGCCGTGGAGGCATATGTAAGTCCAATGGATCTGCCATTGGTTAGAAAAGGAGGTCAAATCATGTTGTTGTTCGATGGGTGGCCTACAACGGTTTTCTCTGGTTGGCCAGAACTGAGTTTTGGAACGTTTCCAGGAGAAGTGTATGCCGTTGACTATTCGATCAGCGAGAATGGCATGTATCGAATCCTGGTGATTGAAACTGAGGAGAAACCATGGCCAAAGGAAATCAGAGTTGGATCCGGCTCGCGTGGAATCGCCCTCTTGAACCGGGTGCCGGTCTGGTACGAGTTATGGAGGCAGATGAACGGATTCCCCCCCGATTACTACACTACATCAAAAAAAGAGAAACGTGCTAAGAGCAAGTAGCCTAATTATATGCATTGGGTTAGCCTTGACTGGCTTTGCCCAGTCAACAGATACCGCGGTTTTAAGTGAACGAGACTTCCTTCAACAGGTGCTGGAGTATGCACCTAAGGTAGAAGCGAGTAGGACAAAAGCTGCCATTCAGGAGCAGAAATGGTCAGAAGCAAGAGCCGCATTCGAGCCCAAGTTTAACTCAACCTACAACAGTAAAAACTTTGAAGGAACCTCGTATTACGATCGACTGTCTACCGATCTTACGGTAAAGACCAAGCTAGGTGTAAAGGTTCAGGCTGGCTATGATCGAAATTCAGGAACGTACCTCAACCCAGAGGGCAACCTTCCCGAGGCAGGTTTGGTGTTTGCTGGCCTGGAAGTGCCTTTAGGAGCGGGCTTGTTTACGGATAAGGAACGTACTCGCCTAAAACAAAGCCGTATTAGCGCCGATGCGGCTGAACTGGTGAACCAACTGGAGGTGAATGAGTATCTGGTAGAGGCTGGCAGGGCATACTGGAATTGGTATGGAAGCATGGAAATGTTTCGTCTTGCCGATGAAGCATTAACTCTTGCTCAAGATCGATTGACTTTTGTCAAACGAATGAGGACGATTGGCGAGGCTGCTACAATCGATACGCTTGAAGCGTTTATAAACTATCAGAATCGATTGGCATTCTTTATCAAAAGTCAGATTGATGTGTTTAAGCACGCATCCTATCTTAGGAATTATATATGGGACTCTACCATTGATACCAATTTGGTGCCAATGATCGACTCAACCTATGAAGTGCAGTTCCCCGACTCAATGATTACCCGGGAAATGGTAAGATATCATCCCATGATTCTGCTACTGGATGCCGATTCGACCATTATTCAAACGGATATTGCTTTGAACCGGGAATATTTTAAACCAAAACTGGATGTGCAGTTCCGGGTTCAGGAAACACCTGGCAGCGTGGCGAGTTTTGACTATGATGTAGCTCGTAATAATTACGTTGGGGTAAAAGCCCACATGCCTATTCTTCTTAGGAAACAACGATCAAAATCAAGGCAATTAGAACTTGAACAGGATATTATTCAGAATAAACGGAGTGATTTAACAGTAAAGATTGTGAACAATCAACGGGTTGCCCTTAATTCTGCCAATCAGTATAAGTCTAGTGTAGATTTATGGCGAGATGCGACCATCAACTACAAAACCATGTCAGAGGCTGAATATACCCGGTACAACCTAGGCGAATCTTCATTGTTTGTAGTGAACAACAGGGAGTTAAGGTGGATCGATGCACGAAAGAAATACATCGAGTCGGTGGTGCGATACCGCATTGAAATTCTGCAGTTTTACTACAGTCTTGGCCAATTGCCAGACGTAGTTCAATAGATAGGGAGTGGCCAGAGATCTCGCCGCAATTGTACAACGATCTGTCGAAAATGTACCACGTTGAGCATACCACGGTCGGTATCTTTGAAGCATGAACAAGTTAGTGAAACAATTGGCCTTAGGGCTCGCGATGATAGGGGCGGCAAGCGTCCATGCGCAAACCTATAAAACCGGATTTGATACAGACGAAGAACGGAAAGGTTGGAAGGAATTTCGGACCGGAAAGAAAGGTAATAATGGATGGGCAGTAGAAGCGGGAGGCTTCTCTTCTGAGAGCAAAGTAATCAACTTTGCGCCCACGGGTACTGCTGATAAGGACACTTTTTTCGACTGGTATGTGTCTCCGGTTTTAGACTTTAGTCAGGGGGGGAGCATTGACTCGCTCTATTTCAACTACTTCAGCTATTTCGGAGTTTTTTTACCCGAGCAACGTGTACACGTTTATGCGCTTGACGGAGACCAGGACCCCGAGAAAGCCGACTCAATGGTGGTTTTGGCAGACTTTACGTCACTGTATTCGGGCGATGATAAGCTTTGGCGCGATACAGGATCTATTGCCATCCCAAAACTATCCTCAACCAGTTACATTGCCTTCCGATTTGTTGGAATAGATGGGTGGTCGTCGATCTCCTTTGATGGACTACAGGTCACCGAAAATGGGAACTCAAATGTGGAAACACCGCTACAGAATGAGCATAAGGTAACCCTATATCCAAACCCTAGCAACGGAACGGTCTTTTTGAGCAACAATAGTGCGGAAGATCATTATACTATGCAGGTTTATGCACTAACGGGAGAGAAGGTGGAAGAAGTAGAGCTCGATAATTCTAACCGGTTTAGTCTAAATCTGAAATCAGGCCAGTACATCTATACGCTTACAGGTTCAAATGGTGTTGCTACCATTCCGGAGAAACTAATCTTGATCGACTAGGAACCGGTAAACGACTTAAGCTTGTGGTTTAAGAAGTCGTCGCTTGAGTCAATTTGGATTTCTAACCAGATAGGGTTGTGGTCCGATATCTGAGCGCGTTTCCAAAAAGAGTGGTAGTACTTCTTAAAAGATGCATCATCTGTTAAATTAGATGGATCGTCTTTGTGCTGGAGCATGATGTTGTGATAAGCAGGGCGTTGAGCTTCTGTATACACTTCGTTAAATACATCCAGAACGTTTCCAACAGGCTCACCCTGCTGGTTTAACACCATTTGAAAGAAGTCGTTCTGTGTGTAAAAAATGCGATCGTACACTTCATTGTTACTTACGTTGGTGAATTTGCCATGTAATGAGGTTGATTCTTCAAATCCCGCCCCGTCAAACAGCTTAACAAGGTCGTCATCCTCCTTGTATAGATTCATGTCACCAAGAATGATGATGTTTTCGTTCCAGAGATGTTTCTTCTTTTTCTTTTCCTCAAGCGCCTTAAGCAATAGACGTATTTCTTCCTTTCGTTTCTTCGTTTGGTCGTCTTTTTTTCCAGGTTGAAGATGAACATTGATAATCGCAAATGACTTCCATCCGGCCTTAAAACCTGTAATTGCAGGCGTGCGCTTCAATTGTTTTATACTACTGCCCTCAGTGATTTTGTCCCAAAGTACAATTTCACCCGAAAGACCGGAAGGAGTTACTTTCCTCGAGTCATAGATATAGGCAAAACGTTCTCTATTACCATCAGTACCTTCGGTAATGTCGGTGATAATATACTTCCACTTGCTTCCCAGGAGTTTCATTACCTTGAAAAGATCGTCGAGTTTTGATTTAACTTCCTGCACGGCAACCAGGTCAAACTTGCTTATTACTTCTGCAATGTAAAAGTATGACTCCGGAAGACGTTCCTTCAAATGGCCAAATTCCTTGATGTTCCAGCTTGCCAGCAGAAGACTTCGGTCTGCCGTTTTTCTGGGTATGGAGATGCTTAAACTGCTTCTTAAGGTAAGAAGATTCTCAATGGTTCGCTTCTTCTCTTCATTCGAGAAGTTAGGGAAGATCAGGCCAAACTCCACTTTTTTGTCATCCGTGTCGGGTCTAAGGTCGTTGTAAAAAGGCATATTAGTAAGTAGATTATGGCCTCAAGATACGTAAACCTATAAAGGAACACGGCCTTAATTTAAAAAACGGATAGAATTAACTAGCCAGATGGCACGACCCAAAGGAATCAACATGCTACTGGTTCCCTGTGTCAGTTGAAACTGGTTCGGTCTACGAAAGAAAGCGCAGTCGTTCTTCTTCCGTTGGAAGCCGGCACTCGGTTTTTTTAGAGAATAAGCTGTGACGGTTTCGGGCAACCAGATCGTAAACAGCATTCCTGAGTTTTATAGGAATAAAACTAAACCAACTAAGCATCGAATAAGGCGAGCGTAACCGTTTTGCGAGTTGAAGAACAGCGTTCGATTTCTCCCAGAAACGACTTCCATCCCAAAAAATCATGGAATCTATGGTGTATTCGTACCCGTTTTGGTGGAAGAAGGACGTACAAAAATCAGATTGAAGTGATGCAAACTGTACAGTAGATTTGGATTCGTGCGACATCACAAAATCTACCCACCCGTTACACATGGTGCAATCTCCATCAAAAAATAAGATGGACGTTGGTTGGTTTAATATGTGATCAGAATTCAAATCCAATTCCTAGTTTGTAATACGTGCTGCCCAGCTTTAGATTCATCTGATCAGGACTGCCGAGAGTTGAGGTGGACCGGGAATAACCAACCCCGGCACTTACAAAGTTTCGATAAGCGACTCGGTATTGGAGGCTTGCCTCAGCCCTAAGATTGATGTAAAACGCATTGAAATCGGTTTTGCTGAAGTTTTGCCTCTCGTTTAAGGGGCCTTGCAACTGACTGTAACTGACGCTATAGAGGTAACCCACTCCGGCACTTAGGCTTGGAATAAAGCTTAAGCGATTAAGCTCAAATTGATATCCAATGGTTAGTGGAATCTCTACCGATTTTACACGGTTGGAAATGCGTTCAGTTCGGGTGGCCCAAGTGGTGTCATAAACTGGGTCTCCAAAGGTTGGCCAATTGCGTATGTCAGCCGTATCGACCCATTCCCACTGGCCACTGAACGGATTAAAAATGAAGCCCATTCCACCTCGAACACTATCGATTCTAAAAGGGTCAATTTCGATAATTCGTTCAGGGCTAAGCCAGCTAAATTCACGTGTTTCTGACCAGGTTTGTGTTTGAACACCGCTTCCAAGAAGCAGGTTGTCTTTAACTTTTCTTTTGAAACTAAGTCCTCTGCTTTCATACCCATCAATTACCGATGAGTAGTTAGTTGGGAGGTCGTCAGTAAGCACTGCGGAGCCCTCAGCGAGAGATAATTCAACAGACCAGTTCCGATCCTTGGTCATTGCTGTTTGCGTTTCTGAAGATACTGTTGTCAGGGTATGGCTTCTGGATTCTCGCACGGGAAGCGTCTGCTTAGCAGACATCTCAATGTTATTTATTGGAGGAAAGCTCCTTCTTGGAGTGGTTGGGCTCGGGCCAGCCTGAACCGGATTGCTTGCAATTGGTACAGGTAGTGCTGGATTTGGTTCTGGTTCGGTTGGATAGGTAGTGCTGGTTGGTGTTGTAGATGCTGCAACCATTGTTGGAACTTCTGGTTCCGTTACCATCTGTGGAGTCTCTGAAACAGGTGTTTCAGGAGAAGATGTTGCTTGTTCGTAGGCTTCAACAGCCTCTGCATATTCCATAGCTTCTACCTCGTTATTGATCTCCGAAGCCATTAGATGTTCGGCAGTGTCAACAACTTCCTCTTGTACCACCTCAATAGGAGCTGGAGGAGTTGCTTGTTCTGAACCATCCGCAACCTGGTTTTGGTAGATCGCAACGCCTGCTACGCCCGCCGCACCTGTGGCAACAACTGCCACAACACTCTTTACCACTATAATTTTAGCATAGGCAGCTTTCAGGCCAATTTTAGCCTTGGCCCAAAGTGCCTTGTTATAGGTGTATTCCTTTTTACCTATAAGCTCACGTACGATTTTGTCGAACTCGTTTTCCATTCGCTTTGTTTTAGGATTTAACCTTAATCATTCTTTGTTCCGTTTTTTTTAACATTTCCTTCAGGTTTTTGCGTGCATAATGCAGATGAAACCTGGAGCTTGCCTCAGAGAGATCTAAAATTTCCGAAATCTCATGATGGCTATATCCATCGATTACGAACAAGTTGAAAATTTGCCGTTGTGGTTCGCCCAACAACGAAATGGTATAAAGCAAATTGTCAACTTCAATCTTCTGATTCAAGTGGTCAACGGAAGGGCCAATTGAATACTCCTGATCGTCGCTACTGTGCATTTGTTCGTCGATGTTATACAATGCCTTTTTCTTTCGCAAGGCATCAATGTTTTTATTTACAGTTACTCGTTTTACCCAGTACATCAACGGGATATTCGAGTCTCGTTTTTTGAGGGATGAAACAATCTTTACAAAACAATCGTTCAAAACCTCTTCAGCATCTTCTCTCGTTTTTTGATAACGCATGCAAATCCCCATCATATCATTAAACAAGTACTGATAAAGCTGTTCTAAGGCTTTCTCATCTCGCTTTAGACACTTTTTAATGATATGGTCGATATTCTTCACGCAGTCTTACTCGATTGACGCCGTTTCTTTTCCTTTATTTTTAAGGAAGCAAGAACAAATCTTCCCTTTTTCAATGTCTTCTACTTCATAGTTAGGTAATGATTTCTCGCGGAAGTACAGTACGTTAAGCTTCCATATTTTCTGGTCGGGGTGGTTTCGGTTGTGATTGGTTAACTGATAACGACAAAACGGAGTGCGTATGCTCTTGTTTTTTGATCGCATCAGATTTTCGCCAAGCTTCCGCCATTTTGCGTTTTTGTATTGATACACAACCCATTCGGGTTTACTGTAGTCAATGGAGGTTTCAGGTTTAAGTATGTCAATGGTGTCTCCCGATTCTGTAATGGCTTCATACACATACCACCCATCACCTTTAAACACCGTGGGAGCAAACATGCCCCAGTTCTGACTAAGCCCGGTGAGCTTTCCCACAGGGAGAACAACAGAACGCATACCCTGAGGTATCTTGGCAACGTTGCCAATGTTCCATACGAGGCTTAATCCAATAGCACTAACCATAACCGTATTTGTCAATCGCTTTAAACGAGGTTTTGTTACATATCTGGGTTGAAACACGTGCAGGAACCACTTGATCAAACTGTTCCGACTCAGTCGGTCAAACAACCTCTCCAAGGGTCTAAAAAAGACCTCGGGCCACAAACCGATCATACCAACAATCGAAATGATAAAGAAGTAACCTACCTGCATGGTTAATCCTATACCTACATGTAACATGGTAAGACCTACAACGAATATAGTCTTAAATACCTGCGGTTTATACGGTATGAGCAACAGAAGTGGAGCAATCAACTCCAGGCCAATGGTTCCAAAGGTTAAAGCTTTTAACAAATTAGGGTATGGGTACAACAGCTTTGATGCAGGATAAACCATCTGATCGATGCTAAACGCATAATACAAAGCGGTCCCGTCGCGATACCATTCAGGTGAGTGCTTCATCAGAGATGTGAAGAAGTAAACACTGAACAAAAGTAAAACGTAACCTATGTTAGCAATGTCAAACTGCTTGTAAGACCCAGGCCTCCCGCGACCGATGGCATCAACTGCCCAAACCCGATTCGAGGGAAGAAATATGGCCCAAAACAATAAGAGCCTCAGGAAATCATCTCCACCCTGAAGAACCAATGGGTTTCTGGTTTGGATGGAAAAAAGCATAAAGAACGATAGAAATGTGAACAGTCGTGTACGATATCCGACCAACATACAAATGGCAAACACATAGGCTAAAGCCACCAGGATGGTTTGGAACCAGAGCGCACCATTCATCATGTGGACACTAATGGAGAAAGGACTGAAGTAGTTGCCTTCGTGCATCACGTCCAACGGCAGTACACCTTGGTTGCTGTAGAATGCCTGTAAGTCGCTAAAACGAACAGAAATGTCTCCAATAAGCACCACAGCCAAAAAAATCCGGAACAGAGCGAGTGCCCTTAGGTCCAGCGTGAAAATGGTATGAAGATATTTTCTAAGTCGTTCTTTCATTGTTTAAATACGGTAGTGAGTAAAGCACAAAGAAGGCCGCAGTGTTTGCAACACGCGGCCTTCAAAATTTAGTGCTGTTTGATTATACTGTGAAAGCCACTAGCAGAGATTTGAGTTATCGGGTAGTTCCGCCCCAGTCGCTGGCACCACCACCTCGTGTTGTAGTCGCCCAAACGGTGTCACCCCATGTGGTAGAACCCCAGTCAGAACCACCAGTTGTAGTCCAAATACTGTCTCTTCCGGTTGTTGACCCCCAGTCGGAGTTGCCGCTAGAAGTTCCTCCCCAAGAAGTTTTTCCATCAGAAGTGCCCCAGTCAGCACCACCGGTTGAAGTCCAAATAGTGTCTCTTCCGGTTGTTGATCCCCAGTCACTTCCGCCGTCAGAAGTTCCCATATCACAAGCGCCGTCAGATGATGAAGCATCTGTAGTACCCCAATCGGTTCCGTCTGAGTTGCCCCAGTCAGTTCGTCCGTCGGTGGTTCCCCAATCTGTTTTTCCGTCTGTGGTACCTCGTGTGCTAGATCCACCGTGAGTGGTAGATCCTCCCCCAGTTGTTGTGGTTATTGGAAAATCATCCATACAACCAACTGTGAACAGAAGAGAAAAGACTACTACACCATAAGATAATTTTTTGATATTCATAATTCTTTAATGTGTTGTTGTTTGAAGGTGTATACGGGATAACATGCCATCGTGTTAGCAAAACATTTGTAATAAGTATGTCATTGGTTTTAAACGTAGTAACCACGGGGTTTCTGGAGGTTCATAATTTTTAAATAACCTGGGTTTCTGCAACTTCTACTTCGATGGCATAGCTTTGTTCCGGTCAATATGAGTGTATTTAGATTCAAGCAGTTCGATGTACAACAAAGTCAATCGGCAATGAAAGTAGGTACTGACGGAGTGCTGTTGGGAGCATGGTGTAACCATGCCAATCCGAATCACATATTGGACATTGGGACAGGAACCGGGTTGATTGCGTTAATGTTAGCACAACGGTTTGCCAATGCAACCATTGAGGCCATTGATATTGATGGTAAAGCATGTGACGAGGCCCAGTACAACGTGGGCCAATCAAAGTTTTCCAGTCGAATCACTGTTGGTAACAAAAACCTTCTCGCTTACAGTTCGAAGCGCCGTTTCGATTTAATTGTATGCAATCCGCCCTTCTTCATAAATGGGCTTAAAACAGCTGACCCTCAACGCAATCAGGCGAGGCACGTTGACAGCTTAAGCCTTGAAAACCTCGTTGCTCATTCGGCAAACCACTTAAATAGGTCTGGTAGGCTGGCAGTGATCATTCCGTCCGATCAGGAAGAAAAGTTCGTAAATGTGTCCCGCCAATACGCCATGGTGCCGCATCGAATAACTCGGGTACGGGGCAATGCGCAGGCGCCCGTAAAACGATGTTTAATTGAAGTGGGTAAGGAGAAGGCTCAGTTACTGCGCGATGAGCTTATTGTTGAGCGAGACCGGCACGTGTATACAGAAGCATATCAGATACTAACGCGCGACTTCTACCTGAACATGTAGTGAGTTAGTCGTATTGATTCCAGTCGATCTTGTTCATAAAGTGACGTTCCAGACGTGTCCATTCCGACTCCGGTTTCCATCGACCCCTGCCGTAGGCATAGCGCGCCTTTTTCCAGTTGTGGTATATGTTGTAGTTCACTTTCAGGTAGTAGATGCCTACCAGAATATAGTTTCTTCTGGTTTTGCCACCGGTTAGACCCATCTCATTGTAAAAGTGATTGAACGTTCGGTCAATCACCTGGAGATCACCATCTTTGATTAGATAGTCGAGGTCGTAGATGTTTTGCCACCGACTTTCATTCATGCCAATTTCATAAACGAGCTTCGGCGGAACGCCATAGGCAATAGCCACAGAATCGGCAAAGTCGAGTATCGAAGCAGTTTTTACAAATAAGGAAATCGTGTCAAAGCAACGGTTCAACGAAATGGATATGGAATCGTTTACGGTGCTGTCGCAATCGCAAGGGACAACCTCGATCCTGAACGCACCACGATCACCATTTGGAAGTGTTGTGTCTTGAGAGTTTTGTGCTAACCCTATGGTAACAAACAGCAGGTTTAAAAGTATACCAAATAAATAGCGTTTCACGGTAAGCAAACTTAATGCGTTTTAGCTTACCATTTCATCCATTGTGTTAAACGTTGTTTGTGTCCGTTCAAACTGCCTATCATAAAAAACGAATTGTGTACGAGCACCTGGGCCTCTTCAAGCTTTTCTCGAATAACACCTTCACTCCCAATATAGTTGGAGTGTATGAGGTAATAATTATTTCCATGTTTGGTTACAAAACCAGTGTGGGAATCCAGGCCAATAATAAAGGTGCTGCTATCCGGCTGTGTCGATAGGTATTTGCTTACGGCTTCAAGAGACGTCATCTTGGCAATGTTACTGCAATAGGCTTCAATCAGCACAGAAGAAGCTTGTTGCGCCATTTTGTATCGGTTAATCTCATAACCGGTTTGTTTCATGGTGGTGGTGAGGTAGTATCCACAAGCGATTAAGCCATCACCTGGAGTAGGAGTTGTACCGTTGAAATCCCATCGCGTGCCAATCCAATAGGAAGGGATTTCTGAATGAAAAACATTGAACAGGAGGTGTTTGGCGCCTATAAAATCGCCAGAATCAATGGTTGTTTTTCGGTGATTGAGGCTGTCAAGGTAGTCGGCATACGGAATAACCTGAGCAGAGTCTGGAGTTTCAGTTTCTTGTTGTTCCTGACTGGTTACAAACGTGCACGACATAAACCCCAACAGAAACAGGGAGAGCTTGGAAAACGTCATAGTGGGTTTTACTTCTTAACGAACCTCGAAACAGATTTGGTATCCTTTCCGCGAAGTTCCAAAAAGTATAGGCCATTCATAAAACCGTCCAGATTAATGTCTACAAACACGCCATCACTGGCTGGAAGGTCAAGATGAACCAACGTTCGGCCCAGCACGTCATATATACGATATGATGTGTAGTTGGACCGCAGTGCAGATACCGTAATTTGATTACCTGCGGGGTTTGGGTACAGAATAACATCGGAGGAATAGTCGCTTCGATTATGGACCTCGTGTGTAGCTAAAACCCACAATTGAGGGTCGAAGCTCATGGAGTCAATAGCGAAAGGTGTATGAACTATAAAGCTCGTGTCATTTTGAGAGGCATCAATGGTAATGGTTGAAGTTTGATTGGACCCCACAAAGGCAAGCTCCACCGGCATCCGAAAAAAGTTTGTGCTTGAGTTAGTTGTTTGTCTTAACGAAACCTCGGTTTGACTTCCTCGTTGTTCCCAGTTTACAATGTAATGTGGATTGCCTACACCATAGAACCATTGATCAAAAAAGGTTGAGAAGTCTTTACCTGATACTGCTTCCAAATGGTGTTGGAGGTCTGCGGTTCCGGCAAAACCATAATATAGGTCCGGATCGTTTAGGTAGTTGCGAAGAGCGAGGTAGAACAGCGAGTCGCCCATTTGCCAGTGCAACATGCGAAGGAGTTGAGCTCCCTTGTTATAGGTGAGATGAGAGCTGAATAGTCGTTCCCGGTCAATGGTGTCGATTACAAAAACCGATTCAGTTGGCTCGCGTAGGGCACGTTCCTGGCTGGCCAATTGAACGCTGCGCCAGGTGGCCTCATCCTGAAGTGCTTCGCGGGCAACAAGGGTAAAATAGGTGGCAAATCCCTCGTTTAACCAAAGATCCGACCAGGTGTTACATGTAATTTGATCCCCAAACCATTGATGTGCCAGTTCATGTGCAATGAGTCCAAAACTCCAACTACCCATAAAGCTCATGGTCTGGTGTTCCATGCCACCACCTCGTAAGAATTCGGCATGACCATATTTCTCATCTGAAAACGGATATTCTCCGATAAGCGAGTCGAACAGTTTCATGATCGGAATAGTTTGTTTGACCGGTTCTTCCATAAAAGGTCTGCTCTCAGGGAATACGTAATTCAGAATAGCTAAACTGTCGCCATCCGAAAACCGAACCCAATCGGTAAACTCAACATAGTCGGTTACGGCCGTAGCTACCAGATAGGTGGCCACCGGATATCGATGTTTCCAATGGTAGGTGAGCTGGGAGTCAGTTGGTTCAGTAACCGATTCGAGAGAGCCGATTCCCGCAGCCTTGTTTCCTTTGGGAACAGTAACATACATGTCTAACGAGTCAATTTTATCCGTAAGGCCTTGCTTGCAGGGCCACCAGTCTCTTGCACCATAAGGCTGGCTGAGCGTCCAGATCAGCGGAGAAGAGCTCATGGCTCGCCCGCTTTCACGTTCGTAGCTGCGCTGTGGGTTGTTGGTTGGATCGCCACTGTAATAAACCGTTATGGAATCGAGTTGCCCCTGATTCACCACACTACCCAGGTCAATGCGTAATTCATTTTCGAGATGGGTATACGTTCTTTTGGCACCGTGATAGATTACCGAGTCCACCTGAAGCGAGTCCGTAAGGTCAAAACGAACTTCGGAGAAACTGGATGTAAATGGTTTGAAATAAGTGAGTACCGAACCGTGCATTGGGCGCTGTCGTGGGTCGATGTACAGACTGAGTTTGTGATAGACTACGTCATAGTCGTTCCCTACGTTGGATTTTTTGCCAAGTTTCGATCCGGAAGTGTTTCCCTCAAAACGAAGATTTGAGATCGATTTAAACTCCGTCGCTTCAATCTGAGCATACCCAAACGGGACCACGATCATCCCAACCAGAAAAATCAATAGACGTAACGCCATAAACAACGCAAGATACTTCAATTTGCCGCGAAGATGATACACGAATTTGTCAGTTTGGTTCCAGGACCAATTGTTTATGACAGTTTTAACATATTTAGCCGCTAAATATCTAATTTTGCCGCCCTAAATACAGTTACATGTCGAATAAAATAACAATCAACAACGGAAGGCTTGACGTGCCTTCGAATCCGGTTATTCCGTTTATCGAAGGAGACGGTATTGGTGCGGATATTTGGAAGGCTTCACAGCGCGTATTTGATGCAGCCGTAAGTAAAGCTTATGGTACCGACCGAAAGATTGAATGGAAGGAAGTGTTAGCAGGAGAGAAGGCATTCAACCAAACGGGAGAATGGTTGCCACAGGCTACACTTGACTCCATAGAAGAATATTTGGTTGCCATTAAGGGCCCATTGACCACACCGGTTGGTGGCGGTATCCGATCATTGAACGTAGCATTGCGTCAGAAATTGGATCTTTATGCTTGTGTACGACCTGTTCAATACTTCGAAGGAGTTCCTTCTCCGGTAAAAGAACCACAACATGTTGATATGGTTATCTTCCGAGAAAACACAGAGGATATCTATGCTGGAATTGAGTGGATGAATGGTTCGGATGAGGTTGAAAAAGTAAAGAAATTCCTAATCGATGATATGGGCGTAACGAACATCAGATTCCCTGAATCCTGCTCGTTAGGTGTTAAGCCTGTAAGTAAGGAAGGTACAGAGCGATTGGTACGATCAGCAATTGATTATGCAATCGCCAACAACCGCCGATCAGTTACTCTTGTGCACAAAGGAAACATCATGAAGTTTACTGAAGGTATGTTCAAGCAATGGGGATACGAATTGGCTAAAAACGAGTTCGGAGCCGTTGATTATGAAGGCGGCCCATGGCAGGTAATCGACAACAACGGTAACTCCATTATTATTAAGGATGTAATTGCTGATGCGTTCTTGCAACAGATTCTTCTAAGACCATCTGAGTACGATGTGATTGCTACTTTGAATCTCAACGGAGACTATGTTTCAGATGCACTTGCGGCCATTGTTGGAGGTATCGGAATTGCACCTGGTGCGAATATTAACTACAAAGAGGGTAAAGCCATCTTTGAAGCAACCCATGGTACTGCACCTAAGTACGCAGGGCTTGATAAAGTAAATCCAAGTTCGGTTATCCTTTCTGGAGAAATGATGTTCCGATACCTGGGTTGGACAGAGGCCGCCGACCTTATTATTAAAGGACTAAATGGCGCCATTGCTTCAAAACGAGTAACGTACGACTTCGAACGATTGATGGACGGAGCAACCTTGTTGAAGTGTTCTGAATTTGGCGAAGAAATCGTAGCCAATATGTAGATCAATCAAAATAATTAATTGAAACCCGGGCCGGAAGGTCCGGGTTTTTTTATGGCCTGGTCGTAAAAATCAACGTGCGAGTGGGAAAATATGCAAAACAGGTCAGGAAAATATTTTTGTACTTTTACCCGATTTTAATTTCCACTTATGAAACGAATTGGACTTTTGACTTTGTTTCTCGCAATGGTTCTTTGCGCTGAAGCACAAATCACACAAACGGTAACCGGACGAGTTGTTGATACCGATACAAAGGCTGGTTTGCCAGCGGCTACGGTATTAGTTGAAACCGCCGAAGGACTTGGAGCAACCACCGACGAAGACGGATACTTTGAAATGAGCAATGTGCCGATTGGTCGTCATAAATTCATCATCGAGTATGTTGGTTATGAGTCCGTTGTGCGCGACAATATAATGGTAACCAGTGGCCAAACCGTTGACCTTCGGGTGGAACTGATAGAAGCGGCCAACATGATGGGAGTAACGGAATTAACCGTGAAAAAATCAAAGGCCAGAAGTCATAATGCAATGGTTTCGGTAAGTAGCCGGAGTTTCGACGCCGAAGAAGCTGAACGTTATCCGGGTAGTCGGCAAGATCCGGCGCGAATGGCACAAAACTATGCCGGGGTTGCAGGTACAGACGACCAACGAAACGATATTGTAGTACGTGGTAATTCACCTCTTGGATTGCTATGGAGAATGGAAGGCATCGACATTTTTAATCCCAGCCACTTTGCTGTAGCAGGAACCACAGGAGGTCCGATCAGTATGATCAATAATAAAGCGGTGGGTAACTCCGATTTCATGACCAGTGCATTCCCATCTGAGTATGGAAATGGAGTCTCGGGTGTCTTCGACCTCAAGCTACGAAGCGGAAATTATAAGAAAGCGGAGTATACCGGACAATTCGGACTTTTTGGAACCGAGTTGATGGCCGAAGGGCCCATCAACAAGGAGAAGAAATCGAGTTTCCTTGTGGCGTACCGATATGCAACATTCGATATTTTTAACCAGTTGAATATTGACCTGGGCACCGACGCTATACCGCGGTATCAGGATCTGAACTTCAAGTTGAACTTCCCCAACAAAAAAGGTGAGTTTTCAGTGTTTGGTCTTGGAGGACTCAGCTCAATTGATATCGTTTTCAGCGACGACGAGGAGCCTACCGAAGAACTCTATGGTTTAAAAGATAGGGATCAATATTTCCGCACCAATATGGGTGTGTTGGGAGCTACCTGGAAACGTCGTCTTGCCAACAACAAAACGTTAAACCTGGTGGTAGCGCATAACGTTCAACAGGTATTGTCCGATCACGACAAAATATTTCGCGACCCAAACCAATATACCCGGGTAAACCTGGTACCTGTAAAGCGATCTGATATGGAACATGGGAAAACCACCTTTCACGGATCATTGAACAAAAAATTCAGCTCCAGAAGCAACCTGAAGCTTGGTCTGATCACCGATTTATACAAACTCAACTACCTCGACAGTGTACGAAACGAACAGGATTTTACCTGGTCGGAGTTGCTCAATACAACCGATGGAAGTTTTATGGGTAGGGCCTATGCAAGCTGGAAGTACCGACTAACCTCTCTGCTAACACTGAACGCCGGTGTGCATCTCATGCACTTCAGCCAGAGTAATACCAATTTGGCTGAGCCTCGAATTGGTCTTAAGTGGAGACGTAAGCCAAATGAAACCTGGGGCGTTGGTTATGGAATGCACAGCCAAATTCAACCGTTGTACGTGTATAACTCACTGTTTACTGATTCGGTTTCGAAAACATATGCAGCACATAATGCAGAGGTTGGACCTACACAAAGCCACCATGCCGTTGTTTCGTACGAACGAGTAATAAAGCGGAACCTAAGAATTCGCGCAGAGGCATACTATCAAATGCTGTACAATGTACCGGTTGAGGTGGTGCCGAGCTCATTCTCGCTGCTTAACCAGGGTTCTGGATTCGAGCGGTTTTTCCCGGATGTTTTGGCTAATTCTGGCACGGGATCGAATCGAGGCCTGGAGGTGACCGTTGAGAAGTTTTTTAGCAACAACTATTACTTCATGTCAACCGCATCTTTTTACGACTCTAAATACGAAGGCAGTGATGGCGTAGAGCGAAACACCGATTTCAATGGACGTTTTATTGCTAATGGACTTGCCGGATACGAATACAAGTTTGGTAAGGCCGATAAGAACGCGGTGATTTTTGGAACGAAATACACCATTGGAGGTGGCCGACTGTATTCGCCGATTGATACCTCGGCAACCGAGGCTGACGGCTCACGTATCATCATTGTGGATTCTGAGCGAAACACCTTGCGGTTTAGAAACTACAGCCGATTGGACCTAAAGCTTGGGCTTAGGTTGAACACGCCAAAAACAACACACGAAATTTCCTTTGATATTGCCAATATCCTCAACACACAAAACGTGTTAAAGAACAGCTATGTAGACGACCCGGAGAATGCTGGCTCCAAGATTATTGTGGAGGAATACCAACTTGGCTTTTTCCCGAATTTTTGGTACAAGTTTAATTTCTAAGGAGAGGTATGCGGGGATTGATAAAAACACTGACGCTGATACTGTTTCTGGTAGCCGGTGGGCAGGTGCACGCACAGGTGTATGAGGGCAAACAGTTAGTGCCTGATTCAACCGACTTCCCAAATGTATATGTGAAAGCATTGCATAGCGATACGTTTAGCAGTACCTATGCCATATGGGTAAAGAATGGTGTTAAACCACATAAACACGTGCTTCACACCGAAGTTATTACCGTGCTGGGGGGCAAGGGGTCGATGACGTTAGGGAGTGAAGTTAAAGTGATTAAAAAAGGGGATGTAGTGGTAATTCCGCAAGGAACCGTACATGCGGTTACAACAACCAGCAAGAAGCCCTTGGTGGTGATTTCAGTGCAGTCACCCAAGTTTAGAGGAAAAGATAGAATTTGGATAAAAGAGAAAAAATGAGAACAGAGGGATTTATACCATTTCAGGCCGAGTACCCGAGTGAGGATGAGTTGCGAAGTCGGGCGAGTGCATTTTATCAGAGTATTGACAGGAGAAGAACAGTACGAGAATTTTCCGACAGGGAAGTACCGCGTCAGGTGATTGAAGACATCATCATGGCAGCGGGAACGGCTCCATCGGGAGCCCACAAGCAACCTTGGACATTTTGCGCCATCTCAAGTCCCGAAATGAAGTCCAAAATTCGGGCTGCAGCCGAAGAAGAAGAGTACGAAAATTACCACGGCCGGATGTCGGAGGAATGGTTGAAGGACCTACAACCCTTTGGCACCGACTGGCATAAACCGTTTCTTGAGATAGCGCCCTGGTTGATCGTAGTAATGCGCAAAACGTACGATGTAGATGATGGTGTGAAACGAAAGAACTACTACGTACAGGAGTCAGTAGGCATTGCCTGTGGGATGTTATTAACCGCTATCCACCAGGCGGGTTTGGTTTCACTGACCCATACGCCGAGCCCGATGAACTTTCTCGCTAAAATTTTAGGTAGACCGGAAAACGAAAAGCCGTTCTTGTTGGTGCCGGTTGGCTACGCAGCCGACGATGTATCAGTTCCCGACCTGCAACGCAAATCGTTGGAGGAAATCGCCCAGTTCTACTAGGCATGTTCAATACCAACACGCCGGTTCAGAAAGTTCAAAGCAAGATTGCTGACGAACACGGAGTTCACTTGTATCTAAAACGCGACGACCTTATTCATCCCTTTGTGTCAGGGAATAAGTGGCGCAAGCTAAAATACAATGTTGAGGAGGCGAAACGCTCAGGTAAGATAGGTATTCTAACCTACGGAGGTGCTTACTCAAACCACCTCATTGCAACGGCGTGTGCGTGTGCGGCTCAAGGACTTAAATCCATTGGTATTGTACGAGGGGAGGAGTTAAACCCAACGTCGAACCTTGTGCTTCGGATGTGTTATGAGTATGGCATGGATTTGCGGTTTGTGCCAAGAAGTCAATACCGCGAAGCGAAAAAAGGACTGGATCAGGCAGTAGGTTTCTTTACCGTCCCGGAGGGCGGCGACAATGAGCTGGGTGTAGAGGGCTGTGAAGAAATCCTCTCAAAGGATGAGTCGTACGACCACATAATCGTGGCGGTGGGAACAGGCACTACATTTACTGGTCTGATCAATGCGTCGCACCACTCGTGTCAGGTGCACGGGATTGCAGCAATGAAACAAGCTGATTACCTGAAGGATTACATTCGGTCTCGCGTACAGAGTCAGAATTGGAAGCTGCACACCGATTATGCGTTTAACGGTTTTGGGAAGTATACGGATGAGTTGCTTGGATTTATGAGATTGTTTACCACGCAGACAGGCATTCTACTGGACCCGGTGTATACTGGAAAGATGATGTGGGCCACTTACGACCTTATACGAAAGGGATTGGTTAAAGAGGGCGAATCCGTTCTGTGTGTCCATACAGGCGGCTTAACGGGCATTCTTACCGACGATTGGAGACAGTCGCTGGTTGGTTAGAATTCTGTGCTGGAACATCATTGGCTCCATATGAAGACTTATTCTTTACCCCGACGAATGTATCCGGCGAACACAACGATTTCCGGACTGGTAGAGGCGTTGTGAACGATGGTCATGGATTTGTGATTCATGCCAAATCGACCATGGGTACTAAGTCTTACCTTGATGAGGGCAGTATCTCCTGGTAATACCGGTTCTCTGGGCCAGGAGGCAACCATACAGCCACACGAAGTCTTAACATTCAAGAGTACCAGAGGTGCGTTACCCGTATTGGTATAGGCAACTTCGAATTCTCCAACTTCACCTGAGGTTAAGGTGTCAAACTCGTATTTACCAACATGGTGTGTGTAGTGCTTGGAGGCTACAAGCTTAAATACAGGGTAGAGACTGTCTTGTTCCTTCTGTGCATGGACCCATAAACCAGAGAATAGGGTTAGTACAGTAAGGGATAGAAGTTTCATTGAGAAGTTTGGTAAAGGGAATGGAATTGGTTCAACCAGGAAGTGTTGGGCATTGTAACCAATGCCCAGTGTTCTCCCAGTCTTAGTGGCTATTGGTCTGTGGTTGCTTTTGGTTTAACCTTGCCCGTAATAGTAATAAATTCAGGGCTAGCTTCACCATTATAGATAACGGATAGGTTTTTTACTTGATTCCCCATTTTTCCGGCCGAATTGAAAACAACTTCAATTTCACCGCTCGCTCCTGGGGGGATGGGTTCTTTTGGCCATGAGGGTGCTGTACATCCACATGGTGTGGTAACACGTTGAATGACCAATGGAGCAGACCCTTCGTTCACAAATTTGAACACATGAGACACCTTATCGCCTTGGATAATGTCACCAAAGTTGTGATCTTTCTCTAATAGGATCATCTTAGGGTTTCCGTCTGGTGTCAGGGTTATGGTCGGTTTTTTCTCGGTATCCTTGATTTCCTGGGCTTGTGCAGAGGAGTAGCAGGTTAGCAGGCCTAGCACAACGAGAGCGTAAAGTTTCATATTCATAACGGTTATTTCTATTTAGAGTACGAGAATCATGCCAAAAAAAAGACCCGGCCAATTTTGGCCGGGTCCTTAACAATAAAGTTAATGTTGTTTTTTTTATTGAGGGTTGGTCTGCACTGGAGGTTTAGTCTCCTTTGGAGCAGTTTCAACAAATCCTCGGATGGTAAGAAATTCAGTGCCTTCCTCACCATTGTACTTTACAGTAATCGTTTTTGTAAAGTTTCCAGGACGTCCTTTAGAATTATAGATCGCAGTGATTTCACCAGTAGCACCTGGAGCAACAGGCTCTTTCGTCCATTTAGGAGTAGTACAGCCGCATGAAGCTCTAACAGAGTTAAGTACTAAAGGTTCCGAACCGGTGTTTGTAAATGTAAACGTTACGGTAGCTTGGGTTCCTTCTTTAATTTTTCCAAAGTTGTGCTCAGTTTTGTCAAAACTGATCTTCGAGCCGGAGTTTGCATCAACGGTTACAGTTTTCGCCTCCTGAGCTTGCGTGAAAGCTACAAAACCTATGGCCATCAGCAAAGTGACAAATGTTCGTTTCATAATTTTTTAGATGTCGTTGTTTAAATATTTAAAGTCAAAGTTACTTTTTCAATGAGTATAAAACAAATGACGTGCCAAAATTGACTTTGACGTTATTTTCTGAATTCTGCCTTGCGTTTGCCCAGGAAAGCCTGCGTTCCTTCAACAAATTCTGCTGTTTGGAAAGAAGTACCAAACTCCGAAATTTCCAGTGCCATGCCATCGGTAGTGTGGTCATAATAGGCCAGTGCACATTTTAATGACTTAGCAACGGCCTGTGGAGACTTTGAGGCTATTTTGTTCAGGATTTCTGTACACTTAGGGAGTAAATCGTCGTGTTCTACAACGTGATTCACCAATCCAAGGGTAAGTGCTTCGTCTGCCTTAATCATATCGGCCGTGGTAAGCAACTCAATGGCCTTCCCTTTTCCTATTAACTGAACCAAACGCTGAGTGCCACCATATCCCGGTAGCAAACCAAGGTTTACTTCCGGCTGTCCAAACTTCGCATTTGGACTGGCAATGCGCATATGACATGCCATGGCTAATTCACAACCTCCGCCAAGGGCAAATCCATTAACAGCCGCAATGACAGGTTTTGAGCAATTTTCTATGGAGTTCATTACCTCGTGCCCATCGGCGCTTAGCTTTCGTCCTTCCTCGGGCCCAAAATCGGCAAACTCAGCAATGTCTGCTCCGGCAGCAAAGGCCTTAGTGCCCATGCCTGTTAGAATAATGCCGTGAACTTGGTTTGCGGTTTCTGCTTCCGTCACTGCTTGTTTGATTTCCTGAAGCAGGGTAGCATTCAAGGCGTTCATTTTGGATTCCCGGTTAATGGAAATCGTGAGGATATGTTCGTTTAGCTCGGTAAGTATATACTGATAACTCATGTTCTTCGTTTGCCGCAAAAATAGGGTTTTGCCAAGCTTAAAACGGAGTAAACCGGATGTTGTAAGTCACTCGTCTAACCAGGCTAAAAGAGTTGGGTTGGTTTTTTACCTTTGCGGCAATGGAGAAAACAGCATTGTTGTTTGATGAATTCGCGATTCCCTCAAAGGAAGAGTGGTTGGCGCGCGTTGAAAAAGAATTGAAGGGCAGACCTATTGACGAACTCAACACGGATTGGTTTGGGATAGACGTTCAACCCTTTTTTCACAGGTCTGACATT
>JAEPQQ010000025.1 GCA_017640445.1 Bacteroidia bacterium | reverse complement strand
ACAATCCGGTAGAGAACAAGGTGAAAATCACCAATCTACCTGCGACTTGTACCGTTCGTATTTACACATCGGATGGTGGGTTAGTGAAGAAGATCATCAAAGACGACGAATCTACGGAGCTTACGTGGAATCTGAAAAACAATGCCAACGTTCCTATTGCCAGTGGCACTTATCTAATCCATGTAGATGGGGGTGCACTTGGTGAGAAAGTAGTGAAGTGGATGGGCGTAATGCGAGAACTTGACCTCGATTCATTTTAGATATACTTTTTTAAATCAAAAAAGGTCCGACCTCGGTCGGACCTTTTGGGTTTTCTGAGAACCCATTTTACTGCACCAGAATCTTGTGAACTGTGCTCGATTTCTTTGACTCTAATTTGAGAACATAATACCCCTGGCTGAAGTGGCGCATATCTACTTCGGTTAAAGAACCTTCTACTGGCATGGTGGCAATTTGTTTACCCATGGCATCGATGATGGAAAGTCTCTCAACCTCGTTCGCCTCACCTGCATCAACAAATAAAACATCTGATGTTGGGTTTGGGTAAATCTGAACATCTGTTGTTTGTACTACCTCGGGAACACTCACAGTAGCCGGAGTAAATCTATAAACCGTGTTTTCCGGCACCCAACTCGTAAGTGAGGCTCCACTGGTATCATCTTCCTCCCAAAACTCAAGTTTAGGGTTTCCCGGATCGCCGTTGAGTACATAGACTCCCTCGATGTCACCGGTGGTCATACTGACCTTTTTAGCCAGACCAATACTCGGTCCAACTTCACCCTCAAATGCAACCAGCGGTTGGGTAATTTTCTTAGGTCCGAAATGCACCTCAATTACGTTGCTGCCCTCATACAACCATAGCTGAAGGTTTACAAAGTCAATGGATGTATCATTGATGTCCATATCCTCCCAAAAACCCGCGTTCTCCCATTCGAGTTTGAAAATCCGACTCCCCTCGTCTCCTTCAACGGTATAGGAAATATCAGATAATGATTCTTCATTTGGCATATCTTCGGTCAACAACCCTCTATCTGCCAGGTCGGCGCTGTAGGCAATAAGCATGGCCGTTGACCCAATAGAGCCTGTTGGGAGGCTTAAAATGGCCCCCAGATTAAACTCATCCATAATGATCTCCGTGGTTGACCTTCCGAAAAACTCAAACTCAAAACCTACCGGTATCGTATACTCAGGGTCGTCCCAGATTGCACCATTGGTAAGGGAGGTATTGTTGGTTATGTTTTTATACGTCTGCGTTGATGTTTCAACCGTATACGCTTGTGCGTTAGCTGAGTGGTTCACCCCCAGAGTAATACTCAAGCCCAACAAAAGTGCTTTCGAAAAATTGGTATATCGTGTATTCATGTTCCTGTTTTACTAACATAGATACGTTATACCCCATCGTTTGTTACACCATGGTTAAAGAAAATGACTTGTTAACCTAAATCACTCCTCAAAACTGAGCAGTATCTGCCCGAATCGATAGATATCTTCGAATGAGTTGTAAAGGGGTACCGGAGCCATTCGGATTACATTCGGTTCCCGCCAGTCAGCTATCACGCCATGCTTTGTTAAATGATCGAAAAGTGCCTTCCCGTTTTCACCTGTCAATACCGATAGTTGACAGCCGCGTTCTTCAGGTGTTATGATCTCAAAACTCAACGAATCGTTATTTCGCGCTGCTTCTTCAATCACATACTGCAGATAGAGGTTCAGTGGTTTGGACTTGGCATTGAGTTGTTCCATCGTCACCTCATCAAAAATGTTCAAAGACGATTGATGAACTGCCATGGCCATAACGGGTGCGTTACTTAACTGCCATCCCGGGGCACCATATTCTGGTTTGTAACCCTTTTTCATAAGGAAACGTTCTGACTCATTGTGTCCCCACCATCCGGCAAACCGAGGAAGTTCTGGATTGTTGGCATGACGCTCGTGTACAAATGCCCCTGATACACCTCCGGGGCTGCTGTTTAAGTATTTGTAGCTGCACCAAACGGCAAAATCCACATCCCAGTCGTGTAAGTTTAACACCAGGTTTCCGGCAGCGTGAGCAAGATCAAAACCCGCTAAAGCACCCACTTCATGCGCCTTCTGCGTAATCGCCTTCATGTTGAAAGCCTGTCCTGTGTAATACTGAACCCCACTAAACATAACCAACGCCACCGTGTCTCCGTGTTCTTCAATTACCTGAAGGATATCTTCGGTTCTCAAATGATGCTCTCCCTCTCTGGGGTTTACCTCAATTACCGCGTCTTCATACTTGAAGCCATGGAATTTTGCCTGAGACTCCATTGCGTACTGGTCAGAAGGGAATGCACCTCCCTCCATTATGATCTTATATCGATCAGAGGTTGGTCGATAGAACGACACCATCAATAAATGCAGGTTCACGGTAAGGTTGTTCATTACCACTACCTCGTGTTCCATAGCCCCTACAATTTTACTCACCGATTGTGAAAAGAACTTGTGATAGTGAAACCACGGATTCTTACCATCAAAATGCCCTTCCACTCCGAACTTTGCCCAGTCGTTTAGTTCTTGTTGAACGTGACCAATGGCCGTTTTGGGCTGCAGGCCAAGACTGTTACCCGTAAGATAAACACAATCATCACCGTTATGCTGCGGTATATAAAACCGTTCACGATACGAGCGTAACGGGTCGTTATTATCCTGATTCTGAGCGAAGGAAAGCGTGTTTTCGAATTGCATGCGGCAAATTTACGCATTGACAACATCATCACTACAAAAGACCTAAATACTCTTTTTCTTCGTTGAGATAAGCTACTCCATCGGCTGAGATAAAGTCGTATTTCAATGGGTAAACTACTTGTTGTCGGCTGTTCATCACACCCCATTTGCCCTTTCTGGAAACCACTATAAACCGTGAAGAAACAACACGAGGAGGGTGGTCAAATGAATCTTCAAAGACTTCCTTCCCAAACGAATCCAGCAGGTTCCACCCGGCACTATCGAGAATCGCAGCAAATCCTTTGTGAAAGTTAAGAACTCTGTGGTATTGGAGAGCGCAGATTTCGAGGCCCTTATTGTTGATGAATCCAAACGCAGAATCACGGCTTACCGCAGCAAAACCTTCTGAAAATCCAGCTACATCGGTATAAACAAAAGGGGTTACGGCATTGAGGTTTGTATCTACATAGCCATAAAGTGCTCCTTTATTCACCCAGGCTATTCCTTCGCGAAAAGCTGAGACCTCTGTGTAATGATAGGGCGTAAAGACCTCCCCGGAACGGGAAAATGCGTAATAGTCGCCTTGTTTAACAGGCTCTACTTGTGCACAAACTGAAAGAAACAGACCAATAAGAAAGGAGCTCATTATGCCTTTTAGCACATTAACCCGATTCGTATTGGTCTTTTTCATCTTACATGTGCAGCGCCCTGTTTCCAGTTGCTGCCAATGCAGCTTCTTTGGTTACTTCCGAAGTAGTTGGATGCGCATGGCTCATACGTGCAATATCTTCAGCACTCGCTCTGAACTCCATTGCCACAACCGCTTCAGCAATTAAGTCAGCCGCACGCGGGCCAATAATGTGCACGCCTAACACCTCGTCGGTCTCTTCATCCGACAAAATTTTCACAAAACCGTCGAGATCCATTCCTGCTACCGCCCGACCATTGATCCTGAAGGCAAATTGACCTGTTTTGTATGCTATCTTATCTGCTTTAAGCTGTTCCTCTGTTTGTCCTACACTTGCCACTTCAGGCCAGGTATAAACAACTCCTGGAATCAGGTTGTAATCGATATGTGGTTTCTGACCAGCCAGGGTTTCGGCAACCAAAACGCCTTCTTCTTCTGCCTTATGTGCAAGCATAGCACCTCGAATTACATCCCCAATCGCATAGATATTAGGAACAGAGGTCTGCAGGTGATCGTTCACATCGATTCTACCGCGTTCGTCTGTTTTGAGTCCTGCCGCTTCAAGGTTTAACCCATCTGTATATGGTCGTCGTCCAACAGCAACAAGGCAGTAGTCGGCATCAAGTTCTATTTCTCCTTTCTTGCCTTCTGCTTTAACCGTTACCGATTTTCCCTTGTTTTCTACTGAAGTAACTTTATGGCTCAGGTGGAACTTAAACCCAAGTTTTTTAAGAACGCGGGTCAATTCTTTTCCAAGACCACGATCCATGGTAGGTATAATACTATCCATGTATTCTACAACCGACACCTTCGTTCCTAATCGAGCGTATACCGAGCCCAGTTCAAGGCCAATAACCCCACCTCCAATAACCACTAGTGATTTTGGAATTTCCGGCAACTTAAGCGCTTCGGTAGAACTAATGATTCTGTCCTTATCAATCTCCATTCCCGGAAGGGAAGATGGTTTTGATCCAGTTGCTATAATGACATTGACCGCTTCAATTTTTTCTTCTTTTTCGCCAGAAACAAGAATCGTGTTCTTATCGATGAAGCTTCCAACTCCAACATGAACATCGATCTTATTCTTTTTCATAAGAAAGTCAACCCCTTTTGTCATTTGGGTAACTACCTCATCTTTACGCTTCAGCATTTGAGGAAAATTAACCTTGAGGTCTTTCAGTTCAATACCATGTTTTTCAAACTTATGGCCAGCGGCGTGATAGTGCTCTGAGCTATCGAGAAGTGCCTTTGATGGAATACATCCAACATTCAAGCATGTACCACCCAGCGTATTGTATTTTTCTACAATGGCTGTTTTCATACCTAATTGAGCACATCGAATTGCGGCAACATAACCGCCCGGTCCCGAACCAATTACAACTACGTCGTATTTCATTTAATTAAAATATTTCTTGTCCTAAACTTACTTTTACTCCACGATCGTGGATGCCGTTAAGATCTGGTATCCGCATATAGGGTACTATCCTAACCTTGTACTTTCCATTTTGTTTGAGGCTTAAATCCTCGAATATCGGAAACGCATAACCATACAGACTGCCAAAACCTGACCCAAGCCATTTCCCGGCCTTGTCTGTAACCTCAAAACCTCGTACACGTTCAATTCGTTGGTTACCTGGTCCATCAAGGATTACCTTGAAATAGATGTTGCTGAACTTGTACTCTGATGAGAAACGAGAATTTAAAAATACACTGTGGTATCGCGTAGTGTCCTTAACCTCGAACTTGGCATATAGCGTGTCGGTTTCCGACCATGTCGCATTTTCAATATCTTCACTCTCAACGAAAATCGTAGAAGAGTCGCAGGAAACCAATGTAATCAGGGCTAGTGTTACGATAGTCCAAAAACGGTTACCCATTGTAAACGCGCTTATTCGTTGAAAAAAACCGCTCGTCATTTGAAGCGACAAAGGTAGTTCTTTCTTTAGTTTGACCTAGGTCTGCACTACTTATTTAATAACCAATCGTTGGGTGTAGCGCTTACTGTCTTTCATTCCATCAAGAAAATACAACCCGGCTGGAAGCTCAAGTTCCAAATCGGTTATGATTCCGGATTCCTGATGTACTTCTGTACCAACCGAATTCGAAATTCTCACTTCGTCCATCGCCTCGTCAAAATGCAGCGATCCGGTTGAAGGATTCGGGAAGGCCATTAGTTTAAAGGTCACCAATTCATCGACCGAAAGCGGATTGTAATTGAAGGTAGTTGTATAGGTTTCTTCACAGGCCTTATCAGAGCGAACATACAACGTAAAGTTGTGATCTGAACCATCGAGATACGACTTAACATCATTGTGTTCAAACGTGGGTGTTATGTCATTGCTCTTCAACACATTTGCCAGGGTCCATTGGTAAAAGAACGTCACGTCCTTAGTGGTTTGACTATCGATTACCACATCTTGCGTATTCCCTTTATTGATTACATCCCAGGTAAAATAAGCGCTTGGGTTTGGAAATACAGTGGTTGAGCCATGGGTGCTGTCTATTTCCGTAGGAATGGCCTTTGACTGAACAATCAGCGTTACCTGAAACACCTGGGCCTCGGTTTCATCATCCAGCGTGTATGTATGACTTGGAAACTGATCGGTAGACGTAGTTCCGTCGCCAAACTTCCATAAGTAATTACAGGCTCCAAACTTCGGAGGAATTTTGGAAGTGTTGGTAAATACTGATTCTTGTTTGTTACAAATGTCCAACACACTGAATTCGGCCTTGATCGTATCCTGTGCCAAAACAGGTAGTGCAAGAGCAAGTATCGCCAGTAGTATTCCAATTTTTTTCATTTACTTTAACTTTTAGTTCCACCAAAAATACAAAAATTATCAGGCCCTGGCCGGCTGAGAACATTACATGTCCATAAGTTGTTCTATCTTTGATCCACGTATGAAAATTAGGATACTAGGGCATCGGGTACGGCTTCGTTTGACTCAATCTGAAGTCGAAAAAATTGGTCTCAATGAATCGGTAACAGAGCATACCAATTTCGGCGTTGGGCAGTTGACGTACACCCTTGAAACGCATGCAGAAGGCCCTTCCGTCTTAACTTCATTTGAAGACAGTACCATCCGGATATCCGTGTTACAAACGGAGGCAAAAACCTGGGCAGATTCGGATCAGGTGGGCATCCAAACGCCATCCGATGCACGTCCATTTGTATTGATCGAAAAAGACTTTAAATGCCTTACCGTTCGGGAGGGAGAAGACGAATCAGACATGTACCTGAATCCAAACACCGTTTGCTAGATGTCGTTGGTTGATTCACATGGCAGAAAAATTGATTACGTTCGGCTGGCAGTAACAGACCGATGTAACCTTCGTTGTGCCTATTGTATGCCGTCTCAAGGCATAGACTTTGTACCCAGAAAAGACCTCCTGAGTTATGAAGAAATGCTCCGTATGCTCAAGATATTTCAAACACTTGGCGTTAAAAAACTCAGAATCACCGGAGGTGAGCCACTTGTTCGAAAAGGCTTGATCGACTTCCTTGCCAAAGTCAACGATCAGGTATTTGACGGATTTCACCTCACCACAAATGCAACCTTAACCGAGCCTCACATTCCCGAATTGCTTAAAGCGGGACTTAAGTCGGTTAACATTAGCATCGACACACTCAACCGCCAGCAGTTTAAGGAAATAACCCGTCGCGATGAGTTGGAACCTGTTTTGAGATCCATCGATCAGTTTTATGACAACGACATACCAATCAAACTCAATATGGTGGTTATGAAAGGTATAAATGAAGATGCTATTCTTCCTATGGCTCACATGGCTCAACACCGAGCCATTGGCGTTCGCTATCTGGAAGAGATGCCTTTTAACGGCACCGACGAAATCAAACCGGGCTATTTCACGTATCGAGACATAGAGGATATTCTAGCCACGCAGTTCCCCGATCTGAAAAAAATGGCATATGAACGGACGTCTACCAGTCAAAACTATAAGGTAAAGGATTGGAAAGGCGACCTGGGCATAATTGCTTCGTATTCAAGAACATTCTGCGGAACCTGTAACAGGCTTCGAATTACTCCGACCGGCCAACTCAACACCTGTCTATACGGCGGTAGTGTTTTGGATATTCGAAAACTGCTTCGCAACGGCAGTTCAGACAAAGAAATTGGACAACACATACAAACGGCCGTTGCCAACAAACCCAAAGACGGATTTGAAGCTGAACGGCTTCGGATAGATCGTATCACCGAAAGTATGGCAGCAATTGGCGGATAATATGATAACAGTTCAGGAAGCGGAAACGCTTATTCTTTCGCATCGTCCCTCATCCGGGACCGAGTTGGTAGAATTGGATCAATCCAACGGACGCACCCTGGCCCAGTCTGTTATTGCCGATCGAGACTTCCCTCCATTCAATCGAGTGGCTATGGATGGTATCGCCATTGAATTTAAAGACTTTAACAATGGCCAACGAAGCTTTCCAATTGGAGGCATACAAGCCGCTGGAAGCCCACAACTTTCTAATAATCCAGAACAGTGCCTGGAAGTAATGACCGGAGCATGTTTACCGGAAAACACCGACACGGTTATTCGGTATGAAGACCTTTCCATCGAAAACAATGTAGCCTCCTTACTGATTGAAAAGATCAAACCTGGACAAAACATTCACAAACAAGCTACCGACAGGAAAAAAGGAGAGGTGATTTTAACGAATGATACCTTAATCCGGCCGGCAGAAATTGGGATTTTGGCAACGGTTGGGATAACACGGCCCGAGGTATACAAACTCCCTTCAGTTACAGTGATCAGCACCGGAGACGAACTGGTTGACATCGAGCAAACGCCACTTCCGCATCAAATACGAAAAAGTAATGTACATACGCTGGTAGCACTACTTAAAAGTCTCGGAATAGAAGCAACAACGCTTCATCTTACAGATTCCAAAACCGAGATCAGGACAACACTTGAAACGGTGTTGAACAACACCGATGTTTTAATGCTAAGTGGTGCGGTAAGCAAGGGTAAGTTCGATTTCTTACCGGAAATTCTTGAGGAACTCGGTGTCGTTAAACACTTTCATAAGGTTCAACAACGTCCAGGAAAGCCTTTTTGGTTTGGAACCACTTCATCGTGTACGGTTTTTGCATTTCCGGGTAACCCGGTGTCTACTTACTGCTGTGCCATTCGATATTTTAAACCATGGCTTGAGAATTGCCTGCACCTCAATCCCACATCCGACTCTGCGCGATTAACCGAGGAAGTCAAATTCGACAAACCACTGACCTATTTTCTTCAGGTAAAAACATCTATTGAAAATGGTCAATTACTTGCTCAACCTGTGCCCGGTAAGGGTTCCGGCGATCTGGCAAATCTTACGCGGGCCAATGCATTTCTAGAGATTGATAAAGAGACAAACCTCGCAAAGAAGGATAGCCTTCACCGGCTTTGGTGGTTCTAATTATTCAATTGCTACTGTCTTTCCCGCTCCACTTTCCGCATAACTAAAGATGCTCAGTATCTCTTTTGCAGATAGCGACTTAAACGTAAGCATAGTGGTTCCGCTGTATTCGTTGTAAACTTCAATTGCCCGAGGGTTTCCTTCTTCTCTCAACGAAACGTTGTCTTGCGTAAACCTAACCAGGTAGTTCAGGTCGTACTTCTTAACCAGACCTTTAAGTTTTGGACCAACCGTTCTCCTATGAACGGAATGACAAGACTGGCATTTTTGTTTAAACAGAGCCTCTCCGTTTCTAATCGTCAGACGATCATTGCACATCACCATTTCCTCATCGCTGGTAGCACAACAGGGCCAAATAATACCCTCTAACTTTTCACGGAACTCCTCATCTGACTTCCGCTCGATTAAGCGTTGTTCATACTTTAACCGTTCCCTGTTCATCATCA
This sequence comes from Bacteroidia bacterium, assembly GCA_017640445.1. GTDB lineage: Bacteria > Bacteroidota > Bacteroidia > NS11-12g > UBA9320 > UBA987. Next base: position 32,880 of record JAEPQQ010000025.1, on the reverse strand, counting down.
CATCCTCCTCGACCGACCAGCTCGCTTTTTCCTGTTTAATACCACTTAATCGACGTTCGATTTCGTTGTCAGAAACAGGCTTTAGCTCTGCTTTTATAATTCCCTCTCCGATATTGCCTTTTTCAAACAAATACCATTGGTCTCCCTTACTACCAATGCAGTATAGGTCGTATTGAAACAGCTCATTGAGTTTCGCCTCGTAGCTCCCACCCCGCTCTTTCATAAGTTGATAAGAAGTTAATTCATGTGGCACTAAATAACACTTCAAAAAATCGAAATTCTCAGCTTGGTCAACGTCCACTTTAATCGGTTTGTATTCAATGGAAACATCATATCCGTTATACCGTGTTTTGATCGATTTTCTTTTTGTTGTTTGCTCAATTACATAACGATCCAGATTATTCCATGTTAGGTTGGTAACCGGAAACCGATAGCGTTCCACCTCGGGAATCGGAGGTGTTGGGTAGGGCAAGTTCGCCTGTCGGTATGCTTCCTTTAAGTTGGCGGTAAGTTCATCACTTGAGTTACTCACAACGTCCGACCACCTCTTAGTAGTACTTTTACTTAGACGTTCGAGGTTTTCGGCATCCTCCCTTGTATAGGTTTCGTAAAGCTTGCTTCGTGTCTTCGCTACAGCCTTATCATAGGCCTTTTTCTTTTTGATGTAGTAACTACTTAACTGATCCAGAGCCGTGTTAGTCAAATCTGTATTACCCATTCTTTTGCTGGCAAAGTTTTCAAACACTTCTCGGTTATACCCACTCAATTGTGCGGCTGCAATCGAATCGGCAATCCATAAATCGTTTCCAATATTATCTACGTAAACATCCAAAATTGCTTCGTTACACAACCCAAAAATAACGGCCAGACGCTCTTCAAACTCATGGGTAGCGATGTATGTATTGGCAAACGTATTGGTGGTAAGGGCATGAATAGATGCCGGGCATATCTCCCGTGGTCTGGAAGCTGTAGTGCTTTCCTCACCACTAGCCGCACTATCGAGAACCAATTCAGCTGTTTCGTTGTATACGAGTTCTTGCTGAACCGGCTCATCCGACACCTGCACCCATTCGAAATTGGATGTACTGGTTTCATAGGATTCCTCCAAGTTGGGTAAATCCAGATCAACTGGCACATATGGCGGCTCTACTTCCAGATTACATGGGAACGAATAGTAAACGCTATCTGTAAACGAGCGATCACTTGCATCGTACCCCCAGGCGGCTAAGGAATCCAGAAAACCTGGTGGGTAAAAATTCAGATCGGAAAATGGCACGGTTACGAGGTCGTTTGAAATTGGTTTGGGGTTAACCCAGTCAATAACACCATCTTTTTCCACCCCTTCGAACAACATCATATCCGGCTTCACTTCCTTGGTTGGAACATCCACCCAGATTTCACTGCCTTCTCTTAGGTCCAACGTATCACCGTTTGACGTGGCCGTCAGCTTGAACATGCCGGCCGTTTCCAATAATCGATCTCCAGACATAGTATTCAGTCCAGACTTCATAATGTCGAAAGAAGTTCTGGCTTCTTCCACTGCAAGAGTGAAGGACTCAACGTCCTCCCCATTAGGGTTAACAAAGGCGCGTGCCGGTATTTGCAGAACCATGCCAGAAGGGCTTTCCACTACCGTATCGCGTTTGGAGGAAATATTAAAATTAACCTCGAGCAACCTGGTCTTCTCTGAGGTATTACTGAGTTGATTCTGAAGTTGATACACAAGAACACCACAGGCAACAACGATCGCTGTAATGATGAATGCAATTCGGATTTTTTTCATGTTCCTTTTTATGGTTAATGGTCTTCAAGCGAAAAGGTAACCCTCTAAAAGTAAAATTCTTTGAAACCCAACATAACAGGTACATCAATTGGCATTTTTGCCTCATGTCGATGGCTTATTTCCGTTGGTAAACCCGATTCCACTGTTGGTCAAATCTACACCGATTTCGTATAGCAAATATGGCACTTTGGGCGTTTCATAAACAAACGACACATGAAACACACGGTTAATAAACATCGCTTTCGGAACTTTTGTATTGGCTTGAGCCTATCATGCAGTCTTTGCCTGTTCGCGTTTAACATAAAAGCACCGAGAAAAAGTCATGTACTTCAATCCACCCCTGAAGAGGAGGAGTCCGTTCAACTTATGGTCGTTTCGTTTCAACCCAAACCTGAACAGAAAAAAATAACATCTCATAATAAACCCCGGTCAAGGCCGGTAGAAGCTCCGCCTATCGTTCAGGTTGTTTCCAATATGGTAGCAACCGAACCATTGCAGGCCTTAAGACCAATTGAAACCAGTTCTGCCTTTATACCTATGAAAAGTTTAGTTGGTTCCAGCCGGTCGATTGAAGCTTATGTTGATCAGAAACCCAGTTACCCGGGTGGTCAAACGGCACTAATGGCTTTTCTCTACGAAAATTTATCTAATTCGTCGTCCTTGTTTCTTGACGAAGAAGAAGGTGAGATGATGTTGCGTTTTGTTATTGATGAAGAGGGGAACGTAACGGGAATTGAGGCTAAGAAGAATACCATGTCGGAGCAGGCATTGGCCGAGGTGGTAGCGGTTATGAAACGAATGCCCAGGTGGAATCCTGGATTACTGGCAGGTGAGCCGGTAAAAACCCAATTTTTTCAACCCTTTACATTCAGAACTTTATGAACTTTCTAATACACTATAATTGGTCTGGTCCAATTGGGGCCAGGCCGTTTGTCAAGGAAAGCTTGCCGTTGGTAAACCAGGGGCATAATATTAAAAGAAGTGTTGTACTTTTACATTCGAATTTTTATGATACGTTCATTTGTTAAATATCTATGTGCACTGGGGGTTGTGTTTTTCGGCTTTCAGATTGCGGCTTTTGCTGATGAAGGGAAAGATAAAAAAGATGAAAAATCTTCCTCTTCTTCTACAACTCGTCCAGATACCATTGTGGTGTCAAAACTGGGTGATATAACCGTTGGTGATACATTGGTATTCGACGATTTTGATGAAGACGAATCAGAAGATGACAAGGGCGAAAGCGGTAGCATTGCTCTGGTTGTAACCCACGACAACCCTGAGGTATATCCATCTCCGCGGTCGGTTACGGCACCTGCAAAAGGTTCTCTCCCTTTGAAACGGGCATACCAAACGTCGGTTTCCGATTCAGAAGAACTACCTGTATCCGAACCCATGCCTGTTGAACTTTCCGAAGCCCTCGAGGTACGGCTTTATCCGAACCCGGCTGCTCAAGGTTCAGAACCTGTTTTTATTGAGCACAATCAAAACGGTGTAGTACAAATTCACATCCTGGCCATCAATGGCCAAACAACTCGTTCGATCACTACTACCGATAAAGTGACTACTGTGTCTGACCTTAGTTCAGGTTTGTACATTGTAACCATCATCGGAGATCAGCAACGGGAATCCCGTAAACTTCTTGTGCAGTAAGCTGCACCCAACCGTAAGCGTATTCCATACAGCCATCCGTTGAGAAACGGAAAAGACAACAAGCGCCCACATTGGTTTTGAACAGTGCATCGAATTGTTGAACTTGCGCCCCTATGCCCAATGAGCCCTTACATATCGCCAATAATCTTCTGAATTCGTTCAAAGCTTTCATTGGTTCGCACTTTGCGCTAAACGTAGTAAACTCCATACAGTCTGACGTAATTCTAAAAGACAACGCATCGGCCTTCGAGACACTTCAGTTGTTCAACCGTGTATATAAGACCGCTATTCGGAGCAGTAACGAACACTTTGTTGACCTCGAAACTGAAACAGCCTTTCTAAAAGACTACCTAACACTGGAGCAACTGCGCTTTCCAGGTTTAAAATCTGCCAGAATTACAACTGGAAACATCAACCCAGAGAGCCAGGTACCCAGCTTTGTTTTCCAATCACTTCTTGAAAATGGGCTACTGCTGAGCCTTGCCAATTCATCTGGTAAAATACGGATTCACATAAACCAGGTAGGTGATGAAATTACTTTTAGTCTTAAATTGGACGCAAAAACCAACCAGCCGTTTCACACCAAGGTTGAAGCAAAAACACAACTGGCTATTCAACGATTGGAATTATTACAAGAACACCGTTACATTCGTTACCAACTAGATTGGTCTTCCGATTTATTTATGCATTTAACCCTAAGTAAAATATAACAACCGCCTATGCTTACTGCAATCATTATCGACGACGAACAAAAAAGTAGAGAAGGGCTTGAGGCCATGTTACACACCATGGTGGAAGGTGTATCCGTTGTGGCAACCGCCGATTCAGTTACCAATGGTGTCAAGGCCATAAAAAAGAACAGCCCGGATGTTGTTTTCCTAGATATCGAAATGCCTAAGCGCGATGGTTTTGAACTATTCGATGCAATAGAGACCATCAACTTCGAAGTAGTGTTCACAACCGCTCATGAACAATACGCAACAAAGGCGTTCAGAACTACTGCAATTGACTACCTATTAAAGCCCATCGATCTTGGGCTTTTGAAAGAGGCGATTGCACGAACCAGCGAAAAACGCGAGAAGGACAAGGTGAACAAAAACTTTGAAGTTTTTGTAAACAACATGAAGGCCAATAAAAGCAATCAACAAATTGCCATTTCGAGTTCCGACGGTCTCATCTTTATTAAAATTGAAAACATCATTTACCTTAGAGGTGATGGTGCTTATACCTATTTCTTTCTGAAAACAGGCGAACGCATCACCGTTTCAAAAAACCTGAAAGAATACGAAGACTTGCTGTCTGATTATGACTTCTTCCGCGTGCACAAATCGTACCTCATCCACATGCACGAAATGAAAAAATATGTGCGTGGCGAAGGAGGTTATGTGGTTATGTCTAACGGCGACTCCGTAGATGTATCCAAACGACGCAAAGAGAACTTCCTGGCAGCTCTAAGTAAATTGTAACGTGTTACGTCATTCCCTGCTGATACTTCTGGGTCTGGTGGCTTTACTGGTTAAAAGCCAGTCAGATATTGTTCATTTTGAAAACATCAGTCGTGAAGATGGACTGGCGCAAAGTACCATTACCGGAATTGTTCAAGGAAAAGACGGTTTCATGTGGTTTGGAACCGCTGAAGGTTTGCACCGTTATGATGGTTATGAGTTCCAAATTTTTAAGAGCGATGGACGTGACACCAACTCTTTGGCCAGCAATCATATTACCAGCCTTTACGAAGACGAAGAAGGCTATCTGTGGATCGGAACCTATACCGGTAGGTTGGATCGATTCGACAAAAAAAGCCGCAAATTCAAACATTATCGCTTCTTAAGTGGAACCGACAGCTCGGAAAACAAATACCAGATCAATTGCATCACACGCGATGCAATGGGTCACCTTTTAGTTGGACTTGACGGCGGTGGTATGGCTGTTTTAAATCAAGCCCAAAACACCTGGAAATTATACACCAAAGAAAACAGCAAACTGCCCAACAATTATCTTAAGTCGTTTTCGGCAGAAGCCAATGGTTTGGGTATATGGATAGGAACCTTACAAGGCATCATCCTATACAACCAAAGTCAGTTTAAGTCGTTTAGCTCTCTCAACGCGTTCTCTAATCAATCGGTAAACGACATACTGCATTACAAAACCAAGCTGTATGTAGTAACCAACGGTCAGGGACTGCAAATTTGGGACACAAAAACGGACGTCGTTGTTCCGATTCCTCCACCCCGTATTCGAGGAGCCAACTTTACCACCTTTGTTTTAAAGGATGATGAAGATGCACTTTGGATCGGTACCGATGGAGCAGGATTACTAAAGTTTGTTGGAGACAAATTCACTACGTACTTCAACAACCCGTACGATTTCCAGAGCATTATCGGAGACAACATTCACAAAGGTTACAAAGACAACCAGGGTGCTCTGTGGTTTGGCTGTATCAATGGAATCAGCAAATACGACCCAAGCCTGAAAGTCTTTAACCTCTTTAAAGAGTTTGAGAGCAATGGCAAACGCACCAATAACAACGTTTATACCATGCACGAATCCCGTGATGGGATGATCTGGATTGGCACACTAGGTGGTGGATTGTCAAGGTTTAACCCCAAAACCGAAGAGATAAAAGTGTATCCGGTGATTCGGGATGGCGAAACGGCCACCAAGGCGGTATTATCCATATTTGAAGATCGTTTAGGAACACTTTGGATCGGCACCAGAGATGAAGGTTTGTTCTCACTGGATAGGAATACGGATAAATTTACCAACTACCCATCGCAGAAAGAACGAATAAAGGTTAAAACCATTCGGTCGATCATGGAAGACAGTGAAGGTACATTATGGCTGGGAACCCGGTGGGGGCTGGCTATGTTTGACCGCTCAACCAGGAAGTTCACCATGTATCAGTCAAGGACACTGAACAACAATCGAATCTGTCAAATCATTGAAAACAAAGAGCGCAATGAGCTAATCTTTGTTACTTTTCGCACCGGTCTGCATATCTTCAATAAACGTACCAAAGACCTTATCGTTCTTGAACATGGTGACGATTCAACAAGTCCTTCGGTAAATGCTATGATGTGCATAGAACCAATGGGAAACGACTCCTTTCTGATTGGGACGTACAGCGGTGGTGTTAACATTTTTGATCGGGCTGAACTGAGTTTTAAGTCCATCACCTCCCAAGAAGGCTTACCGAACGATGTGATCTATGGTATTCTCAAAGGCGACAATGGACAATATTGGTTAAGCTCTAACGATGGGTTGATTCTATACGATTTTAAAAAGAACAACTTTGAATCGTACAACCTCAGTCATTATTTACAGGGCCTGGAATACAACGAAAGTGCCTACTGCAAAGGGCGCGACAACACGCTTTATTTTGGAGGGCAAAATGGTTTTAACTATTTCAGGACGGTTGATCTTCAAAAAAGCTCAACACCCCCTATTGTAGCTTTTACCACGTTTAAAAAAGGGAATAAGGATGTAGAGCTGGACGTTGACATCAACTATCTCGACAAAGTCAAAATCGCTTATAATGAAAACCTGATCAGCTTTGGGTTTTCGGCCCTCGCCTTCTCCAACTCAAAAGAAAATCAATATGAGTACATGCTCGAAGGTTTTGACAATGAGTGGATCAATGCCGGAACCCGACGAGAGGCGTTCTACACTCATCTCTCGCATGGAAACTACACTTTTCGGGTTCGCGCTTCCAACCACCTTGGGGTATGGAGCGAAGAACGTTCAATTGAGATAATCGTAGAGCCGCCATTTACGCAAACCTGGTGGTTCCGAATTCTTGTTGGATTGGCCATTGTTGGTGTTATTCTTCTATACATTCGCCAACGAACCAAAAGTATTTCCCGTAGCTACAAACACCGTTTGGTCGATCTCGAACTGAAGGCCCTTCGGAGCCAAATGAACCCTCACTTCATTTTTAACAGCTTAAACTCTATTCAATACTTTGTATTAAACAACGAGCCTAAGGAGGCCTATACATATCTCACCAAATTCTCCCACTTAATGCGGATGATTCTTCAAAATTCGAGGGTTAAATACATCACGCTTCAAGAAGAATACGATTGGCTCTTTACCTACCTCGATTTAGAAAAACTGCGGATGGAAAACCAACTCGATTTTAGCATCGAAATTGATGATCGGCTCGATAAAAACCACATCTATGTACCCAGCATGTTGATACAACCGTATGTAGAAAACGCCATCATACACGGTCTTTTGCCAAAGCCCGAAAACCGAAAATTAGCGGTTAGTTTTTCCAAACATCGCGATAAACTCAAATGTCAAATAGAAGACAATGGGATTGGGCGCAAAAAGAGTGCAGAGCTGAATGCATCCCGTACAAAAAAACACAAATCTCAGGGCATCCAGCTCACAGGAGAACGACTTGAGATTCTGACACAAGATCAATCCACCTCTCGTGAATTCTTTATTCTCGACCTGTTTGATGACAACAACGAACCCATTGGAACTCGCGTAACCCTATTCCTGCCTATCGTAACCCAAATTGAAGAAGAAGATGCTTAACGCAATTGTTGTAGATGATGAACTAAAGAGCCGTGAGGTGATCAAAACACTCATTGGCGCCTTCTGCCCGGAAGTAAACGTTGTAGACACCGCCGAAGATATCAAAGGGGCACTGGAGTCCATTCGGACTCACAATCCCGGCCTGGTGTTTCTCGACATCAGCCTAAAAGAAGGGGATTCCTTCCAGATACTTCAACAACTGGATGAAATCAACTTCGATATCATCTTTGTTACGGCATATGACGAATACTCCATTAAAGCCCTTCGTTACTCTGGAATTACCTGTCTGTTTAAGCCACTCGATATTGACGAACTTCAACAAGCCGTAAAGGATGTGATAAAGCGGAAAACAAACATGAACCGTGCCTACCAAATGGTAAATGGTATTCTAAAAAGTAAGTTTACCAAAATACCAGTCATAACGGCTTCAGGTTTGATGTTTACACCCGTTGAAGAAATAACGTATATCGAAAAAACCGACTACGGAACCCGAATTTACTTTACCGACAAACAAAGTGTTGACAGTAAACGGAATATCTCGGAATTTGAAGATATAATTGTAAGCGATCGTTTTCGAAAAGTTGGTGCAAACCACCTGGTTAATGCCGATCAGGTTAAGCACAACGAGGCTTCCAGACGCAAATTGGTGTTTCACAACGGACAACAAATTTCCATTGAAACATCCGACGCAAAATCGCTTCTGGACCTCCTAAGGTAATACACGTCTATGGTTTTTAGCGGAGTCACGTTTCTATTTTACTTCCTCCCGTTATTCCTACTCGTATACATACTAACGCCAAACCGTTTTCGAAACTATTGGCTGTTGGCTGGCAGTGTCGTCTTTTATGCCTGGGGTGCCCCTAAGTTTGTATTCGTTTTACTGGCTTCCACGATAATTGACTTTTACATAGTTCGACAACTCCATGTGGCAAGCGAAGAGCACAAACGCAAACGGTGGCTGGCACTTTCTATTACTCTCAACCTGGGCCTGCTCGTTTATTTCAAGTACGCGAACTTCTTTGTTGACAATATCAACGAAGTTTTGACTACCATGGGCTTGGGGGAAATTCCACTTTCCCAAATCATACTCCCAATAGGTATATCGTTTTATACGTTTCAAACACTAACCTACTCTATCGACATTTATCGAAGAAACGAAAAACCGCTGGACCGGGTTTCGGATTATGTCTTGTACATCATGATGTTTCCTCAGCTTATTGCAGGACCAATTGTACGTTTTAGCAGCATTTCAAAACAACTGGTAAACCGGGTTCTCACAAGCAAAAATCTGGTAGAGGGATTCATTCGATTTTCCATTGGGTTAGGTAAAAAGGTGCTGCTGGCTAACACTTTGGCCATTGCAGCGGATGCCATTATGAGCCTCCCACCAAACCAACTCTCTTCCACGGTAGCATGGTTTGGAATTTTGTGCTATACGTTTCAAATTTACTTTGACTTTGCAGGATACTCGGATATGGCCATCGGTTTGGGTAAAATGCTGGGCTTTCGGTTTCCAGAAAATTTTGAATCACCGTATACAGCGGTCTCCATTACCGACTTCTGGCGTAAATGGCACATAACCCTTGGTGGTTTCATGCGCGATTACTTATATCTCCCACTGGGTGGGAATCGCTCAGGTGTAGGACGCACCTACCGTAACCTGTTTCTGGTGTTTGTGCTTTCGGGTCTCTGGCACGGAGCCAGTTGGAATTTTGTGCTCTGGGGTGTTTTTCATGGATTCTTTCTGGTTTTGGAGCGACTTACCGGCTTGTCCAGATCAACAAAAATGAGACTACCACGCGTGTTTATTACCTTTTTGATTGTTGCGTTGGGATGGGTAATATTTCGCATTGAAAATCTCGGCCACGCACAAGAGTTCTATGCACAATTGTTCTCATTTAATGGCACCACACCTTTACAGGCGCACAATGCAAAACTCATAACGGTTCTGCTCATTTCTGTATTTTTCTCCTTTGTAACACTATCTGGACGGGGTGCCAGATGGCGCAAACACTTCTACAATCAGGACTATGCAATCAGGTCTCTTTTGATTTACTTCGTACTGGCTATGGTCATTTTTGTATGGAGCGTTGCAAGTTTGTCTACAGGTGCCTTTAATCCATTTATTTACTTCCGCTTTTGATCAAGTCAAAAACATATCGCCTGTATTCTATATTCATCGGTCTGATTCTCTTTGTACCGATGCTTCAGCGAAACTTGAATCTGGTTGAATACACCTCGCTAAAAGGTGCTGCGCGTTCCAGTCAGAAACCCCCCATTACTTTGCAGTCGTGGCTTTCTGGCGATTACCAAAAGAAAGCTGCAAACTATTGTACCGACTCTTTTGGTTTCCGAACGCCGCTGGTTCGTGCCATTAACCAGCTCGACCTCAACCTCTTTAACAGAGCCAATGCACAATACGTTATAGTTGGAAAGAACAATTGCCTGTATGAAACTCCATATATCGAAGCCCATTTAGGAATGGATTTTCTCGGTGATTCTCTGGTTCTCGCTTACTCGAAAAAAATGCAAATGCTTCATGACACGTTGGAGGCATTAGGTGTTGATCTGCAAATGGTATTCGCTCCGGGCAAGGCTAGTTACTTTCCAGAGTACATTCCCGACTATTACAAGAAATACCAAACCTCCAACACCAACTACCAACGATTTAAACACTACTTCGATTCCCTGCAGTTTTCGTACATCGATCTTCATACGTGGGTTAGGTCGATGAAAGACACCAGCTCTTACCCATTGTTCCCATTAACCGGAATTCACTGGAGCAAATATGGAATGGTATTAGCAACTGATTCTCTGCTAAAATACTGGTATAACAACTCCTCCAACGCTCCCTGTCTTAACTGGGAGAAGGGTATCGTTACTACAGAAACACAAGGTTCGGATGCCGACGTGGAAGATGGAATGAATCTCATGTACCCATTAAATCGATTTCCTATGATGTACCCGAAATACGATTGGGTTACAGATAGTTCAAACCGACTTAAAACCGCTGTAATTGCGGATAGTTACTACTGGGGCCTTTTCGACATAGGGTTGAGCAGTAGTGGAAGCGAGGGTGAGTTTTGGTATTATTTCAAGCAGGTATATCCGCAGTACTTTGAGGACGGCTTAATGGTAGATGATCTAGACCTTAAGGCGGCAATTGAATCAAAAGATGTAATTGTTCTTTTGCAAACCGACGCCACCCTGGACCGGTTTGGCTTTGGATTCGTTGAAGCCGCTTTCGACCTTTACTTTTAATTCTTAACCAAAGAGATACTCCGCCACTTCCATAATGTTTCTGACCCCAACAAGTTTTATGGAGTCGGGGCGTAGATTTTTGACACTTCCGGCGTGCACCAAAATCTCTTCAAAACCCAGCTTCTCCGCCTCCGCTATACGTTGATCCATTCGTCGGGATGCGCGCACCTCTCCCGATAGACCAATCTCACCAACAAAGGCTGTAAAACTGGGTAACGGAATATTCTCGTACGATGAAAGAATGGCAGCAGCAATTCCAAGATCTGTTCCCGGATCGTCAAGCTTTAATCCGCCAGCGATATTCACAAATACATCTTGAGCACCTAGTTTGAAGCCGCATCTTTTTTCAAGAACCGCTAACAACATATTGAGTCTTCGCAAATCGTAACCGTTTGAGTTCCGTTGCGGTGTTCCGTAAACTGCAGTACTAACCAACGCCTGTGTTTCAATCATCAGGGGACGCACTCCTTCAATAGCCGCTGTGATGGATATGCCCGATAAAAGCTGTTCCCGATTGGAGATCAACACCTCAGAGGGGTTCGAAACTTCCCTTAGTCCTTGTCCGGCCATTTCATAGATACCCATCTCAGAAGCCGACCCAAATCTATTCTTCACCGCACGCAGTATGCGGTAAACATGGTGTCGGTCACCTTCAAACTGCAGAACGGTATCAACCATGTGTTCCAGCACCTTGGGCCCTGCAATCTGACCATCTTTGGTTATATGACCAATCAGCATAACAGGCGTATTGCTCTCTTTGGCATAACGCAACAACTGACCAGTACACTCTCTGATCTGTGATATACTGCCTGGTGTTGATTCAATGCTTTTACTGAATAGCGTTTGAACCGAATCAACCACAAGTAAATGTGGCTTTACTTTCTTTACTTGTTTGAATATCTCCTGAATTTCAGTGGCAGAAAGAATAAAACACTCATCGTTGTCAATACCAATCCGGTCGGCCCGCATTTTGAGTTGGTTCTCGCTTTCCTCTCCGCTTACGTACAACACCTTGTACTTTGTTTTGAGTGCCGTTTGAAGCATCAGTGTTGATTTCCCGATTCCCGGTTCACCTCCAATAAGGACCAAACTACCTAACACAATTCCACCTCCAAGAACCCGATTAAGCTCCTCGTCGGTTGTCTTAATCCGCTGCTCTGGCCCTGAATTCAGGGAAGAAATGGGTTTGGGGTCTGCTTTCTGTGGTTTGTTGTTCCCGGTGTCTACCCATGCCGGAACGTGTTGAACCGTACTCTTCTCCACCACTTCTTCAACATAGGTGTTCCACTGCTTGCAACTGGGGCAGTTCCCTATCCACTTGGAAGATGAAGCGCCACAATTTTGACAAAAAAAGACCGTTTTAGATTTCGCCATTTTCCGTTCGTAAATTCAACTGGTTGGTTCCTCAAACATAGACCTTAAAATCATAATAAAAATGGAGCTTGCGCATTCTTTTAATGGCGTCAAACCTTAAATTTAATTTGATTTAGAATTGATAAGGGATATGTTAAACTTTTTCTATTTTTGCCCATAGTCAAAAAATCTATAAATAAGATCTGAAATAATGAAAAAACCGATTGTATTTATTCTGGCACTTGCCATGTTCTTGAGTATCAACATGAACGCATTTGCTCAATCTCCTGACTCTTCCGAAGCTGCACAAACGGAAGAAACTGCTCCGGCAGAGAACGAAGAACCTGCCGTAGATGCTACTGAAGACGCTTCAAGCGAAGAAAGCGCACCGGTTGCAAAAGCTGACGAGGAAGACTCTGACGAGAAAGGTGAAGGTATTTCGGTAATTCGAGATAAATTTATTGAAGGTGGTGCTGGATTTATGACACTTCCTTTGTTGTGTCTTATCCTTGGTCTTGCCATTGTAATTGAGAGACTGATCTCTTTGTTCACCATTACGACAAACTCAGAAAAATTCATCCAACGTGTTGAAGATGCGCTTGTTTCTGGTGGTATCGAGTCTGCCAAAGAGGTAGCACGAAGCACCGCAGGACCTGTTGCGAGTATCTTTTATCAGGGGCTTGACCGCGCAGACGAAGGTCTTGACCAGGTTGAAAAGTCGGTTGTTTCTTACGGATCGGTTCAAATGGGTCAGTTGGAAAAAGGACTTGTATGGATCTCCTTGTTTATCGCACTTGCACCAATGCTTGGTTTCATGGGTACGGTAATTGGTATGATTCAGGCCTTTGACGACATCCAGAACGCAGGTGATATCTCTCCTGCCATTGTTGCCGAAGGTATTAAAGTTGCACTTTTGACCACGGTTGCGGGTCTTATTGTTGCGATTATTCTTCAAATATTCTACAACCTTCTCGTTTCTAAGATCGATTCCATCGTTAACAACATGGAAGACTCTTCCATCCGATTGGTTGATATGTTGATCAAGAATGACGTGGTTAAAACTAATAACTAATTCGCACGTCAATGAACACTAAAAAAATAATTACACTCGCATATTATGCTATTGTTCTGGTACTGCTTGTAATTGTACTGTTCAAGGTGTATGGCGGTGACGAAATAGAAGGCGCTAAGTTTGGCGTGTGGCAAGGAGTTGTTTACTCCGGCATTGCTGTGGCTGCTGCGGTTTTACTTGCCGTAATTGGTCTCATCACCAAGCCAAAAAGTGCCATCTCCTTCCTAATAGGAATTGCAGTGCTTGCAGTCATTTTCTTCATAGGTAAGAGCCTGGCAGCCGACACGGTTCCATTAGCGTTTGAGCAAAAGAACATCAGCCTGGAGACACTTCAGAACTCAGAAGCCGGTGTATGGGCTTCTCTGATTATGGGTGGTATTGCAGTTGTACTTGCAATTGCATCTGGGGTTAAATCAATCTTAGACTAATACAGTAAGACCATGGGACGAAAAAGTAGAGGTATACCAGAAATTAACGCCGGTTCCATGGCGGATATAGCATTCTTGCTATTGGTCTTCTTTCTGGTAACCACAACAATGGACCAACAGAAAGGTCTTCGAGTTCAACTACCTCCATACCCAGATCCAAATGTTCCGCCTCCAGTAGTGGAACAAAACGATCGTAACGTATTGGAAGTACTTGTGAACTCTGGCGACCAATTGTTGGTAGAACGACAACCTTTGCGTATCGAGGCACTTACCGAGATGACGAAGAAGCACATTCAAAATGAAGGGAGAGACCCCAATTTTGCAGACTCTTCTCAAGCAGCGATCGTTTCTCTTAAGAACGACCGAGGCACGTCGGTAGAGCGATACGTTCAGGTATACAACGAGTTGATTCGGGCCTACAACGAAGCACGAGATGAGTACTCCAAAAAGAAATACGGACGACCGTATAAAGACCTTATAGCCAAAGGCGAGGAGCAAAAGGCTGTAAAGAAGAAGTACCCAATGAAGATTTCGGAGGCAGAGCCTGTTGAGTACTAATCCAAACCATAACGAGTAGAATATGTCAAAATTTAGAAAAGAAGGAAAAAAGGAATCACCGGCGATCAATACTTCGTCACTTCCGGATATCGTATTTATGCTGCTTTTCTTCTTTATGGTGGCTACCAAAATGCGTGACCCTTCCGTATTGGTTCGGACAGGTGTTCCTGTTGTTTCGGAAACCGAAAAAATCGTTAAGAAATCATGGATCAACCACATCCTGGTAGGTCCTCCGATTGACGTTCAGAAATACGGACCCACACCTAAGATTCAGTTCGACGACAAGTTCGGAACAATTGAAGGTTCTAACGGTGTTCAGGCGTACATAACACTCAAAAAGAACGAAAAACCGGAAGGTATTCGTGACTATCTAACCACTGCGATTAAAGCAGACAAAACGGTAAAGATGGGTTTGATCCAGGATATCAAACAAGAATTGAGAAAAATGAACTCTCTAAAGCTGCTATATTCAGCATCTGAAGGAACCGTTGAAGAATAAACTTCTCCAAAAAGATACTCAGGGCCCTTGTGGCCCTTTTTTTATGCAATCTTTTTCGGCCTTAAAGTTGTTAATCAGCTATATTGCACCCCCTAAAAGTCCTATTTCTTTCTGATGGCATTGAGTCTAAAGGAAATCCAAAAACCCATCTCTACTGAACTCGTTGAGTTTGAAAAGCGATTTCGCAAAAGTATGAAGAGCCATGTGGCCCTCTTGGACACCATCATGACCTACATTGTAAAACGAAAGGGTAAACAGATGAGACCCATGTTCGTTCTGCTTTGTGCCCGACTTTTTGGCGAGATAAACGAACGCACCTATCGGGGTGCATCTCTGGTAGAGCTGCTTCACACCGCAACTCTGGTGCATGACGATGTGGTAGACGATGCCGACAAACGAAGAGGTTTCTTTTCGATTAACGCCCTCTGGAAAAATAAAGTAGCCGTGTTGGTAGGCGACTACCTTCTGTCAAAAGGCTTACTTCTCTCCCTGCGAAACAAAGATTTCGATATGTTGGAGCTTCTTTCTACGGCTGTTGAGGAAATGAGTGAAGGAGAACTCTTACAAATGGAGAAAGCCCGTAGACTCGATATTACCGAAGACATTTATTACAGCATCATCACAAAGAAAACCGCCTCTCTCATAGCAAGCTGTTGTGCCATAGGAGCTGCATCTACGCATCAAGACAAAGAGGTGATCGAGAAAATGAGTGAATTCGGTTTGTATACCGGGATTGCCTTCCAGATTAAAGATGACTTGTTTGACTATGGTGATAGTGACATTGGAAAACCCACTGGTATTGACATCAAGGAAAAAAAGATGACTTTGCCTCTGATCCATGCACTGCAACAAACCGATAGAGCTACCCGGAAATCCATTATTCGCATCATTAAATCGGATCGGAAAGACAAAAAGAGCATTGAAAAAGTCATCAACTTTGTGATCGATCAAGGTGGCCTCACCTATGCTCAGGAACACTTGAAGAACTACCACCAAAAAGCACTCAATGTGCTCAACCAATTGCCGGTAACCCACAGCAAAGATTCATTGGTTGGTCTGCTCGACTATGTGATTACCCGAAAAAAATAAAGAAATGGCTCAGGCTGTCTTATTCTTCTTTGTAGCGCTGTTATATGCAAGCGTAGGCTTTGGGGGGGGCTCAGGATACATCGCCATTCTATCGTTTACCGACCTCGAACCGTCGCAATTGCGGTTCATGGCTCTTTGCTGTAACATTGTGGTGGTAACGGGTGGCACATGGCTGTACATTCGAACCAAAATCTTCAATCTCCGCAAGATTTTACCATTTGTAGCTACCAGTGTTCCGGCTGCACTGATTGGAGGTGCTTTTCAACTATCAAACCAGCATTTCTTTTTGCTATTAGCGGTAGTACTACTTGTTGCTGGTGCTTTAATGCTTTTACAACTTCGCCGTACCAACCAATCCAATCTGTCTCCTGGCCCCATTAACCTGGTTTGGAATCTGACATTAGGCGGTGCCATTGGTCTAATCTCCGGACTTGTTGGAATCGGTGGTGGTATTTTTCTGGCACCTGTGTTACACCTACTTCGCTGGGATAAACCTAAGGTGATTTCGGCTACTGCCAGTTTCTTCATCCTTGTAAATTCGATTTCAGGCCTCGTTGGGCAGATAAGTTTTAACCAGATCAATGTGCAGTGGTCGCTTTTGGTTCCGTTATTGATAGCCGTATTAATTGGTGGTCAGATTGGTTCGCGATTAACCGTGTCGTGGTTAAGTCAACGATTGGTAAAAGCACTTACAGCCATACTCGTTATCTTTGCCTCTATTCGTATGATCTATGTAACCTTATAGCGTGATATGAAAGTTTTGACTTTTGGAATAACCCGTGAGATTATTGGAGCAGCTGAAATTACCCTGTCCGGAAATTCTGTTACCTCTGTTGAACAACTGAGATCGGTGCTAACGGAACGTTACCCAAAACTATCGCAATTAAACTCACTGGCAATTGCGGTAAATGAGGTATACGCCAACGACGAAATCCAACTTAATGAGGAAGATGTAGTAGCTCTAATACCACCTGTAAGTGGCGGCTAGACTATTTGGTGAGCGCTTGTCTAACCAGGTAAATAATAAATAAGGTTATCACTTTGTACTTTCAATTTTCAAGAGTGTTAACGTGGTAAATGCGTTTATGTTGTATCAAATCGAAAAAAGTTGATTAAAAACATTGAAATATCAGCAGACTCTCTGTCTTTGCAGAGGTGTCGCGACTTTGTAAACAGCCCGGCTAACGGTGCGGAGGCCGTTTTTATCGGCACAGTGCGAAATGCCACCAATGGACAGGCGGTCAGCAAACTATTTTTTGAAGCCTACGAGTCCATGGCCATCAAAGAGATGAATCTTATTGCCGATCAGGCACTACATAGCTTCCGGATATCCAAGATTGCCATACACCACCGCATTGGTGAACTGGGCATAGGTGAAATACCCGTAATTATTGCCGTTGGTTCCGCGCATCGCAAAGCTGCCTTTCAGGCGTGCCAGTATGCTATTGACACCCTAAAAGAAAAGGTGCCGATTTGGAAAAAAGAATATCTCACATCTGGTGAAGTTTGGGTATCGGCTCATCCGTAAGCAATTTCTAACGGGATTCAAACAAAAAGCCCTTGCTTTGCACTAATGAAATTCGAGGACTATAGAATATCTGAAATCATTAAAGCCAATATTGCTGAAATGGGCTTTAAACGCCCAACCGATATTCAATATAAGTCGATTCCCCCCATTCTGAAAAGAGAGGATGTTTTGGCCATTGCTCAAACAGGCACGGGAAAAACTGCTGCATTTGTTATTCCGGTATTGCAAAACCTGTTAAAAATGGGAAAGCCTTCTTCTGAACATGTACAATGCGTTGTGATGGCACCTACTCATGAGCTGGCACAGCAGATAACCGCAGTTTTTCATAACTTCTCAAAGGGTCTGCGAATCAAAACACTTTGCATTCATGGAGGCACCAACCAGGATGACCAAATCAGGAGTCTCCAACAAGGCATTGATGTTGTAGTTGCTACACCTGGCAGGTTGTTCGACTTAAGGAGTCAGGGTTACCTAAAGCTGGATCAGCTTAAAATTCTTATCCTCGATGAAGCCGACCACATGTTGGACCTCGGTTTTATCAAAGACATCAAGGATTTGCTTCGTTTCATCCCCAAGAAAAGACAAACATTGTTCTTTTCAGCTACCATTAATCCAAAGATCAAGAAGCTGGCCTACTCCATCGTAAAGAACCCGATACGTATTCAGATATCTCCAAAAGACCCCGTTTCCAAGAATGTGGTGCATTCTATTATCCATATCGAAATGGATCATAAACGGTTCTTTCTTGAGCGTATCGTTAACGATTATCCTACAAGCAAGATATTGTGTTTCGTCCGAACCAAAGTTCGGGCTGAACGTGTAAAAAAGGCCATGGCTCGAGTTGACATCGTAGCGGAAACCATTCACAGCGACAAAACAGATCAGGAACGCTCATCCACCATGGATGCTTTCAAAAGTGGTAGCCTAAAGTTACTTATTGCTACCGACATCAGCGCCCGGGGAATAGACATACCAGGCGTAGACATTGTGGTTAACTACGACCTCCCCGAAATTGCTGAAAACTATGTGCACCGTGTGGGAAGAACTGGTAGAGGAAAGTTAAAAGGCTCGGCCATTGCATTTTGCAGTCCGGAAGAAGAAACACTCAAAGAAGACATTGAACTGTTCCTTGGAAAAGAGCTGACCGTTCAGGAAATTGACCATAACACCTATTCCGAGACCGTCGATTTTTCATTGGACGCCACAAACGACTGGAAAAGTTTGCTCGAGAATGAGGAGGAGTTTATGAAACCCAAACGTAAAAAAAGAAAATAACTTAGAGCGTGTCGCGAACGTAACCAATTGTTGTTTGGTTATAAGCATCGGCCAACATCTCCGCAGCCTGAAGTGCCCTGCCTCCTGTTTTACAATAAAAAAGAACCGAGGTTTCTTCACCCAACACATCCATTTGCTCCGAAATCTGGTCAAGCGGGATGTGAACACCGCCTTTACTCACTTCCTGTCTTTCCTTCTCACTCCTTACATCAACAAGTTTCCACGAGGTTTCGGATTGCGCTACTTCGTCCCAGGTAAGAGCCATAAGCTCTTTCTTCTGCACTGTCAAGTCGGGAATATGTGTATCTGGTCGTACAGCATACTTTATTCGGTGTATTCCAAACCCTAGACCATCAAATGTTACCAATTGGTTCGTAAGAAGATCACCTGTCTCTGTAATCAGCTTAATGGCCTCCAGCGCCATAAACTCACCAATAATTCCCGTAATAACCCCTAATACTCCCGCTTCTTCACAGTTCTGGATCACACCGGGTTTGGGTTTCTCCGGAAACAGGTCTCTCAGATTACCGCTTCCGTTATGGTTGAAAACCGCCACCTGGCCCTCAAACTGATTTGCAGCTCCATACACCAGAGGTTTGTCCAATAGAACACAAGCATCGTTAACCAAATACCGGGTGGTGAAATTATCGGAACAGTCGAGAATTACATCATAGTCTGATAGTATACGCCTCCAATTGGATGTATCTAATCGCTGTTGGAGATCTGTTACCTCTACCTGGCTATTGGCTTTCAGTAACATCTCTTTGGCAACGGTCGATTTAGGCCGACCAACGTGCTCCTCGTTAAACAGCACCTGACGGTGTAAGTTCGTTAAACTTACCACATCCGCATCCAAAAGCCCCAGAGTTCCGACTCCTGAACGCGCCAGATACATGCCAGCCGGACAACCGAGCCCACCGCATCCCACAAGCAACACACGGGCCTTCGATAACGCCTCCTGTGCAGGCTCGCCAAAACCCATCAGCCGAATATGACGTGCATACCGATTATCCATTGGCCTGAATCTTTTGTACCGCCAGATCGTACTCCTCCGGAGTGTTTACATTGAGTAGGTGACTGCTGTCGTTGGGCGTAATAAGATGTGTTTGCGAATTGATCAATACCTTTCGCGGACAGCTATAACCTTGAGCAAGGAACTGTACCAGGCGCAAGTAACTCTTTGGTTCCCAAATGGTAATCAATGGCTCAGCGAATCCACTTTCTTCGTTGAGAAAGGCTGTTGCAATGTGTTTGGTTGATCGATTCGAAACCAATTGCTCCAGGGTTTTGGACTCGATAAAGGGCAGATCGCATGCCAATACCAGCCATGCCCGGTTTGGGTCGTGTTGCATCGCGGTAAGAATCCCTCCCATTGGTCCAAGCCCATCTAGCTTATCATTAAGTCTGGAATAGGGATAATCAAATTCCTGATCAGCGCGCGCCGAAATAAATACTTCTTCTGCAAAGGGTTCGGCCAAACGGGCCATGGCTAATGCCTGTTCCTCCTGGCGATATTTGATCTTTGACTTGTCCCTGCCCATTCGGGTGCTCCTTCCTCCACCTAGAATCAACGCATTTAACGGAGGTCGTTTTGACACCAACCAATTCTTAACGTGCTGAACTACTGCTTCCTCGTCGTTATTGGCAAAACGCGGTAGGTCTTTCCAATTCCCCACAGCTTCTTTTACAGAAGTGGGTGGTTCGTCCATATCCACACAGACGAAACCTAAGACGTTGGTTAGCTGGCCTACCCTTTTTTCCAGGGACTTTAATTTTTTTGTATCGAGATATACCAACTGAGTAGCAGCTTCAAAATGATTTCCGTTAACCAACACCAAGTCGTACATGTTAAACAGGGCGTGTCGGTCAAACCTGGATTCCACAGCAGGTGTGGTTGAGGTATAGGCATTTTGCTTATCCAATACAAACAGGCCGGCTCCCTCGTTCAAATAAGGGTGTTCCTCCTGTCTGTCAAACGAAGCATGGTCAGCATCCATGTAGGTTAACGCATACTGATTGGATAACGCACTAATTATGCGTCTTGATGTCTGCTGGATCGCTCCGCACGGTGCGCCTATCAGAGCCAGTTCATTTCGCCCAAAGTATCCAAAATCCGGACGCGTTAGTTTTGCGTGTTTTTTATGCTTTGTACTCAAAATCGCTTTTCCCTCCTGTTTTCTTGAGAAGCCGCGTATCGGTTATCACAATATCATGGCTAAAGGCCTTACACATATCGTAAATCGTAAGTGCTGCAACCGAAGCTCCGGTTAGGGCTTCCATTTCCACCCCGGTTTTACCATTGCAACGCACCTCACTGGTGATTAGTACTTTTTGGCCTTCCACTACTATCTGAACATCACATTTGTTTAATGCCAATGGGTGGCACAACGGAATCAAATCAGAAGTTTTCTTGGCTGCCATGATTCCAGCCAGGATTGCGGTCTGAAATACCGGCCCCTTTTTGGTCGAAATTTCTTCGTTGTCCAAAAGGTTCAATACCTCAGGTGGTAAAACCACCGTGCTTTGCGCCCTGGCACTTCGGCTTGTTACCTCCTTATCTCCCACATCTACCATCTGCGGCTGGTTCTTGTCATCGAGATGTGTAAACTTCTTACTCATACCTTAATATGCTTAAACTCGCTATAAAATTCCTCATTAAACTTCATATCTGTCTTAACTTCTAACACCGCGCACCCAGGATGGTTTAGAAAATCCTCCCATTCCCGAGTTAACTCGGCCCAGGTGGAACACGTAAAGTAACCCAATCGATGATCATCAGCAACATGTCTTCCCGATCGTTGATGGGGTGTGGTTTGCCAGACTAAGCTTTGCGGAAAACGCGATGGACCATCAATCAACCGGAAAATACCTCCTCCCTGGTTGTTCAACATGATTACTTTTAGATTGGTTGGTATATCGTTCGTCCAAAAGGCATTTGCGTCATAAAAAAAGGCCAAATCGCCCGTAAAAAGGAATACCGGTTCCGACGTTGTTTTAGCAAAACCCAGGGCAGTGCTCGTGCATCCGTCTATACCGCTGGTTCCGCGGTTACTGTATTGGTCAATTCCTCTTTTTTTCAGGTAACCCACATACCGAATCGGCATTGAATTAGACACATGAAGAACGCTCCTATCAGGAAGTTTGTCGTACAACGTGCTGACTACCGAAAACTCGGTGAAACCACCCCATGGTAACGAATTAAACTGTTCTTTGAACAGGGCCATTCTCGATTCCCAATTCTCCACATACGAATGGTTCTGACCAATCGTTTTTAGAAGATCAGCAACTTCCTGTGGATCACAGTTGACTGCACGAGGTTGGGTTTTAAACGGGGTTGGAATTTCTTTCTGAGAACCCATATGCCAATGGGTAAGGTGATCGATTCCGGCGAGCCAAATTCTTAATTTCTTTGATAGAAAATAACTGCCCGTTGTGATAATCAAGTCTGGCGAAAGGTCTTCCAAATCCGACGAGCTTGAAATAAAAGCTTCCCAGTGATCCATGTTTTCACCCTGGTTTGAGATCACATCGGACAATACCACCATGTTGGCATTGTAACGAATCTTGCCTTTGGGACAACTTGCTCCATTTAACCACAATACAGACTGTGCTGCCTTCAACTCATCTTCCAGATCTTGTGGGATTGGGTCGAACACCTTTGGAGCATCCTCGAACCCAGGGGTTGGTTTCAACATGGGGTTGGAATCTTCATAAAAAGGTTCCTCAAAAGGCATATTTACATGTACCGGTCCCATGTACAACTGTGCCTGCGTATAGGCCTGGGTGGCAATCTTTACAAACACAGATTCATCTCCATATGAGGCGGGCGTGTCATAACTCGACAAAATGTGCTGGTCAAACAAACCCGACTGTCGAATACACTGTCCCTCCCAATTATCAATTCGTTCCGGTGGGCGGTCGGCGGTAATCACCAACAATGGGTTTCCTGAATAAAACGCCTCAGCAACTGCGGGATAAAAATTCAAGGCGGCTGTTCCACTCGTACAGCAGATAGCCACCGGTTTTTTTAAACCGATGCTTAACCCGAGAGCCATGAACGCTGCGCTTCGCTCATCCACAGAACTGTGACATTCTACATCTGATCTGGCGCTGAAGGCCTGAATCAATGGAAAATTCCTGCTTCCCGGTGAAACAACAATATGCCTTAACCCTTGATTAACCAGGGTTTGAACGAAAGATGTAACACAGTTTTGAAGATCAGCCATGTACTTGAATCAACCGTCAATATTACGGAATTTCCCACCACTTACGCTGGTGTTGCCCAACGAGTTTTTTAGTCGATTTTGTTTAAAGTGAACATTCTTTAATTACTGGTGGTTTTATAACTTTGCCGCTTATAATTAATACTATGGCTTTAGAGCTTAAAATACCATCAGTTGGGGAATCAGTAACAGAGGTTACCATCAGCCAGTGGCTGAAAGAAGACGGAGACTATGTGGAAATGGATGAGGCAGTTGCCGAACTCGAATCCGAAAAGGCAACCGTTGAGTTAAATGCTGAACAAGGTGGAACCTTAAAGATTCTTGTTGCGGAAGGAGAGGACGTTGCCGTAGGTGCTGTAGTGGCGACCATCGACACGTCGGCAGAAAAACCTGCTGATTCCGCCCCAAAGGAAGAGCCTAAGGCCGAAGCAGCACAGCCTGTGGAAACGCCTGCCGCAAAATCTGAAAAAAAGGTCGAGGCAGTAGAAAGCAAATCCGGTTATGCCGAAGGAACTCCATCTCCGGCGGCCCGAAAAATACTGGATGAAAAAGGTATAAACCCTTCTTCGGTTAAAGGAACCGGCAGAGGAGGAAGAATTACCAAGGCGGATGCACTGTATGCCAATGCAGGAGAACCAGGTGGTTTTATTGTTTCGAACGGAAGTCGAGAAGAGCGTCGCGAAAAGATGTCAAACCTTCGGAAGGCGGTTTCCAGACGTTTGGTTGCGGCCAAGAACGAAACAGCCATGCTTACTACGTTCAACGAAGTAGACATGAAGCCAATTATGGATCTTCGAAAGAAACACAAACAACGCTTTAAGGAAACCCACGGAGTTGGTTTAGGCTTTATGAGTTTCTTTACACGAGCTTGTGTACTAGCCCTTCAAAAATTCCCAGCTGTTAATGCCTACATCGATGGTACGGAAATGATTTATCACGACTTTATTGATATCTCTATAGCCGTATCAGGCCCAAAAGGACTAATGGTACCCGTTATTCGAAACGCCGAGGCCCTTCAAATGGCCGAAATCGAAGGTGAGGTAGTCCGTTTGGCAACCAAAGCCCGCGATGGTAAAATTTCAATTGACGAAATGACAGGGGGTACGTTCACCATTTCTAACGGTGGTGTGTTTGGAAGTATGATGAGTACGCCAATTATCAACCCTCCACAAAGTGCGATTCTAGGTATGCACAATATCATTGAACGGCCAGTTGTAGTAGACGGTCAGATTGTTGCACGACCGATGATGTACGTAGCATTGAGTTACGACCACAGAATTATTGATGGAAGGGAGTCTGTTGGTTTCCTAGTTACCGTGAAAAATCTACTGGAAAATCCAGAGAAGCTACTTGGAGGTAAAGATCCGGTTGAAAGCCTATTGGGTTTCTAGAAGTAATGAAGGCTTATTAAACCCCAAACTTCTTGGTATCTACGAGATACGTAGGAGTGATTTTAATGACAATCGCAGAGTCTTGTACTCGTTTATCGGTTGTGTACTTCATTCTGCAAATGAACTCTTCTGACTTAACAAAGTCCGTAAAATCTTTTTCTTCTTGAAGAACCTTTACTTCAAAGTACCGCACCCCACCATTCGGTACGCTATCGGCTTTGCCGATCAGAAACTCTTCGGTATCCTTACCCCGTAAGAAAATTTCCATGTTACGAAGAAAGTCGAACGTACCGGCTTTAGGTGATTTCTTTTTATCAATCTCCACGCTTACCGCTACGAGGCTTACACTTTCAATTCCATTTTCGTTCGAACTGTGATCTCTTACCAATCCGAGAAAGTCAACGGGTAAGGTGTCTGAAATCACTTCATGTTGAGTAGAAGGAACTGTGTTTGCCGAGTCTAGAACAACCCGATTCGTATACGTTGCGTTGAACTGAGTTCTTCGATCAAAATCGGCACAACCAAATGCCACAAAGAGTAACAACGAGGATATGAACACTAATTTTTTCATCGAATCGCTTTAAACTTATTAACTACAAAGGAATCGTTTTTTGTACACGCAGTAGCCCTGTTCCTTACAAAAATGCAGTATTCCGACCACAAAATTACACAAGGGCCATGATATTTTCTTGTGAGTTCTCCTTTAACTGGCTTGGTACGCTGGCCAATAAGGTATTGTAAAATGCCTCTGTGAGCTTGGCCTTGGCAAAGTTTCTCGTGTAAATAAGGCTCACTTCTCTAACCGACTCTCCACCATGTACACTGCGGATATTCTTCTTGTCCTCTGGTTTGAGATCAAGAGTTGCCCACTCCGGTATTACCGTTGCTCCTCCCTCGAGGTTTACTATACGAATCAGGGTTTCTATCGAACCGCTTTCGTAGTTAAAGGCATTGTCCCTGGCAGGATTGTGTTTCAGTGCACACAAGTTCACCGCCTGATCGCGAAAGCAATTACCCTCAGAGAGCAGCCACAGTTTGTCCTCCAGCAATTGGGTAGTGTCCAACTCATCCTGATCGTATGCAGGGTGATTTGGATTCAGGTAAAGACAAAATTTTTCATAGAAAATTGGCCGTTCAATCATGCCATCCATATCAAGTGGCGTTGCCAGAATTCCAACGTCCAGGTGGTCCTTTTGCAAAAGAGATATGATCTCCTCGGTCATCAACTCTCTAACGTTTAAACGTACATCGGGATATCTCCTGGAGATATTACGAATGAGATGCGGCATAAGATATGGCGATATGGTAGGAATGATGCCAACGTTGAGATCTCCGGCTACCTCCCCTTTATACTCAAGAAGGATGTTTTCGATCTTTCGGGTCTCGTTCAACACCTGTTTGGCTTGTTCAACAATCAAAATTCCCACATCAGTAGGAATGATGGGTTGCTTACCCCGATCGAACAATTTCACTCCCAGTTCTTCTTCCAATTTCTTGATTTGCATGCTGAGTGTTGGCTGTGTCACAAAACAGGACTGCGCAGCCTTGATAAAGTGCCGATGTTCATCCAAAGCAACCAAATACTGTAGTTGAACCAGGGAAATATTTGCTAATCTTGTCATAAGAGCCGTATTGAGATACAAAGTAACTCAAAGCGAATCATAAAAACAATCGATAGCATGTTAAATTAACATAACTATTCGCTATTTCCATGTTGCCAGCCCTGCGCCTGTAGTTCGTATGCATTACCCTGCTTGGAAATGAGCTGGTTCTTCATTCCAGCCTCCTTGGCATGCCCAATTACGGTTATGTCCGGATCGTTTTTGATCTTTTCGTAGTCATCCTGAGAAATTGTAAACAGCAGTTCATAGTCCTCACCTCCATTCAATGCAGCGGTTGTTGCGTCAATACCAAACTCTACTGCCATGTTAAACGTATCCTGATCAATAGGAAGTTTCTCCTCAAAAATGCTAAAGTCAACCTTACTTGCTTCACTCAAGTGGAATATCTCGGAAGACAGGCCGTCGGAAATATCCATCATGGAAGTTGGAACAATACCGTTTTTTGCGAGGTTGGTCATTACATCCACTCGTGCCTCGGGCTTCAACTGCCTTCCTACGATGTAGTCGTGATCCTTCAAATCAGGCTTCATATCGCTGTGTTCGAGGAAAACACGTTTTTCCCGTTCCAATAACTGCAGCCCCATGTAGGCCCCGCCAATATCACCTGTAACACACAGTAAATCGCCCGGTTTGGCTCCGCTTCGCTTCACCACATCGGTTTCACCGCTGTAGCCAATGGCCGTACCACTTATTACCAAACCCCTTGGAGAGGTAGACGTATCACCACCTACGAGGTCTACCTTGTATTGTTTGCAAGCCAGGAGAACGCCAGCATACAGTTCCTCTATGGCTTCCAACGTATATTTACTACTGAACGCAATGGATATGGTAAGCTGGCTCGGGACCGCATTCATAGCTACGATGTCGGAAAAGTTAACCACGGCCGCCTTGTATCCCAAATGCCTGAGAGGTGTGTACATCATATCGAAGTGGACGTTCTCAACCAGCATGTCTGTTGAAACCACCAGTTTCTGACCCTTTGGATCCAGTACGGCGGCATCGTCGCCTGCACCAATTATAGTGCGATCGGTTTCCAACTTTATAGCTGAAATCAGGTGTTTAATGAGACCAAACTCTCCCAGTTGATCGATCGATGTGGTTTCTTTATTTTCGAACATCCTCCTCGT
The DNA here is from genome assembly GCA_017640445.1 of Bacteroidia bacterium. Classification (GTDB taxonomy): domain Bacteria; phylum Bacteroidota; class Bacteroidia; order NS11-12g; family UBA9320; genus UBA987. The sequence goes on along the minus strand of JAEPQQ010000025.1, from coordinate 5,479 downwards.
TTTAGACCTGCAAAGTTCTGAAAAATGGGGAGTACCACCAACTAATTCGAACCATGATAAAAGACCTGATTAATTTAATCTTTCCCGATCTGTGTGTCTTGTGTGCCGGAGATCTGGCAAAAACCGAACAGAAAGTTTGCCTGCAATGCGACTACCTCCTTCCCAAAACCTGGTTTTGGGACTTCCACGACAACCCCTTATATACATCACTTAACGGCAGGGTTAGGTTGTGCCATGCCTCTGCGTTTTTGTTCTTTCGAAAGAAAAACAGGGTACAACAGTTGCTTCACCTTCTCAAGTATCAGGGCGACCAGGAGTTAGGTGTGGAACTCGGTCGGCGGTTTGCCCACCATCTCCGTTCAACGGCTGTCTTACAGGATGCTAACCTACTTGTACCAGTGCCACTTCATCCCTCAAAACAGCTCCTAAGGGGTTTTAATCAATCGGAGAGCATAGTTCGCGGAATTTCTGAGGTATTAGACGTCAATTACGATACAGAGCTTCTAAGGCGCTCTATTGCCAACCCTTCACAAACACGACGCAGTCGCTACGAACGATGGGAAAACGTGGATGGTATATTTATGCTTTCCACACTCCGCCCGTTAACCGATACTCATATTGTTTTGGTTGACGATGTATTTACAACCGGTGCAACCATTGAGGCATGCATTCATGCGCTAAAGAAAGTAAACATTAGAAAATTAAGTGTGGTTACGCTTGCGTATTCCGAGTAGGTTACTGAACGATCAGTTTTTTGGTTTCGAACCCTACAACCTTTACGAAGTATACGCCTTTGGTAAGGTTGGCCAAATCAATGTCCGTTTCAGACAAAGCATTGACCTCCACAGTTCTTACCACTCGCGCTAGTTGATCATAAATCTCGATGGTACGCACTTCAAACGAGTTGTTTTCAAGTGTCACCATGTCCTGAGCCGGATTCGGATACAGCTGAACCATCGAAGGAGTTTCGATTGGATCGAGCCCCACATTCATGGATTTAGAACAAATTGTATTGGTCTTAATCGGTTCCTGATTACTCAATTTCACCTTGGCATAGTTACACAGCTCGGTTCCTTCATTTTTCGTATGGTCGTGTAATTCCAGGAACTCAATTTGAATGGTTCCCACATCGGCGCCTTCTGTAGCACCTTGTGGCTGGATGCCGGCATTTGATGATCTCCATGTCACCAAGAATCTCCAATTACCATCTCCCATGTTTAAGTTCTTAGACTTAAATATAAGACTTGACCCTAGTTGAGAACGATCTATACTCCTTGGTGAGATTAGATCCTTGTCGAACGTATCTTCAACGTACACGTTATTCACAACTTTGTCCGTTTCGTTCTTAAAACGAATGGTGTACTGAATACTGGAAACCGTTGGGTCATACCATTCTCCCAGGCTGCAATCCTTTGAAATCGGACCAAGTTCATCCACGGTTTCGAAGGTCGCCGTTTTTCGATTGTCGTTCTTGTCAATATCTACCTGAGGCAGATCGACTTCTCCCGTATAACAGAAGTCGTTGTACAGACCTATCTCTGATTTAGCGGTACCCGATATTATGATTTCGTAAGCCTCGTCCTGTTCTAAATCCGATATCTTCCAAATCAGCATATCTCCGTCAGTAGACGTTGGGCTCGGTACAATGGAAACATCTTCCCACCAATCACCCATCTTCATGGTGAGGCTAGCTCCTTCTATAGTAGTCGTACCTCGATTAGCTGCTGTTAACCGGATTTCATTGTACTCGCCGCGAACCAACTTCCATCCATTCTTCATGGTTGAACCTAATTCAAGATCTACTATATTGGGTCTCTCAACGGCCGTAAGCTCCGGAAGGCGATAGCTCTTCATATCCGTAACCGTCACTACCGAAGTCTTTCCACAACCAAACGTATGTCGATTCTGTGGCACGTACGATACTGAATAATTTCCTGGTTGTGAGATTGGGATGTCAAACGAGCCATCACGATTCGTTATAAACTCCATATCACCAGGCGATAGCACAATTCGTGCAAGTCCAAGTCCTTCTTCAGTCTCCTCTTGAATACAGTTGTCATTCTTGTCGAGGAACAGCTTACCGGATAGCATAGCGAAGTTATTCGTTAACTCGCCAACATTGGCCCCACTGCCATAGTGGAAATCCCCATATGCGTAAATTTCGGTTCCTCTCGTAAGGAGGTAAATTTCCTTATCCAGTATGAAGGTACTCTCACCAAACTTCCAACCATTTTTATCGCGTAGTAAGAAGTTAAATCTTTTTCCAGTAGATCGCTCTTCAAAAATTCCAGACAGACATAACAAATCTTTATGACCTGCTAAATCCCAGAAGGCAAATACCTCTATGTCTTCAAGTCCTTTTGAAACATCATCCCAACCCAGTCCGTCGAATGTCTTAAGGTAATCCGACAAGTGATTAGCCTCACCCGAAACATAGAGTTTCTCTCCAACAACCTCTATATCTTTACTCAAGTGTAGAAACGGTGGTGTACTTACAGGTTCCCACAGTCCGTTGGCAAAAACACCCAGATTGAACCGCAAGTTAGAGAACTGTTGTGTGAACTCTCCGGTTGCATACATCCGACCCTCAAATACGTTTACATCGTGAACAAAGTCGTTTCTTTTATCAGAGCCTAGGACATTGCCAAAGGGAACCCACATCGAGCCACCTTCGTAACTCAAAAGGCCTGAATTTCTGAAGATACCAATCAGGTGAAGTTTGTTGTTAAACTCAACAAACTTGGTTAGTCTATAAGCACCCTGAACATTTTGATCAGCCACATTTGACCACGAGTTACCATCGTACTTTGCAATTGCTATAGGAGTAGAACCGGTATACGAATCGTCGTACTGACCCAGAACGTAAACATCGCCTTCAAACACAATAGCATCGAGTACTTCAAAGTTTCCGTCTGCATTTACCCCGTGTTTGGGTAGAACGTCTATTGCACCGTGATCGATGAATTCAAATCCATCCCACGTCTTCAACCCATAATCCTCATTTTCCAACACCTCTACGAATACGATGGACCCATTCGACTCATGTGCTGCTTTTACAGCACCCAAATCAAATCCATCACCCAATCGATAGAAGCCCTGACCAAAGGCAATCAACGGCATAACCAACAGTATCGCTATGTGTATTAACCTTTTCATTTCTTCCAAAGACTATGGTGTAGGTTTATGTTCAATCCGGTATTATATGGTCTGTCTTTTATTCCTTCGTTTTTCTCTCTAATAGATGTTAGCGACATGCTGTAGAACGGAGTGAAACCCAAGTCAAGATTATCGCTCAAGTTAAAGAACAATCCAGCGCTTACACTAAAACCTAAGTTATTCTTACTGTACAAATCCTGAGCATCTTTCAAATCCATCAGTCTCAATGACGTTACATCGGTTCGCTGACCTTCCATGCTTTGCAAGTATATGTACTTAAACCCAGACTCAACACGTAATCTTGCACGGTTGTTCAAAACAGGCTTTACGATACCTACTCGTAACGGTACTTCAAAATATCGATATGTGTTTGCTCCTGAATAGTTCACCGTGTCTCTCAATAATGGGTGCAGTTCAGAATATTCCAGCTTTTTAGTGCTTTCTACTTCGGTAACGTGCTTATCTACAATATAATTATATCGAACGTTTTCTTCTATCTGATTGTAACCAAATCCAACGGTTGAATAGAAAATTTTACCAAAATATCTATTTACGCGGGCTTCAAGTCGATAACTAACGCCGCCATTCTCCATGTTTTTAACAATGTCATTGTACTTATCGTTGGTTCTCCAGGCATCACCTCCGTTTGGAGAGATGATCTTAGCGGCCCAGTTTGGTGAAGCCGAAAGTCCGATCTCCCATCTGGTCACCTTTGAACCATCCGGCACGTTACCCGCTTTAAGGTCGTTGTCAGTATTTGGTGCAGTCACCGGCTTCAGGAGCGCCAGTGCTGGCTCCCCAGTATCTAAAATCCATCCTGGATTAAACGGAATGCTTTGTACCGTTGGAGTTTCATTACCACCAGATTGCTTTCCGGATTGGTTATTATTTGGTTCTTGATTTGAAATGTCTTGATTACCTCTGTCAGACGCAGTAGTAAAGCCCGGGTTCTCTCCGCCCTTACTGGATTGAACACCGGGCTCATTATCTACTTCGTTTTTAGTAGGTAAGTTATTATCCCCGTTGCTGCGGGGCAATTTTGTTGATACGTGTGAATTAATTTCAGGTTGGTTTGATTTGTTTGCCTCAGCATTACGCGGAGCTTCGGTAGGTATTATTTTATTTTTAATCACAGATTCTTGTGGATCCTCAATCTCAGTAACCTGAGTTTGAGTTAAGCCGTCATTCGACTCGGTAGGAGCAGACTTGATAAGGAAAAGACTTGCAATCACGCCAAGAACCAGCACACCTGTTAACCAGAACCACCACATAATCTTACGCTTTGGTTCCTGAGCGTCGAGTTTAGCCTCAATAGCGTCCCAATCGGCCAACGACACGTCTCCTGATAAGTCATTTAGCTGACTTTTCAGTAGGTCATCAAATATGTCTCTTTCGTTGCTCAATTGTTTGCCTTAATTCTTTCCTTTAAAAGCACACGTGCTCTTGACAGTCGGCTCTTTGACGAACCCACAGAGATGTCTAACTTTTTTGCTATTTCCTGGTGCGAAAAACCGTCAACCGCATACATGTTCAAAACCAACCGGTAGATCTCCGGCAACTCTCTCACATGTCCCAACACCTGCTCGGGTGTCATTCCACCCCATTTGCTCATCTCTTCCGAAGTATCCTCGTAGGTAAGTGTCTGGTCGGCGATATCCACGTGTGTGTATTTCGCCATTCCTCTGGTAACACGGTTAATGGCCAGATTGGTAAAGATACGTGACATCCAGGTCTGCAATGTGCTTTTGAACTGAAACGATTCCAGCTGGGTAAACACCTTTACAAAACCGTCCTGAAGGATGTCTTTGGCGTCCTCAGTATTGGAAGTGTATCTTAAACAAATGCCCATCATCTTTGAAGCGTACTTCTCAAAGAGAGCCTTCTGAGCTTCGCGGTTTTTGTCGATGCATAGCTTTACAAGTTCTTCATCGCTGCTCAAAATGACTGCTCATTTAATAGGATAGACACGTAAAAAAGAAAAGGTTGCAATTTTTTTGATTTATTTTCAAAAATAAAAAAAGGGGACGTTGTCACGTCCCCTTTTGCTATTGGATAAGAGTTAACTATTTAATGCTAATCTTTTGGTTGTACACGTTGTGATTTGTAATCATTCGAACAATGTACATACCAGCTGCCTCACCAGACATGTCAACTACAAAGCTTCCTTTCTGAAGTTGTCCCTCAGTTACGTTAGCTACTTTGCGACCTGTTTGGTCAATAACCTCAACGGTTACCTCTTCGCTTGATGGCAAATCAAGTGTGATGTTGAATAAACCGTTACTTGGATTCGGGTAAACCTTCATCAAGCTGGTTCCTTCAACTG
>JAEPQQ010000024.1:5346-42776 GCA_017640445.1 Bacteroidia bacterium | reverse complement strand
GATCCGGCTGTTGCTCAACGTGGCACGCACAAAGTGGTATATACGTTTACCGATGGCAGAGGATGTTCTAATCGAGATTCCAGCACCATACAGGTTGACTCGGTTCCCGATGCTTCCATTGCTGCGGCAGGTCCGTTCTGTGAGAATGATACCATACAACAACTGACAGGCCAGGTGAACCAGACGGGGCTGTTTACCGCGTCTGCGTACATCGACACCGCTGGTAACTTCGATCCATCTGTAGCCCAAACCGGTAGTCATATGGTGTTCTATACGTTTGTGGATGGCAACGGATGTTCGAATACAGACTCTCTTAGTGTCGCGGTTGATAGTATACCCAACGCGGGTATTGCTCCAGCTGGTCCGTTCTGTGAAAACGATACCGTTTCAGTATTAACGGCCCAATACAACGGAGGCGGTGTCTTCAAAAAAGCGAATTACATTGATACGGTTGGAAACTTTGATCCGTCCAAAGCACTAAAAGGCCAGCACTGGGTGTATTACACGTTTGTTGATGGCAATGGATGTTCGAATACCGACTCCCTGCAGTTGCAGGTAGATTCAATTCCAGATGCCCGTATAAGTGCGGCTGGTCCTTTCTGTGAAAATGCAGATACACAACGATTAGTCGGCTTGACAAACATAGGAGGAAAGTTTGTTGTAACGGCCTACCTCGATTCAACTGGCCTGTTTGATCCGGCTGTTGCTCAACGTGGCACGCACAAAGTGGTATATACGTTTACCGATGGGAGAGGGTGCTCCAATCGAGATTCCAGTACCATACAGGTCGATTCGATTCCGAATGCCTCCATTACCGCAGCAGGACCTTTCTGTGAGAACGATACGATACAACAACTAACCGGAGCAGCGGTTACAACCGGACGATTTACACCAACTATCTGGTTAGATACACTTGGTAAATTTGATCCAGGTATAGCAAGGCGTGGCGCACATAAGGTGTTCTATACGGTTACCGATGGAAATAATTGTGTTCAAACCGATTCCACCACTATTACGGTAGATTCAATTCCAGATGCACGGTTTACGTCGTCGAGCCCATACTGCGATAATGGCGGTGCAGATACACTAAACCCATTGACTAATTTGGGTGGACGTTTTACCGGTGGAAGTTACATTGACAGTGCCGGGGTTTTTGATCCTGTTGTTGCCGGTAAGGGTAACCACTGGGTATTATACAGCTTCTCAGATGGAAACGGGTGCTCCGCAGTTGATAGCGCTATAGTGGTTGTTGATTCAATTACGCCAGTAACTCTTACGTCTGGTTCACCCTATTGTGTGAATGATACAGTGCAGAAGGTTATTGCCAATCCAAATCTTGGAGGTAGGTTCTCCGGTGGTAGTTTCATAGACTCAGCGGGTAACTTTGACCCTGCTGGTGCAATGTTTGGAAACCACAAACTTTTCTTCCGACAAACTAACGGCAACAACTGTTCTACCTTTGATTCAATTCAAGTATTTGTCGATACGCTTCCAGATGCTCGAATATTCCCTGTAGCCAATGTTTGTGCGAATGGTGATTCGATTCGAATTGTACCACGGGTTCAGGGAGGTCGTTTCTACGGAGGTAGCTACGTCGATTCAGTTGGGTGGTTCCAACCAACAACCGCTGGCGTAGGTATTCATAAGGTTTACTATTCCATTGAGAACTCGAGTGGATGCTTGAAGCACGACTCGGTGTGGGTAACGGTAGACTCAGTTCCTGATGCAAGTATCACACCCGCAGGGCCGTTTTGTGCAAATGCAGGCGTTCAGAATCTTACGACTTTAAACACGTATGGAAGCTTTACCGTTACATCCTATTTGGACGCCGCCGGACGATTTGATCCCGGCTCCTCGGGAATTGGTAATTTCAAGGTGTTCTATACACTCACGGATGGAAACGGGTGTTCCAATATAGATTCTATCCAGGTACGGGTGGACTCAGTGCCAGATGCAAGCATCACTTCAGCTGGCCCGTTCTGTTTGAATGCGGGTGTTCAGCAAATAACCGGACAGGTCAATACGACCGGTACGTTTACGCAAACCTCTTACATTACAAGTGCCGGACAGTTTGACCCGAACCTTTCAGGAACTGGTTCGCACAGAGTGTTCTATACCTTCACCGATGGAAATGGGTGTACGACCACGGATTCGACCGATATTGCTGTAGATACGTTGCCTGACGCGTCGATATTCGCAGCTGGCCCTTTTTGTGAGAACGCCGGCGTCCAACGATTGATTCCGGCTGTAAACACGGGAGGTAAGTTTGTTGAATCGACATACCTCGATACACTTGGAGATTTCGACCCGGCAATCGCCCAGGTCGGTGTTCACAAGGCACTTTATGTCTTTACCGATGGCAACGGTTGTACCAATGTGGATTCGATAGAAGTACAGGTTGATAGCGTACCGGATGCTCAAATTGCACCCGCCGGTCCTGTTTGTCAGAATGGCGGCGTATTAACCTTAAGCGGCTTGAACAATACGGGTGGAAAATTCACCGAAACCGCATACCTCGACACCAACGGTGTGTTTGATCCATTACTTACGGTACCTGGCTCATACAAGGTGTACTATCGATTTACCGATGGAAACGGATGTTCTAATATAGACTCCGCCGTAATACAGGTGGATACCATTCCGGATGCCAGTATTGCACTTCCGGCACCACGTTGCCTAAATGATGGTGTTATGCGACTTCAACCCACCGTGACTGGGGGACGATTCTATGGAGGTGTCTATATTGACTCCATTGGAGACTTTGACCCATTGCAGTCAGGTGTAGGGAGTCACAAGGTTTACTATAGACTTACAGATGGGAATGGTTGTGTTAGCATAGATTCTTCCGTTGTACGTGTCGATTCCATACCCGATGCACAAATAACACCAGCGGGACCTTTCTGCTCTAACGCCGGAATCCAAACCCTTACAGCATTGGTAAATACAGGTGGGAGCTTTGAAGTTGCCGCATATTTGAATGCTGCGGGACAGTTCGACCCATTTGTTGCTCAACCAGGATTACATCGAGTGTATTATGGATTTATCGATGGTAATGGATGTTCCGGACGTGATTCAATTGACATAACTGTTGATACTCTTCCGGATGCACGTATTAATCCACTTGGACCACTGTGTTTAAATGATGCGGCTGAAGTACTGACTGCTACGTTTAACCCGGGAGGCAGCTTCACTGGAACAGGGGTAAACGGATTAGGAGAGTTTGACCCTCTAATTGCTCAACCAGGTACGCATAAAGTGTACTACACGTTTGTCGACGGAAATGCATGCAGTAACAGCGACTCGATTGATGTAACGGTGTGGTCACTCCCAGATGCGGGAATGCCAAACTATGGCCCTTATTGTGCCAATGACGATCCGGTTCAGATCGTTGCCAACACCGGTGGGGGAAGCTTTACCGGCGGTGGATATGTTACCAATGCAGGAAACTTTGATCCAACGTTGGCGGCTGTAGGACTCAATAAAGTGGTCCATGCCGTGATAGACGGTAATGGGTGTACCTCTCTCGACTCTATCGATATAGAAGTACATGATATTCCCACAAATACATTGGTTCTTGACCCTCACGAAGGCTGTGAGTTACTTGATGTTCAGGTGTCTACACAGCAAAACGGCGATGAGGACAGTGTACGTTGGGAGATCGCTGGTCAGGTATATACCAATGTGTTCCAGATTCAAGACCAGTATGTGGCAGGTGTTTATCCGGTCCGATTGGAAGTTTTTACTGCGGAAGGGTGCCGTATAGAACTTGATTCAAGTTTTGAAGTCTTCCCGAAACCAGTTGCTCAATTCGATTACTCGCCTGAAGACGTTTATATATCAAATCCACAGGTGTTTTTCCGCGATCAGTCGCTTGGGAATGTGGTTGGTTGGGATTGGGATTTTGGCGATGGAGGTTCCTCCGTTGATCAAAACCCGGATTACTCGTACAGCGATGCGGGCACGTACCAGGTACAATTGTTCATTGAAAATAGCAATGGATGTTTGGATACCACCGAACAGCAGGTTGTTGTGCTAGATGAATTGCTGGTGTTTATTCCGAATGCCATTAGCCCCAATAACGACGGTATTAACGATGTGTTCCGCATAACAGGAATGGGGTACACCAACATCAAGATCGAAATCTTTAATCGATGGGGTGAACGCATTTATGACTCAACCGATTTTACCCAGTGGGACGGAACATACCAGGGCGAGCGAGTTCAGCTTGGTTCATATCTATACATCATGACGATTACAGACAACCGGGGTAGGAGACATCAGCGAAACGGTGAGGTAACTGTTGTTCGCTAATTTGGTTTTGCATACATCTTTGACGTGTTTTGTACGACATGGAAAACCAAGTCGTATTAATCACAGGAAGTAACGGCCTCTTAGGGCAGAAACTCGTTGATCTGTATGTCTCGAAGAAGAACAGAACGGTTGTAGCTACCGGAAGAGGACAGAATCGTAACCCCAACACCGGAGATTACACGTATGTGGAGATGGATATCCTTGACCCTCAACAAATTGAAGACGTGATTCTTCGACACACACCGAATACCATAATTCATACGGCTGCCATGACCAATGTAGACGCTTGTGAGCTGGATCCCGAGGCGTGTGAACGACTCAATGTTGAGTCAGTAGCCAATTTGGTAAACGCGGCAAACAAGGTTGGAGCACACTTCGTATTCGTTTCTACGGATTTCATTTTCGATGGAGAGAACGGTCCCTATAAAGAAGAAGATGAGCCCCGCCCATTAAGTATATATGGCCACTCAAAGCTTCGAGCCGAGCAGTTGGTCAGGAGCGCAGGAGGGTCGTGGGCAATAGCGCGTACCGTCTTGGTTTATGGACTGGTAGCCGACATGAGCAGAAGCAACATTGTTTTGTGGGCTCGTGAAAGCCTGTCGAAAGGCAAGGAGATCAACGTAGTAGACGATCAATATAGGTCGCCAACACTTGCCGAAGACCTTGCACTGGGTTGCTATCTTATTGAACAACAACGGGCAGAAGGTGTTTTTAACATATCAGGGAAAGACCAAATGAATATCTACGAATTGGTGCAGCGCGTGGCTAACTATTTTGGTCTTACTATGGATAACGTATCCCGAATTGATAGCAAGAGTCTCAATCAACCTGCTAAAAGGCCCCCTGTAACAGGATTCGATTTGACAAAAAGCAGACGTGTTTTAGGCTACGAACCCCATAGCTTTGATGAAGGAATACGTATTATTTATGAGCAATTCGAACGAGCAACGATATAATCTTATGAACGCAAAAACCTTAGTGGCTTTCACTTGTGCAATGATGTTACACCTGGTTTCGCTGGGTCAATATAACCGCCCATATCGAATTGCGTACGATACCGCCGACAAGGCGTATTACATAACCAACCGCGGAGATGGTAGTGTGGTTCGAATGGATTCGAACTATAAGGTGTCAAAGGTTGTTTCCGGCTTAAAGGATCCACGCGACCTTATTGTGGCCAACGTAGCAGGAAACAAGGGACTGTTGGTAGTGGATAGCAACCGAATTGTAGTGTTCAACCTGGCAACGTTCAAGCAATTGGTTGCCTACAACGTAACCAATGCTGTTGAGATAAATGACATTGCACCTGACCCAACCGACGCCGATGTGTTTTACCTGTCGGATGTGGGAGCCGATAAGATTCTAAAAGGCAAAATTGGGCCACCACCGTTTTATATTCCTACTTACTCTACTTTGGTGTCTTCTGGCATAAACCGACCTAAAGGGCTCTTGTTTAATAATGATGGTGAGTTATTGGTTACATCAGACGAAGACAGTGCTAAGGTTTACCGTGTTAACCTTTCAAACGGGAAATTTACCACGGTGTTAAACCCCGGACTTGACAGTTTAAATAGTATTGTACAGGACAAAGAGGGGAACTATTATCTAACCAATTGGGGGAACAGCAAACTCTATAAAACGGATAAGAACTTTGGTAACCTCACTAAACTTACGCTGTATAACAAACCTGCGGGTATGATTGTAAATCGGGAAACAGACTTGTTGTTAGTGCTCTGCTATCTATGTAATAAGATGGAGTTTCATAAGTTGCATTACTTTGAACCTGCTTCATCCGTTAGAAGCTGCGTAGGTGATTCGTTTAATGTAGACCTGTCCATCGCCTTTGAAGGGATTGGCACCTATAATACAGGAAATCGCTTCGTTGTTGAAATATCGGATTCAACAGGAGATTTCAAAAATGCAGCGGAAGCCGGTCAGGTTACAACGATCTCTGTGCCATCTAACATCATGTGTTTCCTGGGAAAAGGAAGCTATGGAAACAGGCATAAATTCCGAATAAAGTCAACAAGTCCTGAGTTCTTCAGTACGTCTATGGATATTACCGTATTACAAGCGCCCGACGTAAAGAACATAGTGTTTAATAACCTTACTGTCTGTTCGGGTTCAATGGCCAAACTCGGCATGAAGGGTGGAAGTCAGGAAGAATACCGTTGGAACACTTCTCGAAACTTATCCGATAGCACGGTTTCTGACCCCGTGTTTTCTTCGGTAGACACCGGGGTGCATTCATATACATTTTATGCTGTAGATCAGGTGAACGGTTGCAAGGATAGTGTTGATGTTCGGGTATTCGTAAATCCTAAACTAAAGCTCAATAACCTCCTTGACACCGTTTGGATGTGTTTTGGTGACACTTCTTACATCGGGGTGAGTGACAGACCGTTCACATTTGCGTGGACACCGGCTGACGCTCTCTTAGATTCAACCGTTTCAAATCCACGCTTCAAGGATACCGTGAGTCGATGGTGTCATGTTGAAATGAAAGACACTTCCGTGGGGTGTACAGGGAGCGACTCAGTTTATGTGCGGGTAACCCCTTTGCCAGAAATAAAACTTGATTGGAGATATACAAAACTTTGCGCTGGAGATTCCGTGCAACTTACAGTAGAAACCGATTCGTTGAATGCCGTGGTATGGAGTCCCAATAATCACCTCGATGATCCACGGGGACGTGAGCCGATATTCCGTTCAACGGATTCGTATGGGGTATTCGAATATCAGGTGGATGTATCCACCGGAGGCGGTTGCCATTCTGCCGACCGATTAAAACTGAGCAATAACGAGCCACCAAGGAATGTTGTGATCGATTCAATGCAACTGCAAACCGACGACGTAGGTTTAGCCGCCAAAATCAATGGGTCAATGCCTTCAGGATTAACAGGTGAGCTATACTTGATGAATGCTAATCGTGATTCATCCTGGTTTGGACGTTCGTTTGATACGATGAATGAATGGGGTTACGTTGACTTTTCTCTGTTGTTTGGCAATTACCCCTATGGCTTCATTACGATTTCAACCGACTCTGGATGTTCCTGGACATCCGACACAATGGAGTTTGAGATTGTGCTGGGAATTTCTGATCTGGAGTCAGTCGGTGTTCGAATTTTCCCAAGTCCGGCAAACGACCGTATTGTCATCTCCGACCAAGGTCAGAAGGTTGATGTAGTAAGTCTGCATGAGTTAAGTGGAAAACAGCTAAAATCGTTGAGAATGAACGACTTGTCTCAACAGGAATTAGGCGTAGCTGATATTCCTGATGGTTTGTACATGATTCATGTAACAACCCATTCCGGAAGTCAATACGCCAAACGACTTGTTATCCTGCATCGTTGATGTTATGTTCACGGCATGACGAGAGCCGAACAACTGGAATTTTGCAAAGTGTGCCTGAACCAAAAGTTCAATCCAAACCTGGGCATTGTTTGCGGTCTTACAGATCAACCCGCTGATTTTCAAGTTGAATGCGCCGACTTTAAACCCGACGAAGAAAAACAACGAGCCGTGGAAATTGGAAGAGCAATTCAACAAATAGAGGATCAGGAAGTCCGAGGTGAAAACAAGGGCAATTTGATTTATGGTGTGTTGTTATTTATTGCATCCATTGTAATCTGGGTGATGTCTGATGGCGGTGTGTATGCGTATGGGGCCTTTCTAACAGGCCTGGCCCTCATTTTTTCCGGAGGACTTAACAAAGGGTGAAGACCTACATAATAACGAGGTAGAGAATACCTCCTGCAAGCATAATCTTGTATATGCGATGAGCCCAGAATAAGCTCTTTTTTCCTTTTGTGGTAGTGAGAATTCCCCAGGCGAGGAGACTGGAAAAACTAACAAAAAGTACGTATCCCATTTTGTAGTTGGCAGTACTATAATGGTAAAACGACAGGGTGATTGCAACGATTACGATCGACACCAGACCAAAAATATTTTTGCTGGTTCTGGCACCCCACTTGGTTGTAATCGACTGATTGCCAACGGCCAGATCGCCGTCCAGATTTTTGAGATCTTTGATCAGCTCGCGATTGAACAGTACGCTGATAACGGTAGCGGCAAAAAGAACAATCATCCAACTGACATGCTGGTAGTACAGCGCAATACTAAAAACTGAAATTACAGACAGGATTGACGCCGTAAACTCTCGGATGACAGGGATTTTTTGGAGTTTATGGGAGTATAACCAAAGCCAGAATATAAAGGCAGCAAAGAAGATTAAGACCCGCCACGACGCAAGTAAGCTAAATGCAAGACCAACCGCGTTAAAAATGAAATACATACGCAGACAAAACTCTTTACTAACTACGCGGTCGAACAATGTTCTGTGTGGGCGGTTAATCAGGTCTTTTTCCAGATCGTAAAAACTATTAATGATAAAGCCAGCAGCTACAATGAATGCTGTTGCCGCTACTATGAAGTGAAGTTCCGGATCCTTAATTACGTCCCAGTGTGATCTGTTTGGCGTAAAGATGTAAACGGCAGAGACGTATTGCGCCAGGGCCGTAAACAACACATTAGGCCACCTTATAATGGATAATAATCCAAGAATTTTAACAACGAGTAATCGGTTTTTTCGGCTTAGAAAGGCCAAGGCTAGAATGTAAAGACAACTTCAAGTTGATAATCCTTCAACCGCTTTTGTGCTTCGTTTAAGTCTTCCGTGAAGCCGAGAAAATATCCTCCACCGCCACTTCCGCAAAGTTTAAGATAGTAAGCGTTGGTTTCAATTCCCTCTTTCCAAAGTTTGTGAAACACCGTTGGAATCATTGGGGAGAAGTTCTTGAGCAAGAGGCTGGACAACATTTTAAGGTTAGAGAACAACGGTTTTATATCGCGTTTCAAAAAGGCTTGAATACACGCGTCGTTGTACTTCTTAAACTCTTGTTTGAGCATGTTACGGAAACCCTCACTTTTCATCTTTTCCATGAAAATGTTCACCATTGGTTCGGTTTTTCCAGGTTGTCCGCTGTTAAGCAGGAAAATAGCGCCTTTACCATTCTTATCGGCATCGGGCATCCCAACCGTTCCCATGTTTTCTTTCGACTTGATAAGAACTGGAAGATTCAGGTAGCAGATCAATGGGTCGAGGCCAGAACTCTTTCCGTGGAAATAACTTTCCATTTGTCCAAATATCTGCTTGAGCGTTGCAATTTGCTCACTAGAAGGCTTTTTTTCAAAGCCAATTCGGTTTAGCGCATACTGGTTGTAAATGGCAGCAACTAATGCACCGGAACTCCCTACACCAAACCCTTGTGGGATACTGGAGTCGAACGTCATACCCTCTGCCACATCCCGCTCAAATCGCTCAAAATCGAACGTGAACAGTAATTCACCCTTGAGGGAAAGCTCGCACAGGTATTGGCCGAAACGATCAAGATGTTGATTAGACGTAAGATTGTCGCCAACCAGTTTCTGATTGTATTTTAAACTACCCTTATATGAGTTGTACGGAATGGAAAGACCCATTGAGTCCTGAATGATCCCATACTCTCCGAAGAGTAAAATCTTGGCGTAAAAAAGTGATTCTTTTAACATTCCAATTGCGTTGGGCCATTGCCAACATTATCACAAATATACTTGCCATTCACACAATGACCAACCAACTCGTTGTCAAGCAGCTGTTTAGCCATGTCAATATCCTTTTCAGGATAGAGCAAATGTACATTGGCTCCCGCGTCTAAAGTAAACGTAATATGTGTGCCATTTTGTTTGCGAAAATCCCTGATTTTTTGAATGATGGCCAGGGTGTTGGGCTCCATAAGAATGTACGACGGAGACGATGTCATCATAAGAGAATGAAGCATAAGGGCTTCAAATTCAACAAGTTCTACAAATTTGTCAAGGTCTCCCGAGTCGAGTATCTCCTTGAGTTTTTCCATGTTCTGTTGAGCAATGTCAAACCTTCTCTCAGCAAGAGGGTGATCGTTCAACAAGCCGTGTCCTATGCTGCTTGAAACTGATTTTTGCCCTTCGTGAACAATCAGAATTGTGTCTTGAAAATTGTTGAAAACGTTGTGTGCCTTTTTATAAGGAACAGCATAGTGATCCGAACTGCCGTCATAATCGTCGTGTATACCCCACTCAACCAAACCACCATATACCGAGCGACTGGCACTGCCACTACCAATCCGTGCAAGGTGACTGGCTTCCTGGAAGAAATCCGGGATTGTGCCTCCCAATTCAACAAGCATGCTACAAACACAAAGAGCCAACGCGCTCATACCACTTGCAGAACTGGCAATACCACTGCTGTGCGGAAAGGTGTTTTCCGTGTGCAGCTTATAACGGTAGTTCTTTAGCACCGGGTGCTCGTTTGATACATGTTCGAAAAAGGACAATACCTTAGGGGCAAAGGCCTCGTTTTTCCTTCCCTCAAAAAAAACTTCAACCGATAATTCCGTTGAAGCTTCCCACTCCAGCTCGGTGATTGTATGACAATTGGATAGGGTGAAACTCAAACTAGCGTTACTCGGAATCTGAAATCCCTTTTTACCCCAGTATTTTACCAGTGCAATGTTGGAAGGACTTTTCCATTTGCTTCTGCCTGAATTTGTACTTGTTGTCATCGGAGGCGCGAAGATAAACAACCAGAGATGGATTGGAGCCAGTACCGTACATTCCTTTCAGTCATATCGGTTAAAATCGACCACTTATACTTCTCGTGCAAAATGATACGTTTACTAACATAGTGTAATTTACCAATCATGACCCTTCGATATTTTTGCTGTGCGCTGAGTTTGCTCGTAGTGTTTAAGTCGGCTTTAGGCAGTGTAGCCGAACCGGATTCGTTGCCCCGGTTAATTGTCAATACAGCCATTACTCCCTTATTTATTTTGGCCGAGAACGGTGCAGCGGATATTGGAGCCGAAATGCGTATCATACCCAATGCCAGCATCAATGCCCGAATTGGCCGATACTACAAATCACCATTTGTACAGTCAACGTCATCGCGGGTAGGTGGTTACTTTACGAATGGGCACTTCAAAGTGTACATGAACGATTCGAGCAGGTTCTATACCGGAATTGGATATGGGTACAGTTATTTCCACAATCAAAGTCTTGCCACTTTTCCCATGGTTAACGCTCGTTCCTATCAAAAGTCCATTTCTCTGTCGAATTACGTACATGCTGGAAGCTTTTACTTCGGCTACAACCTCAAGTTGGGACGGACCAGATTCTTTTTGGATGGTTATACTGGGGTGAGCCTGATTCGGGAAGATGTGCATTTTTCGAACGTCAATGAATTTGAAGAAACTATGATTAAACGAAACCATGTTCCAGAGTATTTGGGATATTATTCATTGGAAGAAGAGACCAGGGCCAACTGGTTTGTCGGATTGCGTTTTGGCTATGCCCTGGTAGAGTAAACTGAGTGATTCCCTATCTTTGAAGTGAATTAACACTGGAACTTTCATGAAACCACTAATCATTTTCCTTTTTACATGTTGTTACTTTTTTACCAGCGCCCAAGACCTCAGAAATTACAATCTCGACAGTTTGGTAAATGGTTTTCCCCACAGTTGGTCGGCTACACACAGAACAGCCGGTGTGTCACTGGATTCCACCTCTTCCTATTCAGGCAAGTATTGCGTACTGATTGCTGATAGTTGGATGGGAATGGGGGCCGGTGTTGGACTCGGCTCACGAAAGATGCCGGCATGCGAGGGAGACACATTTACGGCTACCGGGATGTTTAAATTAAACACCGGTAGGGCATGGTTGTACCTTAGTTTTTGGGACAAGGACTCTTTTATGATAGACAATCCCAATACGGTAACCGCAGTACGGGGCGATTGGAGAATGCTCAAGGTAAAGAGGGTAGCCCCTGCCCGAACCAGTTACGTTACCGTTGTGGCTTACAGCTCTTCCGATAACGTTGGGAGTTTCTTTGTTGACAGTTTAAGCTTGAACAAGAAGTCAGCGCTTGCATCCGTTCACTGCCTATGTGGTACCGAAGAACTGGAGATTGGTCTATTTCCAAACCCGACAACCGATCGGGTTTATTTTAAAGGGGCAGTAGATGGTTATCGTGTCTATTTAATCAATTCAGTTGGCGCAGTGGTACTCGAAGATGTAATTACGAATGCAGGTATTGATGTTTCGAGGTTGAGCAGTGGTGTTTATACAGTTGTGATATACGGGGAGCGCAGGAAGTGTAGCTCCAGAATAGTCAAACATGGAAGGCTCTAGCTGGACAGGATCATTTCGTTCCAGTCCAAAATGGTGTGTAAACCACGCGACCTAAAATAGTCTTTGTCTCTATCACTTCCAACCACTAAAACAAAGTCTCCTCCCCATGCTCCCAGCGACTTTATGCTGTGAGGGTAGTCTGCAAACCGCACACTTTTGATCGTTGGTCGATTCAGAATCTTGCTTATACGTTCTTCGTGTTGGGTAATCAAATTGCTAAAATCACTGAGTTCCGTGGCTTCCATTATACTTCGGGTAACCCAACTAAACCATTCTATTTCGTTTGATTGGACTTCAGACGACTGGAATTGCGTTACCTCCTTCTCGGAATTTTGTTTTTGACCCAGGTAGACGAAAAAAAGAGCATCGGTAAACTTGGGCTTCCAATTGGTTTTGGTCCACCCAGGCATGCCTTGATTTAGTCGATACACCAAGGCTTGAGATTCGATGCCTACTGCAACGTCGTAACCGCTTCCTTTGAACGCTGCATGTAATAGTTTTATTCCATCAATTTCGCCCCATTTTGCGAGAAGGGCAACCAGGCTTGAACTTGACCCCAGGCCCCAATCGCGATCAAATTCTAAACGGGTCGTAACGGAGTAGCCATGTTTCGACAGGTCGAGCTTATTGCTGTATTTGAACAAGTGTGAAAGCAACAGGGAAAGGCGTCTTTCCTCTGGATTTTTTGGTTGATCCGGGTGCTCAGGTCTGATACGCGATGTAAACCAGGTGTTTCCTTGAAGATCAACGGACGTCCAGTCAATAACTCCCTGGTTAGAAGTGGTTTCTACTTCCATCTCCTGTCCGAATTGGGTCGGTACTGCCAATGCTTCGGCTCCGGCAAGAACCACATATTCGGATGTTAATAAGAGCTTTCCAGGTGAATGGAATTTCATCAGGCAAATTTAGGGTTTTGATTGATTGGCAATTTGTAAATTTGGCAACCAATATTGAATCAAATGGAATTATTAGGAATAGGAAGTCGAATAAAGCATGGCACATATGGCCAAGGTATAATATGTAAAATAGGCGTTGAATTTTTGTCCATCAGCTTCTTTGAAGGAGGTTTGCGGGAAATACTCCGCACCGATTCTGACATAGAAGTGGTGGAAGCCATTGAGCCGGAGAATAATATGATTAGCTTCGACGAGGTAGAAGATGTTTTGTATCGGTTATTGACCAAACATTCAGACACATCGGAAGTTGTGGAAATAGGAGATCGATGGAGAGGAGGTCTGCTTGTGTTGGAGCCTAAGGATGAGAACGTTCAGGTAAAAGAAATTCCAATTGACACCTTCTTCCATAAAATTGTGATGGTGCGTGATCGACTGCGAGTTTTGGAGCAAAACATAAATTCACACAAGTCGCTGGAAGAAGACGAAAAGATACATCTTCAACAATATATAACTCGGGCGTATGGTTCCTTAACCACGTTTAATGTATTGTTCAAGCATAAAAAGGATCACTTCGTAGGATCAGGTAAGGGATAACTGTCTTTTTCCACCAGCTCAATTATTCGGGGATTGGCCTTGGATAATTTGACCAAAACCCAGCGTTTCTCCCAATTGTAAATGTGTTCGTCGCGTAGCGTAACTTTTTTCACAATTACGGAAGGATGCTCATTGGTTCTATAAACGAGGCTTACCTCGGGGCTGTTGTTTCTCGACTCAAATCGTACAACCTCATACACACCATAGTTTCGTAAATGATACGATTTGCGAAAGACATTCAGAACGGGAAGTAAAAGGATGCCAAGAAGCAGGTAAACTCCGGTAATTCGTGCACTTTTCTTAAAAAATGACACGGGGCCACCGGTAAAGTGCTGGAACCTGAACAACTTGTATGTCACCGAAAGTATTCCAACGCCGGATATAATGAATGTCAGAATCCCAATAAAGGCCAATACAAAGTCAAAGCCCTCTTCATTTACGAACCAGTTTTGATATACCAGTTGCCAGCCGAGAAATCCAAGTACACCCCATCCCACGGCTCGAAATCGATACGGTAAACGCTCGTTTTGCCGCTTGTAATAAGCCAGGTCATTATGCAATTTGACGCGCTCATATTCAGCTCTTTTTTTGGCAATGTCTTCCGAACTGCGACGTCGATCATCGGTTTTAGGTTTGGTTGGGGTCTTTTTGAGAACACCTCCATAGCGCAATCGTTGATCGTGTATGCGTTTGGCCTTAGGGTCGGTTAACGTGTCATATGCCATCGAAATCACTTTGAATCGCTCCCCAGCAGAAGGCCCTGCAACATCAGGATGGTACCTTTTTGCAAGTTTTAGGTACGATTTTCTGATGACAGCTGAATCCGAAAAATCCGGTACTTCGAGAATTTTATAGCAGTTAATCAAGACGTGGACTGGTTTTTGATTGTAATTAATCGGATACTTGCCAAAACAACATCTTTTTTTTCAATTTAGTATGACGGAAGGGAAAATGAAGTAGCCAAAATTTCGTTAAGAGTTCAGGGACTGTAGAAATTGAGAGTAACTATAAGTATATTAATCTGGTGCATGGCGTTGGCCTCTTATGGTCAACAATTGGCACCCAATGTCCACAATTTTGGTAAGGTTAAATTGTGGAATAATCCGAAGGCCCATTTTACGTTTACCAACCCGAGCAACAAACGGGTTCTTTTTCTACCCATACCGTATCAGCGTAATCTGTACGTACATCTACCCGAGGGCTACATCGAACCGGGAGAAACTGTTGAGATAGAGGCTATTTATTACACCGAAGAACTGGGGAACTTTACGTTGAACCAGCCGTTGTACCTCAGTGGCTGGCCTGATCCAATTTACCTGAATATGAAGGGTAAGATTCTTACCTTTCATCCAGATGCACACATAGCTTGCCCAAACATGGGGCAAGAACAAAAGGAAGAAGCGCGGTCGGAGGTTGCACAGATTATAGTAGTTGACAAGGAAACAGGGGAGTTGCTAACGGGTGTTGACCTGTTGTTGGTAGGAACGTCGCATAACTATTTTGTTGAAAAAACCCGAAAAACGCATGTTCCTTTAAAGCGTATGCCCATTGGTCTGTATCAGGTAGACGTGAGCAAACATGGCTACATGGGAAAAAAGGAACTGCTGTATATCAACAAGAAAACGGAAACCATCATCTTCGAATTGGAGCGTAATCCAATGAACACAGACGTGATTGAGGAACAGCACGACTTTGATGATGGTTCGGATGATGAGATAGTTGAAATAGAGAAGCCCAAGGAGTCTGACCAGGACGCAATCGAGCGAATTCGTAGACGTATGGACGAGCGCTTTAAGGGAAGAAAGATTTTCGAGAAAGATGTTATGGTGGTAAAAGAGCCTGGTGATACAATCGAAGATGTCGAAGAAGTAGATACTTCGGAGCAGTTTGATTTTACTCAGGTAACTCCTGAGCATACACCAGAGAATACTCCGGAAACGACACCAACAGATACTACAACCGAAGAGAAACTGGATTTCGCAGAAAATGGACAGCTAAACCCGGATAAGTATGCATCGAACAACGTGGTTTTCCTTATTGACGAATCGTCGAGTATGATGTTGGGCGACAAAATGGATATGTTAAAAACCTCTATGAAGCGATTGGTTAACGTGTTGCGACCGGAGGACATGGTGACCATTGTAGTGTATTCAAGAAGAGCAGAGGTGCGTCTAAGTGCCACTCCGGGAGACCAAAAAGACAAGATTATTTCGGTAATCGACAGCCTGGCACCTGGTGGCAGGTCGTACGGCGCAGAAGGTCTTTCCATGTCGTATGATTATGCCCGGGCGAATTTCATCACCGGAGGAAACAACCAAATCGTATTAGCCACTGATGGGCTTTTCAACTCTCCAAACTACACGTCCAGAGACATGTATCTCATGGCCAATGAGAATGCCGGACAAGGCGTTTTGACGACGGTTGTTGGTTTTGGCAAGAACAAGGAAGCCATGCAATTTATGAAAGAACTGTCGGCCAATGGCAATGGCAGTTTTATCAAGGTGAAGACACCTGAGGAGGCAGAAGATGCATTGTTGACCGAAATCATGAACAACGCGTTGCGTTGATTTTGTGTCAAAAATCGACACATTCCCCACAATGTTTTTCTGAGCCTATCTTCACCTTATCTTTGTCCATCTGTGATTAAGTACAGATTTACAATCCTATTATAGTATATGAAGAAACTTCTTACTACGACGTTTACTTTGGCTTTCTTTTTAATTGCATTTCGGTCTTATACGTATCGAAGTGGTCCAGGTGGTGGGTATGCAAATGCCCCATCCGGTAATCATTGTGGAACCAGCGGGTGTCATAACACCACCCCAAAAACAACGGCTTCCGCTCTGGCAAATCTGTTGCTGGAGAATGACTTTACCGGGGATGGTTATATCCCGGATTCCACCTACAACCTTAAACTTACGTACAAACAAAGCTCTACAAGTCGGTGGGGGTTTAACTTAACCGCTCTAACAGCAAGCGACAACTCACCAGCTGGCTCTTTTACGGTTACCAGTAACCGGACCCAACGTAGAACGAAGACCATTGGTGGCAAAACGCGAACCTACATGGAGCATACCTCAAATGGTACCTCTTCCGTGGGTACAAATGCCACGGAATGGGAGTTCCAATGGAAGGCGCCATCGAGCGTTGTAGATACCATCCGGTTCTATGCAATTGTGATGGCATCGAATGCAAATGGTGCACGAACCGGCGACGAAATCTATGCGAAGGTGTTTGAAATTGCCCCTTCAACCAGATTGTCACGTGCTTCTATCTCTGCAAAAGACTCATCGGTATGTTCGGGTGAGACTGTATCGCTATTTGGAAGTGCTACCAACACCCCAACTCAGTACTCCTGGACCTTGCCCAATGGCACGCCATCGGTGTCGACCAAGCAGAACCCAACCGTTAGTTATACCGGTTTTGGCAAGCAAAAAGCAATCTTAAGAGCTAAGAATGCGAAAGGCTGGGGACCATATGATACACTGGAAATAGAGATCAAACAATCTCCTACAGCCTTCATCTCAGGAGGAAATACCCGAACCATTTGTCCGGGAGATTCGGTAAAGCTAACAGCACAGTTTAACCCCAACTACTCGTATAAGTGGTCTACGGGTGAAACAGGTAATGAAATCTGGGCCAAAAAGGCCGGCGATTATAATGTTTCGGTAACGGCAGGCGACTGCGGTCGAACCAGTAATACCGTTACCGTTAAGGAATACGATGCTAAACCTCCTTCCATTTCGGGCTCAAGTATGGCTGATTCACTCTGTCAGGGAGAAAGTCTTACGCTCACAGCCGGTAGTGGTTTTGACAGTTTGGCATGGTACAACAACTTTAACAAAATTGGACAAACCACATCGTCTACCCTCACCGTAACTATTGACACAGGTACGAGTTACAGAGTACGCGGGTGGACCTCAGATGGTTGCTTTACGGATTTTAGTGACTCGGTTGAATACGTGGTAATCGAACGACAAGACGGGCCTACAGTTTCTTGTAAGGACCGAGAACCTTTCAAGGTGAGTTTTGAGTTCTCAAACATTGCCGGACACAACGGTGTACAGGTTAGTGACGATCAGGGGAAAACCTGGAACAGACCCAGCAGCGGAGCAACTGGTACTGTTCACGAAATGACAGGGCTTACTCCGGATAAAGACTATGAACTTTGGGTACGTGCCTTAACCTCAGCTCCGTGTTACTATACGGAGGTTACCAAGGCGATCTGCAGAACTGGAAAGTGTAGTCCATTGGAAGCGAAGTTAACCGTCGATACATTGATCTGTAAAGGTGACGAGGTAAACGTGGAGTTGAACGGACTTAAGGGTGAATGGTTCTCGCTGT
The DNA here is from genome assembly GCA_017640445.1 of Bacteroidia bacterium. Lineage (GTDB taxonomy): Bacteria > Bacteroidota > Bacteroidia > NS11-12g > UBA9320 > UBA987. The sequence continues at coordinate 24,426 of JAEPQQ010000024.1, read as the reverse complement.
CGTTTGACGGAGGAGGAGCCTTTACCGATACTATTTTCCAATTCTCGCCACAGAGTTCGGGCGCATTCAAAATCGAGATAACCGATAGTGCATTTTTGGGTTGCCCACCTCAAGTGCTCGATTTCAACGTAAAAATTGATGAAATCGCGGCGTTGAAGTTCCGCACACAGAAACCCAATAATACCTTCTGTACCGAAGACACTATTAAGTTTACCGGAACCAGCGGAAATGACGAGTATCGCTTCTTTGTGAACAATGTGCTACGCGCCACATTGCAGGATAGTTTCTATTACGAAGACAAGTTTACAGATGGAGACTCTGCGTACGTAGAAGTTACCAAAGGTGCGTGTGAGGCAACCTCAGAGAAGATTTACATCTCGGTTGTGCCGGTGCCCGACGCAAGTTTTACCTATAGCAATACAGGAAGTCAATACAATTTTAGCCCTAACAACGAGAATTATAAGTCGTATTTCTGGACGTTCGGTGATGGGTTAACCAGTGTTTTGATGAAGCCTGATCACAGCTACAAAAGCAGCGAGAACTCAACCGTAACGGCTATGCTTGAAGTGGAAGACAATAACGATTGTATCGCATCGAGCACTGAGGAAATTGATATTCCAGACTTTAGCAACGTAGTAGAGTTGGAGAAGTTAGGTATTCACCTATACCCAAGTCCGGTTGAAGATGTTCTTTTTGTGGAGTGGAAACACGATGTGAGCAGCCCAACGCGTGTAACAATTTATACACCTCGAGGAGAAAATGTTGCAATGTTTACAAGCGAAGAGAACAATTTTTCAATTGATTTGTCGAATATTGCAGTAGGTATTTACGTTATTGAAGTAAAAAACAATGGTGTTGTTGCAAGACAACGCATTATAAAGATCTAATCAAAGGTGAAATATTATCGGCCCGGAGGAGGAAGCTTCTTCGGGCTTTTTTATGCATCAGACTTTGCCTCTTCCAACATTTTCTGAGCAAGGTCTTTACCCAGGTAGTTGTCTATTCGGTTGTGAATAACGTACAGAAAAGGAGTCAATAAAGCGGCTACAATAAACTTGTAAATGTAATTTACGATGCCAATTCCAATCACCAGGCTGAGTGCCCATTTTGCTGGTCCAAGGTAAAACGCAATGAATAAAACCACGAACGAATCGATGAGTTGCGAAACCAGTGTGGAGCCGGTGGCCCGTAACCAGAGCTTTTTTTCCCCCGTTCTTTTTTTGATCCATTGGAAAACCGTTACATCGGCAATTTGACCGATCAGAAAGGCCACAAGCGAACCGGCTATGATCCAGAGTCCCTGACCGAAAACGAAGCCAAAGGCTTTATTCATATCCGGAATTCCGTTTTCTGCCTGGCTACTGATGTAGAAGTCGGCGGGCTCCAGTCCAATGGCAAAGTAGATCATTAAGAACGAATAGGAGATAAGGCCTACCGCAAAATAACTAAGGAATCGTACTCCTTTCTTTCCGAAGTACTCATTAATAATGTCGGTAAGAATAAAAACAACCGGCCAGAGAAGCACGCCTGCTGTCATATTGAAAGGGAGTTCGTAGCCAAATATGCGAAGATGAATCGGGTTCATCCCAATACTTGCCTCGAGTGAAAAGATCTTACCCCCAATAAATTCTGCCAGAAGAGCATTGGCGATGAAAATGCCTCCCAGGATCACAAATAGCTTCCCTTTTTTCGAATCCATGTTTCAAACGTACAGAAAAACGATGAGTGGTTGTACCCAATTTTGTACAACACATCTGACAGTGGTAAAACCGTTCGGCATAAAAATTGAACTGGAGATATGGCAATTCTACATTTGTACTATGAGAAAGATGTTTTTTCTATTGTTGATGATTCCCCTGGTAGGGTTTGGACAAACCGCCCAGGAATGGATGAAATCAGCAAATAAAAAAATGGAGGAGGGGAACACCCTCGGAGCAATCAAGGATTATACAGCGGCTCTTGACCTTCAACCTGAGTTGGTTGATGCGTATTATGGAAGAGGAAGCGTTTATGCCGAATTGTTTACCTACGATATGGCCCTGAAAGACTTTAACAAGGCCATTGCACTAGACTCCACCATGGGAATTGCGATCTTTAACCGGGGAGTTGTATACAGTGCTCAGGGATATCATGCACTGGCAAAGAAAGACTTTGATCATTATGTGCGATTACGACCCATGGATCCTCAAGGATATTTGGCACGTGCAGAATACCACCAACAACGCGGGGATACTGAACGAGCCAATATGGACTATAAAAAAGTTGCCAGTCTTGAGCCCGTTGATGCCGACGGATATGTGAGCAGAAGTGAGTTTAAGTTGTTATTAGGCGACACATCCGGAGCTATTAAAGACATTAGCTTGTGCATTGAGAAGAAGCCTGAATTTACAGAGGCCTATTTCTTTAGATCACAACTATACTCCGCTCAGGGACAGGGAGACCGTGCAATTGATGATCTCAACATTGTATTGTTAAACAAGCCCCAGAACACAAAAGCACTTATTCAACGCGGTTATTTGTATGCCAAGAACGGGATTTTACAAGCTGCAGTAGAAGATATGGCTCGTGGCCTTGAAATCGACCAGAACCAACCAGAAGTGTGGTTCGACCTTGGGTATAATTTGTTGGAACTAGAAGACTTTGCCAAGGCGATTCAGGCATTTAATAATAGCCTGGCTACCGGAATTCAGGATACGGAGTTGGCATACTACAACAAAGGTGTTGCCGAGTTTAATAACAAAATGAAGGAAGAGGCTTGTCGAAGCATGAGCCGCGCCGGAGAACTGGGAGCGGAACACCGCATTCGCCACTGTAAGTAGGCTTACTTCTTTCGAAAGATCTTAGATTTTACCAATCCCCACTTTTGAAGTCGGTATGTGATGCTTACCCGAATCACACCCAGTCCGTACTTAACACTTCGCTTGAAATTAATGGACGACGCTTCTTCAAAGTACTTGGTTGGGCAGGTAACCTCACCGATATCATAACCCGCATAGCAGATTTGAGCACTCATTTCATTGTCGAATACAAAATCATCTGAATTTGCCTCAATGTCAATGTGTTCAAATATCTCGGTCGAAAATGCCCGGTAACCCGTATGGTATTCAGACAGTTTTTGACCCATTAAAATATTCTGAAAAAGAGTCAACATCCGATTGGCAATGTACTTGTATACAGGCATGCCACCTCGTAAAGCACCGTTGCCGAGAATTCGCGATGCATACACAACAGGGAAAACACCATTGGCAATAATGCTTGCCATTGCACGAATCAATTTTGGGGTGTACTGATAGTCGGGGTGAAGCATTATTACAATGTCAGCATCTAATTCCAAAGCCTTGCTGTAACACGATTTTTGGTTTCCGCCGTATCCACGGTTTTGTTCGTGTTTTACAATGTGCTTAATGCCCAGCTTTGCAGCCGCTTCAATTGTGTTGTCTTTACTGGCGTCGTCAACAAGTACCACTTCGTCCACAATGTCGAAGGGTATCTCGTTGTACGTCATTTCCAATGTCTTGGCCGCATTGTAAGCGGGCAAGACTACGACGATCTTTTTATCAGTAATCAAGCCTTATGAGTAAAGTAGGAAATACACAGCAGCACCACTCAGGTAACCGATAACCGCCAACCAGCTAATCTTTCTCAAATACCAACCGAAGTCAATTTTTTCAAGTCCCATTGCTGCAACACCAGCTGCAGACCCAATGATTAGTGAACTTCCTCCTACACCGGCACAATATGCCAGGAATTCCCAGAAGTTACCATTGGTTGCAAAGTCGCCGGTAGCCTCAATAGGATACATACCCTGTGCAGCAGCAACAAGTGGTACGTTGTCAACAATAGAAGAAAGGAAACCAATTATAACGTTTATGGCGTAAATGCTGTCTAGTTTCGAGTCGAGGAATTGAGCCAGTTCTTTTAGGTGTCCAAACTCCTGAAGTGCAGCCACCGCAAGTAGAATACCTAGAAAGAAAAGTACACTGGCAACATCGATTTTTTGAAGTACACCAATTACCGATAACTCGTGTTTTTCTTCGCGGTTTTTAGCTCGGTGAAGAATCTCAGTGACGGTCCAAATAACCCCCAAACTGAGCATCATACCCATAAACGGAGGAAGGTGTGTAACGGTTTTAAAGAATGGAACGAAAACCAAGCCACCAACACCAAGTCCGAAAACCAGATTTCGCTGGAAACTCGTTGTTGGGTTGATCATGTGTTCTGCCACTTTTGATTTTAACGGTCGCTCAAGCTCCTTGCCTTTCAGAATAAAAGTCAGGGCTACCAGAGGAACGATCATTGCAAACAAACTTGGAATAATCAGGTGAGTAATCATGTGCATTACATCGGGTAACTGCCCTTTGATCCATAACATGGTGGTGGTTACATCACCAATTGGAGACCATGCACCACCCGCGTTGGCTGAAACTACAACCATTCCTACAAACAGCCAGCGCATCTCTTTATCCTTAATCAACTTACGCAACAGCGATATCATCACAATGGTAGTGGTTAAGTTGTCGAGAATCGCTGAAAAGAAAAAGGTAAGCACACAGATGATCCAAATGAGGCTTGTGGCCTTCGTGGTCTTGATTCGATCTGTAATAACGGCAAACCCTTCGTGCGCATCAACCAGTTCTACAATGGTCATGGCACCCATCAGGAAAAACAGAATGCTTCCAATGTCGTAAAGATGGTGTATCAGACCACCGCTACCTCCATGTCCATGCTCAATAATGTGCTGTATCTCATGGCCACTGCCGTCTATAGAGAATACGTAAAGGGCCCAACAAACCATACCCGTTATCAGGGCACTTGCAGCCTTGTCAATTTTGATGTTATGCTCGAGGGCAATAGCAATATAGCCCAGTACGAAGACAACGACAATGAAGATGTACATGTTTCGAAATTTTCGGCAAAAATAACCTAAACTGACAGACTTTTATACGGTGGAATGGCGTCTAAAAATAAGAATGATTTTTCCGTAAGGTTTGCCTTACACACAAGGTGTTGTTTCCCGTTAGAAACCATTAGGTATGGCACTTTGAGAATGAAGTTGTACTGCCCAATTTGATTGAGAGTTTTTTGCGTAAGTTCAATGTCCGGGGCCTTACATTCAATAAGCATCATGGGGTGGTGATCGACGTAAACCAGTATGTCGAAACGTTTTTTCCGCTTTAGATACGTGATCTGCTTTTCAACGGCAATTGCGGCCAAGGGGTATTCAAGCTCGGTTCGCAGGTAATAAATCAGCCATTGCCTAACCTCTTCCTCCGGAGTAACCTGCAGATAGCGTTTTCGTACCGGATCAAAGAAGTATAAGACGTTTTTATCAACACGTGTTTTAATCCCGATATTTTCCCAATTAAATTGCACCCAAGAATATTCAGTGTCTTTAGAGTGGCAAGTATAGCAGAATTTCAAAAAATTATGACGGAAATAGATGCGAGGCAGTTTCGCCCGGTTTATTTCCTTGAAGGCGAAGAACCTTATTTTATCGATAAAATAGCTGACCGTTTGGAGCAAACCGTTTTGACCGAAGCGGAAAAAGGCTTTAACCTGCAGGTGGTGTATGGGCGCGATGGCAACGTGGTAGACCTCCTTTCATCTGCAAGGCGGTTTCCAATGATGTCGGAGTATCAACTGATTATCGTTCGTGAGGCGCAGTCACTCAAAGGACTTGATCAGGTGCTTGACTACCTGGCTAACCCGGTAAAATCGACCGTACTGGTGTTTCTTCATAAAAATAAGAAGGTTAGTAAGGCCACCAAACTTGGCAGAGAGCTCAAGAAGTACGGTGTGTTTACGTCGAACAAACTCTATGAACGCGATGTTACCCCGTGGATGGCAAATCACCTCAAAACACTGGGTTTGTCGATTCAGCCTCAGGCTGCTCAGGTATTGATTCAAACATTTGGGAGTGACCTTCAGAAGATTACCGGAGAACTGGACAAAGCGCGGGCTGGTTTGGGAGAGCGAAAATCCATCGAAATGGACGACCTGGCGAGAGGTGGTGGCATCGACAAAGAATATAATGTCTTTGAGCTGACCAAAAGCATTGGTAAGCGTGACTTAAGACAAAGTTTACGTATTGTTAACTACTTTGCTAAAAATCCGAAAGACAACCCGTTTGTCTTAATACTTATCAACTTATTTAATTACTTCAAGAAAGTGCATCTCGTTCATTTTCAACGATCTACAGATGCGGCGACCATTGCTAAAGCCATTGGCATGAGCCCTTATTTTGTCGGAGAATACCTCACCGCATCGCGAAACTACCAACCGGCAAAGATGAATCAGGTTTTTGATGTTTTACATGAATTTGACCTGAAAAGCAAGGGAATTGGCAGCGGCAAGGCCACTGATAGCGAACTTTTGACAGAATTGGTAGTTAGATTAATTAAGTAATTAATAGATTTGTCAACCCTTAGAAGAAAAACTTAATAAAGATTTAATTTTTGTAGTATGAAAAGAACAGTACTGTTATCAGCGGTTATGTCGACCGTATTGGTGGCATTTGGACAACAAACTAAGACTCAAAACCACCATCTAAGTAAGAGTGTGGAAATGAGTAAGAGCCAGTTTGAGGCGATTGAAACACCTTCACAGCCTCTTAAACCTGGTGGTGCAGCCACCAAATCCAATACAGCACATGGAAAATATAGATCAGAAGTATACGACTTTGTTAAAGTAGGTAACACATTCTACGATCTTCAAACAAACGCATCTATTGGTCGTCGAACCATTCTTCACGATGATGGTACAATCACCGTTGGTTGGACCTACAGTGGTTCGGAAAGTACAACCTGGCCAGATCGTGGATCAGGGGTAAACTATTACGATGGTTCAAATTGGGGTTCTTCTCCAAGTGTACGAACTGAAAACCTGCGTACAGGTTGGCCATCAATTGGTATGTTGCGAGATGGTTCTATCTACACAATTGCGCACGACGCAGCTGATGGAGGATTGTTAATGACTCGTAACACCGGTAAAGGAACAGCCTTTACTTCAGATGCCAAGAAGGTGTTTGAACACCCACAAGGTAACATGATATGGAACAGAACTGCCAACCTTGGAGATACCATGTTTGCAGTATGTAACTTCTCTGCACAAGAAGACGATGAAGACGTTTTTGTTGACGGTGTTGAGAACCCAACCATGTATTCACGTTCTCTTGATGGAGGAAAGACCTGGGACGCATTGTCTCTATTGCCAGGTTACGATAGCAACCGTTATGCATCAGGAGGTGGTGACACCTACGCAATTGATGCACGTGATTCGATTGTAGTTATCGCTATTGGTGGTAGTTATAAAGACTTGAGTTACTGGAAGTCTACCGACTATGGTGATTCATGGACAAAGTCAGTAGCAGACTCGTTTATGTTTGGCGCATTTGAATTTGGTTCTGAGTTAATTGATCAGGCAAATCGTGCTGAAAGTAACGACGGTGCAATTGACGTTCTAATCGATAACGATGGTACCATTCATTTGGTGTCTGGTCGTTTGGCTTACTGGGATGATGACACTACGAACAATACAGCTTCTGTAAGTAGTTTCTTCCACCTTTACCACTGGAGCGAAAACGAGCCTGAGTGGAAAATTTGCGGAAACCTGATTAATATGGACGAAAGTACGGATGCGAACGGCAACCCTACTTACGATATCACTTCAGAAACAACAAACAGCATGGGTACTGATGGTAACCCAGCGAATGGTCTGGCATATGCAGCGCGATACGGTGGAACAAGTATTTCTACCCACCCTAGCTTGTCTGTAGACGAAGACAACAACATTTACGTTACCTGGGATGCGCCAATTGAGTTGACGTTTAACGACTACCTGGCTAACTACCGCGACGTATTGATTTCTTACTCTACCGACAACGGTGCTAACTGGGCATTGTCTCAAAACGCAACACAAGTACGATCAAGAGAGTGTGTATTTGCTTGTTTGACCAAGCGTACCGACGATTTCGTTCACTTCATTTTCCAAATGGATGAGCACCCTGGAACAAACTTGCAAAACAGTGGTAGTGGTAACCTTCACCCGAACGTAGAAAACACCATTTACTACGCTGCGATTCCAGTTCAGGATTTGATGGACAGAAAGCTTGGAATTAATGACCTTTCGGTTAGTCCAATAGAGAAAGAGTCTAAAGTGTTTGTGGTTAGCCAAAACCAGCCTAACCCGTTCAGTGAAGAGACGAATGTAGTGATCTACCTAAGAGCTGGTAGCGAAATGTCTTACACAGTGACGGATGCAATGGGTAAGATCATCGAGAAGGTTGATCTTGGTTACAAGAACCCAGGAAACCACGAAATTTCCATTAAGGGCGATAACCTTAGCTCAGGTGTTTACTTCTACACCTTAACTACAAAAGACAGCGAGATTACGAAGAAAATGCAGGTTCTTAAGTAAGCCTGTAGGATCACATTATAGAAGACGAGCCTTGATTTTTTCAAGGCTCGTTTTTTTTTGAAAAAAATGTTGCGATTTATAATAGTTAAACTTTAAATTTGCAGCCCTTTAAACGAAGAGAGAGCGGGTGTGGTGAAATTGGTAGACACGCTAGACTTAGGATCTAGTGCTTAACCGCGTGAAGGTTCGAGTCCTTTCACCCGCACTTTTTTTCTTAATCCATTTCAACAAAACAATTTCATTAAGACGTGAACGTAACATTTGAAGAGAAAGACGCTTTAAATGCATTGTTGACTATTGAGCTAAATCCGGAGGATTATCAGCCCAAAGTTGATGCAGAATTGAAGAAGTACCGCAGCAAGGCAAATGTGCCTGGTTTCCGCCCGGGGAAGGCTCCAATGGGAGTTATCCGTAAGATGGTTGGAAAAGCAATGTTGGTGGATGAGTTGAATAAAATGGCGAGCGCTACGCTTGTTAAGCACCTTGAGGATAACAAGATTGATGTGCTGGGTCAGCCATTGGCCTCAGACCAAAACGAGGAAATGGACTTTGACACAACCGAAAACTTCATTTTTAAGTTTGACCTCGGCCTTGCTCCAAAGTTCGATCTGAATATCTCCGACAAGGATAAACTAACCCGTTACAAGATTTCACTTCCTGAAGGAGAACTGGAGAAGGAAATCGACAACAACCAACGTCGGTTCGGTAACATGTTGGAAATTGATGTAACGGAAACCGATCAGGATACCGTTAAGGGAATTCTAACGGAGCTTGACAAGGATGGTAACCCATTGGAAGGCGGGGTTGAAGGAAAGGAAACTACAGTGTTGATCGAAATGGTTAAACACAAGCCTACGCAGAAGGTCCTAATGGGGCAGAAAGTAGGTGACGTGGTTACCGTAGACATTTTCAAGTTTTTCAACGACAATGAAAAGGTACTGGCATCGACTGTTGGTCTACCAGCAGAAGGTGTGAAAGACCTCAATAAGAAGTTTAGTTTACAGATCACCGAGCTTAAGCGTTTCGAAAAGGCTGAGGTGAATCAGGAACTATTTGATAAAGTGTTGGGAGAAGGAGCAGTGTCTGACTTAGACGAATTTAAAGCTAAGTTGACCGAGAATATGGAGCAGTATTATTCGTCAGAAGCGGAGAATCAACTCGATCATTCCATCTCGCATTTGATCATCGATAAACACACTCTGGAGCTGCCAGATGAGTTTTTGAAGCGATGGTTGTCAAAAACTTACCCGGAGACATACAACGCCGAGAATATTGAAGAAATGTACGGCAAGGAGTCGAATCAATTACGACGTCAGTTGATCTCGGAGAAAGTGATCTCTGAATTCAAACTGGAAGTGACTCAGGAAGACATCAACCAGATATCGGTTGGGTACACGGCTCAGATGTTGCGTCAATACGGAATTAATAACCCAGACCTCGAAACGATCCGACATTTCGAAGAACGGAACAAGGAAGATCAGAACTATATGCGACGCATCGGCGACATCGCTATTGACCGTAAAGTAACCGAGCAGGTTAAGTCAATGGTGAACATCAAAGAGAAGAAGATTTCGCTGGAGGATTTCTACAAAATGATCGAAAAACACAACGCTGAACATAATCATTAGTAATTGGTTATTTTTGGTAAACAATACTAAAAAATACATTACTAATGGATTTCGGCAACGAGTTTAAAAAATACGCAACCAAGCACATGGGGCTTAACAGTATGCACGTGGATCAATACATCCAGAGCAGCATACAGCCTGTAGGTTTAACACCAAACATCATTGAGGAAAGACAACTGAACGTTGCCTCAATGGACATCTTCTCAAGGCTTATGATGGACCGCATCATTTTCCTTGGAGTACCCATCAACGATCAGGTAGCAAACATCATCATGGGGCAGCTTTTGTTCCTCGATTCTACCGATCCGAATCGCGATATTCAGATTTATATTAACAGCCCGGGTGGTTCAGTGTATGCTGGTTTGGGCATATACGATACCATGCAGTTAATTAACTCCGATGTAGCGACCATCTGTACTGGAATTGCCGCAAGTATGGCCGCCGTTTTGCTTTGCGCAGGAACCGATGGTAAGCGAGCTGCACTAAAGCACTCACGAACCATGATTCACCAACCGTTAGGAGGTGCACAAGGTCAGGCGAGTGATATGGAGATTACCGTAAATGAGATTAAGAAACTCAAAAAAGAACTCTACGATATCATTGCAAACCATAGTGGACAAACCTTTAAGAAAGTATCTGCAGACTCGGATCGTGATTACTGGATGACCGCGGAAGAGGCAAAAGCCTACGGAATGGTAGACGATATTTTGCAGAAGGCTAAGACAAAATAAGCCCTGTGAGTAAAGAGGAAATAAAATGTTCTTTTTGTGGCCGACCGAATGGAGAGGTCGGCCTGTTAGTTTCTGGAATTGATGCACACATCTGTAACGAGTGCATTGAACAGGGCCATATCATTCTCAGCGAGGAGGAAGGACATAAAGTCAGAAAACATACTGATTTTAAGGTCGATTTACTGGCACCAAAAGAAATCAAACAACATCTGGATGAATATGTGATCGGACAGGACAGTGCCAAAAAGGTATTGTCAGTTGCCGTTTACAACCACTACAAGCGATTGTTGAATCTTGGTACAACCCAGTTCGACGATGTAGAGCTTGAGAAATCAAACATCCTGATGGTTGGTCGAACCGGTACCGGTAAGACCTTAATTGCCAAAACACTGGCAAAAATTCTTAAGGTACCCTTTTGTATTGCAGATGCCACCGTATTAACCGAGGCAGGTTATGTAGGGGAAGACGTTGAGAGCATCATCACACGGCTGTTACAAGCATCGGACTACGATGTGAAATCGGCCGAACGCGGTATCGTGTACATCGACGAAATAGACAAAATCACCCGAAAGAGCGATAATCCCAGTATAACACGAGATGTTAGTGGGGAAGGAGTGCAACAAGGCTTGTTGAAGCTACTGGAAGGAACGGTAACAAATGTACCTCCGCAGGGCGGACGTAAACATCCCGATCAGAAGTACATCGCTGTTGACACCCGGAATATTTTGTTTATATGTGGTGGGGCGTTCGAAGGAATTGAGTCCATCATAGAGCGACGAGTGGCCACATCGAAAATTGGTTTCAAGAACGAAAGCGACCAAAAACTCCAATCAAATCGCGACCAGATACTGGAATACGTTTCTCCGTCGGATTTGAGAAGCTTCGGTCTCATACCAGAGATTATTGGCCGGCTGCCAGTTCTTACCAGTTTGGAAGCCCTGGATCGCGACGCTTTGCTACAGATTCTAACCAAGCCGAAGAACGCCTTGGTGAAACAATATGCAAAACTGTTTGAACTCGAAGGTAAAAAGCTGGTAATCGAACCAGACGTGCTCGATTATATTGTAGACAAGGCCCTTGAGTTTAAATTGGGTGCACGTGGACTTCGATCTATGTGCGAGGCTCTGTTGCTCGACCATATGTACGACTCACCTTCCGACGATTCCTCTAAAACCATTAAGGTACAACTGGATGAGGCGAAAGACAAACTACGCAAGTTCCAGCTTCAGGCAGCATAAACTTCTTGCTTAATTCCAACCCAAAGGTTTCCTTTGACCAGATGATAGTTAAAAACGATCGAAAGGTCATTAACGGATGGGCATTTTATGATTGGGCCAATTCCGTATACAACCTCGTTATTACTTCAGTTGTATTTCCGAAGTTTTATTTAAGTCAAACCCCAGACGTAGTAACGTTCTTCGGGCGGGAGTTCAACAACGTAGAATTGTACTCCTACGTTTTTTCCGCTTCGTTCATCGTGGTATCCCTATTGGTTCCCCTGTTAAGTGGAATAGCCGATTATTTAGGAAACAAAAAGAGATTTATGCAGTTCTTCTGCTACCTGGGAGCAGCAGCCTGTATGTCGATGTTCTTTTTTGATAAGAATCATCTGGAACTCAGTATGTTGTCTCCATTTTTTGCAAGTATCGGCTTTTGGAGCAGCCTGGTGTTTTATAACTCGTATCTGCCTCAGATCGCAACGCCTGACCGGCACGATAAGATCAGCGCAAAAGGCTTTTCGCTGGGATATATTGGCAGTATCATCCTTTTGATCTCAATCATTGTTGCGTTAAAAACCATTGATCTTGGGGTTGACGAAAATGGGGAGAGTCTGAATCACTATATCACACGTACCGGTTTTATTGCCGTTGGGCTCTGGTGGGCCGGCTTTGCTCAGATAACCTATTCAAGATTGCCCAACAACGTGTTGGACCAGGTTCCCACCAAGGAAGACGGTTTTATTTACCGCGGATATCGGGAACTGCGGAAGGTCTGGAAGGAATTATCAGATCAGGCACAGCTTAAACGGTTCTTACTTTCGTATTTCATCTACAACATGGGTGTACAAACCATCATGCTGCTGGCAGTGGTATTTGCCGATGTTGAGATCAATTGGCCGATTGTAGATGGTGAACCTGACAAAACGGGCTTGATCATAAGCATAATCCTTATCCAGCTTGTGGCTGTGGTTGGGGCGTCACTCATGGCTCGAATTTCAAAACGAATCGGCAACATAGCCGTGATTAAGATTGCCGTAGTCATATGGATATCGATATGTGTAATCGCGTACTTCATTACCGAGCCTTCTCAGTTCTACGTACTTGCCGCTATGGTGGGTTTTGTGATGGGTGGTATTCAGTCTATGAGTAGGTCAACCTATTCCAAGATGCTTCCCGAAACCAAGGATCATGCATCGTATTTTAGCTTTTTCGATGTATTGGAGAAGATTGGTTTGATTATAGGTCCGTTCCTCTTTGGCTTTGTTACAGGCCGATTTGATGGAATGCGAAACGCTGTGATCGTGTTGGCTTCCATCTTTATTCTGGGCTTCATTAGTCTGTTCTGGGTTCGGTCCAAAAAACTTGAGGTGTCAAACTCTTAGATTTGAACGTATGCACCATTTTTTCAGTCGTGAAATAGACAACGACCTGATACGGTTGGATGAGGAGGAGAGCAGGCATTGCGTGAAGGTGATGCGCTTGGGTATAGGCAGCGAGGTGTTGGTGATGGACGGCCTTGGCAAACTCTACAAATGTGAGGTCAGAACTACAGGTAAACGCGTTGAGTTAAACCCGTTAGAGGTGCTGGCAAATCAGGCAGAGCCTGTATTTAACCTCACCCTGGCTGTTTCGCCAACAAAAAGTGCCGATCGAATGGAGTGGATGTTGGAAAAACTGGTTGAGGTGGGCATCCAAAAACTGGTATTTATTAAATCGGAAAAGGGTGAACGAAGCAGGCTAAATACAAAACGCCTGCACAAAAAAGCCGTGTCCGCTTTGAAGCAGTCTGGCAACCTGTGGCTTCCAACCATCGAGACAGAGGTTGGTTTTAAAGATTTTGTAACCTCTGATTCATCTGGTAACAAGTTTATTGCCCATTGTTTTGACAAGGACAAAGTGCAAATAGACGGCAGTGTGCCTCAATCGGACGTAACCGTGATGATAGGCCCTGAAGGCGATTTCTCAGAGCGAGAAATCGAACTCGCTCAACAGAACGGGTATGCGCCGCTAGCGCTTGGACTTCCACGATACCGAACAGAAACAGCAGCACTTGTTGCATGTACGTTACTCAACCATTTTTACGTTACTTTAGCGAAGTAAAATGAAACAAATACAACTGATCATCGGCCTGGCACTTCTCGTGCTCACTTCTTCGTTTACACAACGGCACTCATTTCAGATTGCCAAGGTAAAGTACAGTGGGGGAGGCGATTGGTATGCAAACCGCACCGCACTGCCTAATCTGATCAATTTTTGCAATCAGAATCTTCGAACCAACATCGATCCACAAGATCAGGTTGTGGAGCTTTCGAGCTCCGATATTTACAATTATCCGTTCATCTATCTTACGGGCCATGGAAACGTGGTTTTTACGGATAAAGACGTCGATAACTTAAGGAATTACCTCGAAGCGGGTGGCTTCCTCCACATCGATGATAATTATGGATTGGAGAAGTTTATTCGCCCACAAATGAAAAAGGTATTTCCGGAATTGGATTTTGTTGAACTGCCTTTTAGTCACCCCATTTACAGTCAGAAATTTCCATTCCCGAATGGCCTGCCTAAGATTCACGAACACGATGGTAAGCCACCCAGAGGATACGGTCTTATTTACAAAGGCCGCCTGGTTTGTTTCTTCGACGTAGAATGCGATTTGGGAAATGGCTGGGAAGATGCAGGCGTATACAACGATTCGGAAGAAACACGAATCAAAGCGCTTAAAATGGGAGCCAATTTGATCCAATATTCGTTGACCCACTGATGGTAACGAGAAAACGCCTTTTATTCGTAATTAACCCCATTTCCGGAGGAAAAGGGAAGTCAAACTTTCCAGATCTGATCCGGTCCAATTTGGATTCTGACCTGTTCGACCATGAGGTCTATTGGTGGGATCAGGTCGATGAGCTTGAAGGCCGCTTGCGTCAGTTCATAACCGATAATGGGGATACAGTGGTTGCCGTGGGTGGAGATGGTACGGTTAACCTCATTGCAAAAGAACTGGTAAACACTTCGGTTACCCTGGCAATTGTTCCCATGGGGAGTGGTAACGGCCTTGCCAGAGAGCTTGATCTCAAACTGGATCCTGCCAGCGCAATACGCGCCCTGAACAAGGGCCAGGTGGGCAGGATGGACGTTGGCTATCTAAACGGTAATCAATTTGTTAACGTTGCCGGGTGGGGCTTCGATGCACAGGTAAGCGTCGCATTCTCCAAGATCAAGAAAAGAGGCCTACAGTCGTACATCAAATCCATCTATCAAGAGTTTAAATCAGCTCGTAACTACCAGTTTACGGTTGAATATGAAAACGGCAGCATCCAAAAAGAGGGTTTTATGCTTACCGTTGCCAATGGTACTCAGTGGGGGAACAACTTCTTTGTAGCACCTGACGCCTCTTACAGCGACGGTTGGTTGGACATCGTATTTCTAAAAAAGCCGGGAGTACTGCAGATTCCTGGATTGGTGTGGAGTTTGTTCCGTAAAAAGGACCATCACCTCATGTCGCGAATTCGGTTAAAGAAAGCTACCATCAGTAGCGATGAGTTGATCTACACCCACCTCGATGGCGAACCAGGTGAACCCTGCAAAGAAATTCAGTTAAGCATTCAGGATTCAGCGTTGAGCCTTCTTGTTTAAGGTATCCACTTGTCTTTTCCGAAGTCTGGTTTTCGTTTTTCCAGAAAAGCATTTCTACCTTCTTTGGCTTCATCGGTCATGTAGGCTAGACGTGTAGCCTCTCCGGCGAACACTTGTTGTCCTACCATGCCGTCGTCAGTCAGGTTCATTGCAAACTTGAGCATCTTAATACTGGTGGGCGACTTAGCCAATACTTCCTGAGCCCACTGATACGCAGTGTCTTCAAGTTCGTCGTGTGGCACAACCGCGTTCACCATACCCATTTCAAACGCCTCTTGTGCCGAGTAGTTCCTACCTAGGAAGAAGATCTCGCGTGCTTTCTTTTGGCCAACCATCTTAGCCAGGTAAGCCGATCCGTAACCACCGTCAAAACTGGTTACATCCGCGTCGGTTTGTTTAAAAATAGCATGTTCTTTACTGGCCAGCGTCATATCACAAACTACGTGCAGACTATGTCCTCCACCTACCGCCCAACCTGGAACAACGGCAATTACCACCTTAGGCATAAAGCGTATTAAGCGTTGTACATCCAGTATGTTTAATCGATGATAGTTGTCGTCGCCAACATAGCCCTGGTGACCACGAACGCTTTGATCTCCACCACTACAAAAAGAATACACGCCATCCTTGGTGCTCGGACCTTCTGCCGACAATAAAACCACACCAATGCTGGTGTCTTCCTGGGCATCGTGAAACGCTACCAGAAGTTCGCTGGTGGTTTTCGGACGAAAGGCATTTCGAACATTAGGTCGGTTAAAGGCTATGCGGGCAACTCCGTTACATTTTTTATAGGTAATGTCCTCAAATTCAAGGGCTGTTTTCCAGTCAATCGTACTCATCTCAAATCGTTTGGACAAAGGTATACCGAAAAGCGCATTACTGCCCTCTTTGCGAATGGATAAAAGACTTGCTTATGATTGTGCCGCTTCGCTCGTCTCCGTGGTGAGAATGCCTTCTACGTTGTCTTTAATCTTGGCGCACAGCTCGTCAAGCGGCAAATCGTTGTCATCGTTGCCAAATGGGTCTTCTATTTCCTCAGCAAGAAGCTCAATGCTCACCAATACGTAGAAAATGAAACAAGCGATCAGAATAGTTCCATATCCAAATGTAGATACAAATCCGAGCGGTAACGTGGTCACATAAATGAATATGAACTTTTTGAGGAACAGGCTATACGAATAGGGCATTGGCGTGTTTCGGATTCGTTCGCATGCCCCGGTTATGTTGGAAAAGTTATTTAGGTTGGTGTCGATGGTGAAGTATTCTGCCTCCGTAATCTTATTGGATTTGAGTAATGTCTGTAGTCGGGTATACATGAGCTGCGACAAGTAACTTGGTTTGTGAGACGCTGCCATGAATGCTTTCAGTTCCTCTTCGGTCATGTCCACCTCTTTCTTGTCCTTTTCGTACCGTAGGTGCCATTTTAAGGTATACACGTAGTTGGCAATGGTTTTACTAAAGAAGTTCTTGTCTTCGTTACTGGCAGAAGACGTTGATATCTTAAGTGCAAGACTCCGGCTATCGTTCACAAGCAACCCCCATTTTTTGCGACCTTCCCACCAACGGTCGTAAGCAGTGTTGGTTCTGAACACCAACAAAAGAGAGAGTACAAACCCAATAAACGAATACACAGCAATGGCATCTTTCATAATACCATGGTCCTGCAAGTAGGTAAGCTCCAGCCAGGTGAGACCTCCCGTTAGAATAGCGAGAATGATCAATTCAGGCAATAAAACACGCAACGTGTCTCCTTTGGTGATCTTAAAGATTTGGGCAAACCAGATTTTTGGATTGTACTTGATCATGCGACAAATTTAATCTTTCAGAGATATACCAGAAGAGCTTCAGGTGGCAAATACCGGGTTTCCCTATATTCGACCTATGAAAGCTCAACGCGTACGCGTTTTTCAGGTAGTTCTACTGGTCGTTATATTGTTGCTTAACGGACCGAGGTTATTAAGAAACAGAAAGAAGAATAAACTCGAGAAGCACATTAAGGAATACTATGCTTCGAAGGAAGGCAAACAGTATGAAGTTCTGAGTTTGAATGTGTTAGACTACCAAGAAATTCCACGAGGATATAAGGTGGAGTACTACATTCAACTCAACGACGGTTTAGCAGGTAGAATATTTGATATTAAACTTACGTCTTCAGGAGAGGTGTTGAAACCAGTAAGGTACGATAATCAATAACTCATTTCAACAATCGATTCAACGTCCTTAGGGCTAAGAGACCGGTGCTCACCTAAAGCGGTCCATCCTCGGTCGTTTAAGGTGTTTCCGATGGTCTGTGCTGTTCCTTCATATTGCTCTGTGTAATCCGACAAGCGAGTCGGTATGTCAAGTGATTGGAAGAACAACTCCGTTTTTTCAATGGCTTTAGACGCCCGTTCTTCGGAATTGCCTTCCGTGATGTTCCACACGCGTTCACCATATTGCACAAGTTTCTCCATTTTGGATTTGAGATTGTATCGGTAGTGACTCGGTGCAACAATGGCCAATGTGCGTGCATGATCGATGCCAAACAGGGCTGTTAGTTCATGTCCAATAGCATGCACCGCCCAATCCGTTGGGACTCCTTTTTGAATCAGGCCATTCAGGGCCATGGTACAGCACCACATAAAGTTTGCCGCGGCTTCGTAATCGGATGGATCCTTTAATATTTTTGGAGCGGTTTCAATCAGGCTTGAGAGAATTCCTTCAGCTATACGGTCCTGAAGATCAGCTCCTACCGGATAAGTAAGGTATTGTTCCATCACGTGCATGTACGAATCGGTAAGTCCATTGGCAAGCTGACGTTTTGGAATGGTCGCCACAACAGTGGGGTCGAGCACGGAGAATTTTGGGAACAAACCGGGGCCGCCCATTCCTCGTTTTTCTCCAATTTCTTTTCGCGATACAACCGCACCGCTGTTCATTTCACTGCCAGTTGCCGGTAGCGTTAATACAGTACCAAACGGCATGGCCTCAAAGGTTCGAATGCCTTGGTCCAATATGTCCCATGGTGATTCACCTTCGTAGAGAGCGGCAGATGCCAGAAACTTGGTTCCATCAATCACAGAACCACCACCAACGGCCAGCAGATAGGTTATTCCTTCGCTTTTGATTACCTCAAGTGCATTGAGTAAAATTTCGTATTCCGGATTTGCCGGTATGCCTCCAAACTCCAGATAGGTATGATCTTTCAAAGCGGCTATAACCTGCTCGTAAACACCATTTTTCTTAATACTACCACCACCATACAGGATCAACACTTTTTCAGAAGTAGGAATCTCTTGAGAAAGTTTAGATATCTCACCTTTTCCAAAAAGAATTTTAACCGGGTTTTGAAGTTCAAAGTTTTGCATACTAGAAGAACAGATAAACATGAGATAGGTTTGAATTTTTTAAGGTGGTTTCGTTGTACATTTGAACATGACCAAATACCTCGTTCTCATGTGTCTCTTGTGCGCA
>JAEPQQ010000024.1:0-5336 GCA_017640445.1 Bacteroidia bacterium | reverse complement strand
TGGGTTGTAAGCATGATGTGCCAAACACCGTAACCACAGAAACCAAGATCATAGCTCACCGGGGTTTCGGTTTGGATATTGACGGTGTAGAAAAGCCAAGGGAGAATACGCTGAACGCTTGTTTACTTGGGTTTAAAACAACAGCAGGCATAGAGGTAGATGTTCAGAGAACCAACGACCATGAGGTGTTTCTGTTTCACGATGCACGAGTCCCACCTTGCGAAGATTTTAACATAATAAGCATCGGAGCCAGCACGAAGCCGCGTGTATTAGAACAGTTCAAATGCCTTTTTCCGGATGATAGTATTTCCCACCTCCAGGATCTATTACTGCGTCATGAGGAGTTTAAAAACAAGGACCTGTTTATTGATGTTAAGTCCTTTTTCGATGTAGAGACTATCTTCAAAATGCCGACTCCACAACACTATTTGAATCTTCTTGCTCAGGATGTTTTTGCCCTTATAGATCAACATCCGTTTCCAGATCGTTTGCATATTGAGACTGAAAATGCAGTTGTTCTCAATGCGTTCAAAAAACATTATCCCAGGGTGAACACCTGGTTGGTGTCTTACGGCGATGTCAAAACAGCTATCAGCCGGGCTTTTCGCGAGCACTATACGGGCCTGTCCATTAAAGATGGAAGCTACGTAGACCAGGATGTAATTGATGAAGCACACGAAAAAGGACTTGAAGTAGCTGTTTGGGTGGTGAATGAACGAGATAGGTTGGATGAACTGGTTGAAATGAGGGTAGATTACGTTCAGACAGATTCCCTGTTTACCATGTAGGCAATGGCCGTTAAGCGTCTTTTTGTATCACATTTTTATCATAAAATGAGATTTCAGACGCGTGAAGGCGGGTTGTGTTTTGGAGCTGTATCCCTTGTTCCGTGTGCGGTCTGTGCATTTTTTGAGGATGGCTTTTTACACACCCTAGTTATCTAATTCTAAAAAAGCCATTTGCTTTTTTAGGATAAACGGCATGTATATTTGCAGCGCATTGAAAGCAAAAAATACACATAGCAAATTAAATGGTCAGTGGCCATTGGTTCGGTGATAATCGGATAAACATATTTATCAGATCCCGGACTTGGTTTCCGGGATTTTTTTTGCGCAGTTTTTAGAAAAATGAGAATTACACATACAAATACACAGATGGACTTTGGCCAACAGTTGGCTGGTGTTCAATTCCCACGAGGGGTGTTCTAGGTGTTGATAATGAGATTGTTAACGGCCTGGTTCCCTGCGTGGGACCAGGCCTTTTTTTTGATAAAAGGAAATGAATAGAAAAAACTATACAACCTGATTAGTTCGGTGACGCGTGTTGGCGGGCTAATCACAACAACACGTTCACATGAACACACAAGAAATAAATTGGGTTAAGGATTGCCTACCCACTCAGATGGTTTATCCCTATTTCAAAGACAAGTTTGCCCTGGAGCTACTTGACCTGAGTTTTGAGGATGAAACACCCATCTCAACAATAAAACAATCGAGATTCGGAAAGTTGTTGAATCGTCCCGCCGTTAAGGAAGTTACGGCTCAGTGTGGAGATGGTAAACTGAACAAAAACGCCATCACGAATTACTGGGGTGATGAAACACATTTTTTGCGGCTCACCCTTGGAGAATGGGGATATGTAACGAAGAAAAAGCGTCAGTGGTATCAGGTAAGCCGACCCCAGAAGAACCTGGTACTTCAGGTCAACTTCGACGGAAATCACGATCAGGCGTTTTATCGGTACATGGGCGAGGAGAACAAGGGCATGTTCGATGTATGGGGTCATCCGGGTTCCAAAGAGTTAAACACATTGGGATGGGTACGGATGGACATTTGCATGGATCGCGGAGAGGTGTTAATTGAAGAAGTGCAGAGCGATTGGGTGAAGCGAGCTCGTAGATATCCAAGAGGCCCTCAGGCAGTGCACCACCACCCTGGTCTAAGAACATTTGAGTGGTATCATCGGCAGTTGAAGCCGTATTTGAAAATGTGGGAGGAGATGTTGTTAAGTGCGGCTATCTACTTCATTGCGAAGCAGTTAGGCTTGTCGAATATCTGGTACCACACCTTCGAGAGTGGCAAACATTATAAAATGATGCCTCAACGGAGCCTACCACCGAGATCGGTGTACACAAAGCTGCCGGAGAAATTTGGCTTTGAAAAGGTCCATCAAACCCCCGACATACTTACATCCTGCCCTGAGTTAAAGAACTTTTTACGACGAGGTCGGGAAGTAAATTTTTACCAGTTAAAATTTTAAAACTAACAAAATGAAACATAGGAAACTACGAGGAAACCACCTCAAGAAAATAGGGTTAACGGATGGCAAGGCCATTCAGGTGGCTCTTACTATCATCCGTAAACACTTGAAGCGGCAAACCTTTGATCAGCGCATCAAAGCAATTGCAGCGGTTATAGAAGCTCCTGAAAACTTTGTTGAGGACAAAGTGTATGGTCCGTTGGCTGAACTACTGACCACTGAGACGGATGTAGTACAGAATCAGAACCAACTTCAGGAGGCGAAACCGTTTAAGGTCTTTGGCGAAGACAACATAACGGAACAGGCTAAACATCAGATGTATACGGCCATGAAACTGCCAATTACGGCGGATGGAGCGTTAATGCCCGATTCGCATTATGGCTACGGCCTGCCCATTGGTGGAGTTTTGGCTACAAACAATGCCATTATTCCGTATGGAGTAGGCGTAGACATTGGTTGTAGAATGTGCCTGAGCGTTTATCGCGATGCGCCTGCTATGTTAGATACCCGACGCGATGAATTGAAGAAAGTACTTCAAAACCATACGCGGTTTGGGTTGAAAGAGCACTTTGCACGACCTGGAAATGCAGAAGTTCTGGAGAGCAACTTGTTTCGGGAAATACCGATGTTGAAACGACTTCAGGCCAAAGCCTATCAGCAATTGGGCTCGTCAGGTGGTGGAAACCACTTTGTGGAGTTTGGACACGTTGAAATCCCGGAGGATAGTGCGGAACTTGGATTGAAGAAGGGAAGCTATTTTGCCTTGTTGTCTCATTCCGGGTCACGTGGCCTGGGGGCAACTATTGCGAATTATTATACACGGCTTGCCCGTTCCAACAGTCGATTGCCCAAGAACATGCAGCATCTGGCGTGGCTCGATCTGAACTCGGAAGAGGGCATGGAGTATTGGCTGGCTATGAACCTGGCAGGCGATTACGCCTCGGCGTGCCATCACGACATCCATCGCCGGATTTCGAAGGCATTGAAAATTCAGGCTAAGACACGGGTGGAAAACCACCACAATTTTGCCTGGAAAGAACAAGCAGAAGATGGATCGGAAGTAATTGTCCATCGGAAAGGAGCAACGCCTGCAGGCAAGGGTGTGCTAGGTGTTATTCCCGGCTCAATGACGCAACCCGGTTACATTGTTAAAGGCCTCGGTAACACCGAGTCCATCAATTCGGCTTCCCACGGAGCAGGCCGGGCCATGAGTCGAAGTGCCGCTAAATCCAAGGTGACGAGAAACGCCATGAAGCAGGTGTTGAAACACCATGGTGTAGAACTAATTGGGGGAGGTGTGGATGAGTCGCCCATGGCGTACAAGGACATTGATACCGTAATGGGTTACCAACGCGACCTGGTGCAGGTGTTAGGAAGTTTTACGCCAAAGATTGTTCGCATGGCGAACTGATAGATTAGGTATGGTGCAGCTGCATCCATATTAGTATGAACCGGCATGCACGCATGCCACAAAAGTTTTAACATGACTGTAGTAAACGAATCATATGTAGAAAAACTGTATTTCAAGGCAGACGAGCATATCTCGGAAGGAGAATATGCGGAGGCAAAAGCCATGTTGCTGGATGTGTTGGCCGAAGACCCACTGTTTGTAATGGCGCACAGCCAACTAGGTTGGTTGTACATGCGTAAATTGGGCGACATGGTCAAAGCGAGACAACACCTCGAAATTGCCGTCAAGTATGGTAAGGGCCATCAGGAACCGTTTACGAATTATACGTTTTACCTGTTGGAAGCATTCCAGTATAGCGAGGTAGTTCGGTTTTCGAGGAAGGCTATGTATGTTCCGGGCATTGATCGGGCCTACATTCTGGCTCTGAGAGGGTTGGCGTACGAATCGATGAAGTTGCATCGAAATGCACTTCGGACCTTTGAGAAAGCCAAGCAATACACCTTAAACGAGGATTATCTGGGTAAATTAAATTCAGATAAACAACGCATATACAAGAAACTCAATGTGTTTCAACGGTTGAGTGTCTTGTTTGTCTAATCAATAACCTCTGTCGTACGGCAGGGGTTATTTTTTACATGTTCCTTCGATACTGGCCACCCACCTCAAACAAGGCACTGGTGATCTGACCCAATGAACAGTACTTACAGGCTTCCATCAAGGCTTCAAACACGTTGCCATTTTGCAAGGCGGTATGTTGAACATTCTTCAATTGATTTGTCGCCTCGTCTGCGTTTCGTTCATGAAGCGTGTTCAATGTGTTGATCTGATCCTCTTTTTCTTCAGTAGTTGCACGAATTACTTCTTTGGGCAATACCGTAGGAGATCCCTTACTGCTCAGGAAGGTGTTTACCCCAATAATTGGGAATTCACCTGTGTGCTTGAGTGTTTCGTAATAAAGCGACTCCTCCTGAATCTTAGATCGCTGATACATGGTTTCCATAGCGCCCAATACGCCACCACGGTCAGTGATTCGATCAAACTCGGTCAATACAGCCTCTTCTACCAGGTCGGTTAGCTCTTCAATAATGAACGACCCTTGTAATGGGTTCTCATTTTTGGCAAGACCAAGTTCCCGGTTAATGATTAACTGAATGGCAACCGCTCGTCGTACACTCTCTTCGGTTGGCGTGGTAATCGCCTCGTCGTATGCATTGGTATGCAAACTGTTACAGTTATCGTAGATGGCGTAGAGTGCCTGAAGTGTTGTTCGTATGTCGTTAAAGTCAATTTCCTGTGCGTGCAGGCTTCGTCCACTGGTTTGAATGTGGTACTTCAACATCTGGCTTCGCTCATTGGCGCCGTACTTCAATTTCATAGCCTTGGCCCAGATACGTCGGGCAACACGACCAATAACCGCATATTCTGGATCGATTCCGTTTGAGAAGAAGAAGCTTAGGTTCGGGCCAAAATGGTTGATATCCATACCTCGACTCAGGTAGTATTCAACGTATGTGAAGCCGTTGGCTAGCGTAAAGGCAAGCTGCGTGATTGGATTTGCACCCGCTTCTGCAATGTGGTAACCCGATATCGAAACGGAATAGAAGTTTCGAACCTGGTTGGAGATGAAATACTGCTGTACATCACCCATTAGGCGGAGTGCAAACTC
>JAEPQQ010000023.1:4962-43078 GCA_017640445.1 Bacteroidia bacterium | reverse complement strand
TATGTACGTAAAGGGTAAAGAAGACAAATCCATTCAACTTGAATTTAGTCCTCTTTCCACCTGGAAACACGTTGAAGCAGCACTTCCTAACACCTCTGGTAGCTCTGTGAGTTTTGAAGTTGTAAATTATGATTTGCTTGCCGACAGCCCTATTGCACTCGGAAACTTTGACATAAGCACATACGAAACGGCAGGAGTTCCTCATCGCATTGTGATGATGGGAAAAGGAAATTACGACTTAGACAAAGTCACCGAAGACTTCAAAAAGATCAGCGACGAAGAGGTCAAGATGTTTGGAGGAAAACATCCATGTGAACGATACACCCACTTCATCCAAAATGTGGAGTCGGGTGGCGGAGGCCTGGAACACTTAAACTGCCAAACAAGCCAGGTGAACCGTTGGGCTTATACAAATTCAGACAAGTATCGCAACTTTCTTGGCCTGATATCACACGAATACTTCCACCTGTGGAATGTGAAACGCATCCGGCCTTACGAACTAGGCCCGTTTGATTATGAAAAGGAAAACTACACCGATATGTTATGGGTGGCTGAAGGAATTACATCGTATTTTGACGACTTGTTTTTGAAGCGAGCCGGCATTCATTCAACCGAATCGTACCTTGCTGCCTTAGCGGGAAACATAAATCGGCTTGAAAACCAACCGGGTAAAGATGTAATGAGCCTGGACGAGTCGAGCAAACTAGCTTGGGTAAAAGCCTACTTAAGCAATGAAAACAGTAAAAACGTAACCATATCTTATTACAACAAAGGCATGTTGGTTGCCTGGATGCTCGACCTGGAAATTTTGACCAACACAAATGGAAAAAAACGGCTGGACGACGTTTTGCAAATCTTGTTTGACACATATTACACGAAGGAAGGACGTGGTTTCACCCACAAGGAGTTTATCGCGGTATGTGAAAAAGTGGCTGGGAAAAACATGGACGACTTCTTCATGAAGTATGTATTCCAAAAGGATGCAATCCCCTATAGCGATTACCTTGCTGAGGTTGGGATAGACATGGAAGACCGTGCAAACGGAACTGCCAGCATTGGTGTTAGCGCTAAACAAACCAACGGTAAACTTCTGATCACATATGTACATCCAGACGGAAGTGGTGTCGAAGCAGGTTTAAGTGTTAATGATGAAATCATAGCGATTAACAATTGGAGAGTTGGCAGTGATCTTAGCGACGAAATTGCACGGCTACCAATTGGCTCAAAGGCAGAATTGTTGTACAACCGTGATGGCTTGGTTCACTCAACTATGATTTCAATAAAAAAATCGCCTGCTGTCCAATACAGACTTTCTGCTGAAGAAGATCTCGACAAGTCTGTTCAAAAGCTTCAGGATATCTGGCTTAATTGAAGTTAATTAGCGCGATACACAGGATATCGCAAGTGTGCTTTTTCATATCGATTACTGTGTTGGTAAACCCAATAGAGCTGGGCGCGAGCACTTGCCTCAAACCAGGGCTCAGTTCTTTTCTTTTCTTCGAACTTATTTCTTAGATCGTCATTGGTTTTCAGTAATTCGGCCGCCTCATCTTCAAAAACATACGCCGAATACCATTCTTTTTGTTGAAGAATGGCATCGAAAAAGTTCCAATTGAAATAGGAATCGGGTGCTTCGGGTTCTAACACCTCCACTAAAAAACGACGGTGTTTATTATCAAGTTTGATCAACCAATCACCCTTGGCAATGTGCACGGTTTTAATCGATTTTTTTACCCGGGTGTTGTAGTGATAGTAGTGCTTTTCGTAAGGTTGTGTCACAGTAGAGAACGTATCAATCGTGTATACCTCCATTTGCAATTGTGTGTCTTTACCAAAAGTTTCCAGTTCCACCCCATTCGCACGTAGTACACTTTCCACTTCTCTAAAGCCACGCTTTAATATGTAATACCTGGGTGGTCGTATCATATGAGTGGGTTTCATGCCATAGAAATAAGGTATCTTAGTGGAGTATGGTTGATTACGATCGTAATACAGCCTTGGTTCACCGGTAACTTCACTGGGTTTGTAAGCAGCCTGATATCCATCAAAGATCATGGCCCTGACGGCACTACTGTCCAACTCCCAATCTAAAGGCATTTCGGTTTGATTACGAAAGGCACTCCGAGTTCTTTCCACTTCTTCCCTCACCTTGTGTTTAGCTAACAAGGTCAAACCTGCGCGCAAAAACTCCTGGGTGGCCAACACTCTTTGTTTATAAGGTTTTAGCATATGTGTCTCCGTAATGTAGCCTGGGATCCCTTTTAACGCCAAATACCCTGTTGAGTATCTGGGTTGGTCATAAAAAGTGGCATACCCGTTCTCAGGCGATTCTCCATGAACGTTCACGTAAGGGCACATATTAAAACCGGCTTTACTCATCGTTTTCACCATAAAAGGCGTCCATTCGTTTCGAAGTTTATTGGTTATACTCCCACCAATCTTATCCTCCTGGGTTGAAAGATAGGTCATCACGTATGGGTAATCGGCACCGTTGCTGACATGGGTTTCAATATAGAAGTCAGGATCCAGTTCATTAACTAACGTGGCAAAGGTTAGTGCGTTTCTCGAATCACATTTCGTAAAGTCTCTATTGAGGTCCAGATTTTGAGCATTCCCTCTAAAACCATACTCCTCCGGCCCATTCTGATTGGCTCTGCTGTGGGAGTTTCTATTTAGACTTCCACCAATGTTATAAAACGGAATTATAACGATGCTTGTGTTCTTCAACAGGGCTTTGCTTCTTGGCTCAGTCATTAGTTCATGTACCAACAACATCGACGCGTCTACTCCATCCGGTTCTCCTGGATGAATGGCATTATTGATCAACAACGTTTGCTTTAAACTCGTTTTGTATGAACCAATGGGTTTCGGCCGTTCACCATCTACTACAACCAAGTGGAGTGGTTCTCCTGCATCGGTCATGCCATATGCATGAATCGAAATTTCATCATAATACTCCGCCATTTCCTGCCAGAAAGCTATTCCTTCCTCATAGGTGGGCGTCGTATTTTGCGACTCGGATGCCAGGAAGGGAGGCTGAGGTGCGTCACCCTTAGGTGTTTTAGAGCAACCCAACAACAGAAAAACAGGCACGATAAACCACGTAGTTAATTTCATAGTTCGAAAATACGCCATTCACTTTTCGCGATTTATGTTGGTTCATAAAAACTGTAAAAACATGGACGAGGTTCATCCCGATGACACAATTTCTTCTAGATTTGCCTTATGACAAAATTGAACCTGCTAAAAACGTTGTGTGCTGCGTTACTACTGACCCTCGCAGTTCACACAAGCGCTCAGATTGAGGTGGACAAACGTCACACCTACGACATCTATGGCGTTTTAAAGAAAACCAATAACCACTTGTATACCTTCAATCAGGTTAATAAGACCTTTGACAAAAAAGAGCTAATCATATATGACTTAAGTGGTGAAAAACTCAACCGGATTGAGCTACAATCGAGAGTTGGATACGACCTGATTCAGGGTTTAACCGTGGGAGATGGCAGTTTGTTTTGCCTGCGGATGAAAACCATGTTGTTGATGATTCAGGTAGATGCCGATGGAAATGAGACTTTCCGAAAAGAGTTTGAATACGGCAAATTTAGCGACGTAAAGCTTTATGCCTACGACAACGGCTTTTTCCTAACCTCTGAAGTAAAAGTAAAAAAAGTTGGTACCGGAGTTCGAATAGAACGACTTGATGGTGAATTCAATTCTCAATGGACGTTCGACCACATACCTGAAAAGGGGAAACACTTTCACAGGCTCACTGCAATGGCACCAGATGGCAAGGTTAGCTTTGTGTACGAAATCGGGAATTCGGAGAAATACAAGGCCATTACGGTAAACACTTCCGGAGAAATGATGTCTGATGTGGAATTCAACAACAACAGCTTAAGCGATGTAGAACCTTACCGGGCTTACTATTCAGGAACCAACGAGTTGACAATTATTGCTGACGCAGGAGCAACGAATAACACCGTCTTTATGAAAATGGCCACTACCCTACTGGTGAACACCATCGACGTAGCATCGGGTACCGAAACGTCGTCGCAAAAGTTAAGTTTCAAGGCCGTTCAGGAAGAAGTGGGTGACAAACGAGAAGATGGCGGGCTGGTTTACCCTGAAGCACCTGCTCTCCGGGTTGTAGACGTGCAAAAAATAAATGGTCAAAACACATTTATCTGTGAAAGCTATTTAATGAAGGAACGATCCGAGTCCGTTCGAGCAACTTCTTCATCTACCACTGCCACAGTGGTTTCCTTTAAGCAGATCGCTATGATGGATCTGTACCTTCTCAACGCATCCAATCTATCCGCTGGCATACGGCGTATTTGGAAACCAAAACGAACATTGGAAATGGACGGACTTACGTACACAACTTCCGTGCGGTATTGTAACCTTCTGGAAGAAAACAACCTGTTTTCGTACCAGTTTATTCAAAACGACAACATTGTGGTAAGGGGATTTAGCCAAAACTACGAATACATCAACTGGATTCCTGTAGGTGCAAGCCACGATGGTGTTTTAACAAGAAAGTATTGGGGTGAGCCAATCAGCAATAAGCGGGGAACCTCAAACTTCACCCAAACGTTCCGAACAAGCAGTGTTGGGAACAAGCCAAACATTAATCGCGATGGGCTGCTTCAACTTTCAGATGGCTTTATTCTCTATCACTACGACGGCATTACCAACGAACTTGAACTAAGCTTTAACAAAAACTAAAAATTGATTATGAAAACGTTTGCATCAACTCTACTCATCTTATTGGTTTCGAGCTTTGTACAAGCACAGGAACCCAATGAACTGCATTACCTTAATTCAAATCAGATACGCGGTGTATACCAATTAGGCACCGAGGCTGCCGTACTTTCGTTTATTGAAAATCGTTCAATCGACAAAAAGGATGTTTTCACCCTATCGTATCTGAATGAACAATACAAGCCCCTAGAAATTGCCATTCCGGAAAACAGCCAGTTGCACACGGTTGAATCAAGCCCGGAAACAGCTATCCTCATATTCGAAAGCCGCGATCGACAAGAGGTATACAATGTTTACGTTACAGCCAACTCCAGGGTGGAGTATCACTCCTATGCCGGAGAAGCCGATTATCGTTCTGGCGGTATACGAGAAACAGCTCTTAATCAAAGCGGCAATCTTATAATGGTGCGTAATTATTCGGAAATGGGTCTGGACGACAAAGGAAAAGAAGTGGTGTTGGAACACGGCACCGAGATTCTGAATTTTGACAAATCAGGCAATCTCGCAGGCCGACGACTGGAGAAAGCAGAGGGTACGGTATGGAGCACTGTGGTTGGCATTACACCTATACCGGAAGGAGCGGTTTTGATGTACGAATTGAGTGACTACAAGAACCGGGAATACAATCTTGAAATTCGCATTTGCGACAATATCGGCAACGTCACCGGCACGTACAACCTAACGCAAGATGGAGGTTATTTCCCCACCGACATTGTTTCTGACAATGGCAACATTGTACTATCGGGTTACTACGTGAAGGGCTCGGTATTTTCTGCGCAAAAAACCGAAGGTTTGTTTCTTACGATTTTAGATAAACAAGGTGGTCTCCAAAATCGGTCGACTTTTGACTGGGACAATCTCAAATCCAACTTAAAGGAAACCAAACGGAGCGACTTCATTTTTACAGGCAAGATGAAGGTAATGGTTGAAAAGATTGAACCCATTAATTCGGGATATCAGATCATTTGCGAAACTTACTCTAGTGGAGGTGGGACAACTACGGCAGAATTCCTCCTTGGAGGTAATTCAACGGCGAACCAACATGTCATAACGGTTTATGATTTTGTTGTTTTCCAAACCGACAAATCCGGCGAACTCACATCGGTTAATATTATTCCAAAACAGGAATGCAACATAGACATGGGCGGGTTGAGTAAACGAACCGGAAGCATGGCCATGGCCAACCTCATTAAGAAATACCGTGTTTTCCCTTTCCAGTCGTATAACAACGGTAAGATCAGTTTTGTGAACTACAAAAACCACGAGCCTTACTATGCCGAGTTAAACGTTTCCTCAAAGGAGATTACCGAAGGAAAAAAAATCACGTTTGAACCTGTAATTGAAGAAAAAGTGGATAAGGATTGGGAAGCTGCAAAGAGCAACAGCGGCGCGCTCAGCAAACTGGATCGATTTGCTCAAAAGACAGACAACTTTAGCAACAAGTTGGACGAAGCCGGCAAAAAACTGGAATATGCCGTTGAGAAAATCGACTATGTTTTCCGGCCTTATGGTAAGTCGAACGATGGCTACTACATGCTCAGCAACAAGGTAGTGTCGTACTTAATACACCCTGACACTTATAAGGTATTTTACTTATACGTTAACTAAGACCCACTTCATGCAGGCAGAAGGAAATTTAAGAAAGATGGCCACCCGCCTCGGTGACGAGGTGGAATACGGACTGCGATTGTATGACGTATTGGACCCCAAAGAAGTTATCCCTCTTAACGAAGCCGTTGGTAAGGACTTTCGCATGAGCTTCGAGCATCAGATCCATTGTGTGGTGACGGGGAAAAAAATTAAGAAGGCCTATGGCGAGGGCATGAGTTACGATGCCTTCATAAGCGCTCCCGAAGCTTCGCCCAGTATTATCCGTCCGGAGCTAAGCCGGATTCACGAGGGGATCGCATTACGAGATTTCGAGTGGGAAATGAAAAACCACATGACTCCGCACACTGTATACCTTGCTCAAACCGCAGGGGTTAAAGTTGGGGTTACCCGAAACACTCAGGTGCCGACTCGTTGGATCGATCAAGGGGCGGTAAAGGCCATTCGATTAGCGGAAACTCCATATCGGCAAGCTGCCGGACTGATTGAAGTTGCGCTCAAAGACTATATTTCCGACAAAACCAGTTGGCAAAAAATGCTAAAAGGTGAGCTCATAGAGCAGGACATGCATGCTCTAAAAGAGGAAATGAAACAGTACGTGCCGACCAACCTGGCTCAATACATTTCCTCTAATGACGAATTAGTTGAACTGACCTACCCGGTTCTCGCCAACCCACCTAAGGTTAAAAGCATAAAACTGGACAAAGTGCCGTTCATTGAGAAAAAACTCATGGGTATTAAAGGCCAATACCTCATGTTTGACGATGGCTCTGTACTTAACGTACGAAGCCATAGTGGTTATCGTGTTCAAGTTGAATTCTAACTCTGCCTTAGAGGCGGAGAAAAGCCCCAATAGTAGAGGCTCGACTCTGCCGATTAATTTTTTTTAACTTTTTCATTTACCTTGTACCGGGTAGTCGTATAGACCTCTGATTAATATTTGTTTCAGGCAGGTTTATGTGAACATAGACCGAGCCCAAAGACCCGTGGTTGAAAAATTTTGTCCTTTTATACAACGTTTTCTCCGTTGGTCGCCCCTTTAGGTTACATGATGGCAAACACAGTACAGGCACAACTGGCAATTTCTGACCAGCACATCACACAAGACACCTTGTTGCAACGGTGTTTAAAAGATGATCGGTTGGCTCAAAAAGAGCTCTATCAAACCTATGCAAAGGCAATGTATACTCTGGCCTTTCGAATTACCAATAACCCAGATCTGGCACACGACGTTCTGCAGGACGCCTTTATTGAGGTCTTTCGAGACTTAAAAAAGTATTCTGGCAAAGGCACTATTGGTTCATGGATCAAAACCATAGTCATTCGAAAAGCAGTACGACAACACAAATTTGAACAACGCTTTGAACGATTTGAAGCAAAACACGATGTTGGAATTCCGTACAACGAGATCGCCTCGGCCAGCCTGGAAAAAGCAATTCTTAACCTTCCGGAAGGTTATCGAACTGTTTTCACCCTTGTGGAGATCGAAGGCTACAAACACAAGGAAATTGCTGCCATGTTGAACATTTCCGAAAGCACGAGCCGTACTCAGCTCTATCATGCCAAAAAAACATTAAGAGAACAACTTAAAGGGGAAATCAAATGAAAAATCAAGAAACATCACATATAAAAAACGGGTTACACAATTTACCCGAATATGAACCCAAACCAGAACTTTGGGATCACATAGAAGCAGGTCTGGAAGACCGCAAAGGCAAGCGGATCATTTATTGGAGATATGTTGCTGGAATTGCGGCAACACTCGCACTTATGCTTGCTGTTAAGTCTATGTTCCGATCGGAAGAACGATTGGCTCAGGCCCACAAAGAAGAACTGCGAAAAGCTGCTGAAACGTCCAACTCGACGTACTACCCTGATGTAAAAGCACAATTCCGAAACAACGCAACTCAAACCTCTGCGGCTATAGACACGAATGTGCAAGCTGAAGGTAGTGATGATAGTAACAGTAACACAAAGGATTATGTGGGAGATCTAGACGTAAAGGCTGATAGCGTATCTTTTGTGGGAACGGTACAAGTTATACCAATGACCACCCAAAGTTCGTGGAATTTGGCTTCATTGGATTATTCATCTGGCACGACAACTTCCTCTAACTCCGAGTTTACCAATAGTTCGAGCATTGGGCTTGGGGAGACGTACTATTGGAACTTTGGAGAGGGTGACAAGTCAAACGCCAAGCCCGAGCCAACTACCGTTAACTCCGGATACTCTGTAAATGAGGCGCAAATGCGTATGGCGCAATGGACCGGAAGAAAAAACAAAGCCAAGGGTAAAAAAGATCAGAACTTCCAACAAATAGTTCAGGTTGATGAAGGGTCTGTAAGTGCCGATGTATACGATTATTACGGCACAGAAATGGAAATAGACGAAGAATATGACATAGTGGATGACTACATCGGTGAACGCAATGAGGAAGTCCTTATTAGTGGTAATATATCGACACCGAACAAACGGGTAATTGAAAAAAAGAAGTACCAGGAGTATGCTATGGACAGCATACGACTCTTTGATTCAAAGAGTTGGGAACCCATTAATACAGAATCGTACTACCCACTTATCGAAAATGATTACCTCAGTCCACTGAAAGAACCTCTTTCAACCTTTGGTATTGATGTTGACAATGCTAGTTACGCCGTAATGCGAACTAAAATAAACAGCAGACAAGTGGTACCCAAAGATGCGGTTCGAATTGAAGAATTTGTAAACTACTTTAACTACTCGTATAGCCAACCAACAGGCTCGGCGCCATTCTCTATCAACCTTGAAAATGCCAACTGTCCATGGAACTCCAAACATCAACTTGTTCGAATCGGATTAAAGGGCAAAGAGATCGACTACCACAACTTGCAAAGCAGCAATCTTGTCTTTTTGATTGATGTAAGCGGCTCCATGAGTGACGAAAACAAGCTTCCTCTTGTTAAGAAGTCACTTAAGCTACTGGTTGACCAAATGGGCAACAACGATCGCATTGCTATCGTAACCTATGCTGGAGCCGCAGGCCTTGCACTGAAGTCAACCAGGTGTAATGAGAAAGACTTCATCAAAAAGAAAATCGACAAACTCGATGCAGGTGGGTCAACTGCTGGCGGACAAGGCATTCAGCTTGCCTACAAAGTAGCTCTTGAAAACCTGATCAACGAAGGAAATAACCGGGTGATACTTTGCACTGATGGCGACTTCAACGTTGGTCAAAGCAGCGATGCAGCTATGAAAAATCTGATTATTCAGAATCGGAATAAAGGAATTTTCATAACGGCTTGTGGCTTTGGCATGGGGAACTACCAGGACTCGAAGATGGAGACCATTGCCGACAATGGAAATGGAAACTACTTCTACATTGACACTTACCGTGAAAGTACAAAAGTGTTTGAGCGCGACATACGCGCAACCTTGTTTACCATAGCCAAGGATGTTAAGATCCAGGTTGAATTCAATCCAAAACACGTAAAGGCATATCGTCTTATTGGCTACGAAAACCGTAAGATGCCTCCACAAGATTTTGCTGACGACACAAAAGACGGAGGTGAACTTGGTGCAGGACACACGGTAACGGCGCTTTATGAGATTATTCCTGCCTCCAGCTCCGAAAGCATCCCGGGCGAGTATAATCTTAAGTATCAACGACCCAAAGTAACCTCCGCCACTAACTTCAGTGACGAGTTGCTAACCGTAAAACTTCGATACAAACAGCCCAATGGTTCCACCAGCTCGTTGGTCCAGAAAAGCATAAAATCGGGTGCACATGCATTCAACGACGCTAGCCAGGACTTCCGATTTGCCGCCGGAACTGCACTTTTTGCCCAGCAGTTGCGACAAAGCAAATACATCGACCAGCCCGACTTCTCTCTGGCTAAGCGCATACTAGTACAGGCGAAAGGAAGTGATGTAAATGGCGATAGGCAAGAATTAATAACCTTAATCAACCAAGCGGAAAATGTATATTCCACCTACTCAAAACGAGATTAACTTTGGTACTTCATACTCCAATAACCCGGGTTGCCGAAAGGCACCTGGGTTTACTCATTTAATTACTATGACAAAAACAATCACTACACTGTATCTTTTGATGTTGGCACTTATCCTGGCGCCTTCTCACGTAAACGGGCAACACCTCGACCCCGTCAATGTTATTATTGGCGACATAAGCTACAAAGCAAGCTTTGGTGTTGAACCCACTAACGAGTCGTTGGAACAAGATCGCATTCAGGCCCACCTGTATTACGTTGAAACCAGGCTGAGAAAGGCCAATGTAGACCACCTCACGGACCAACAAAAACAAAATCGAAACAAGGTGATCGACCACCTAAACGCTTATTGGAAGGCAAACTCCTTTCCTTCTAACTACGATTACCCTGGTACACGAAAACCCTGCTTTATTGACTACCAGGGGAAAATCTGCGCCGTTGGTTACCTTGTTGAACAAACGGCAGGCCGAGCAGTAGCAGAAGCCATTAATAATAAATTTCAGTATGCCTACATCTCCGAAATGGAAGACGAGCAACTCGAATCATGGATGGATGAACATGGTTTAAGCCGCACAGAATGTGCTATGATTCAACCAACCTACGAATACGAAAAAAAGCGAATCGCCATTCCACCACAATCAGAATGTCGGCTTCCGGATGACACCAGCGATGCGTACATTCCCATTCACGACATAACCATGCTCGACACTGCGGCCAAATTCAACGCTAGAGCAGGTATTGGGTATGTTGATTATATTAAGAGGTACATGCGGTACCCCGAGGTAGCCAAAGAGGCTGGAATTGAGGGCACGGTATTCCTGCGCTTTGTTGTAACGCCTCACGGCGGTGTTTGCAATGTTGAGATGCTGCGAGGTGTTCACCCAAGCCTGGACAAGGAAGCCATTCGCTTAATCAGAGGTTCTGTTGGTGGCTGGACGCCTGGCATGTGGAAAGGCGAGGCGGTTTATTCCTTCATGACCGTACCGGTGAAATTTCGACTTGAATAAATACTTGTCATAGGGTTTCGCTTTCTTTGCGGGCACTATCAAAAACAAGAAAAAAATAACCGTTGTTGGTGGAGGTGCTGCAGGTTTTTTTGCCGCCATCCATGTCGCCGAAAGATTTGACAATGTTGATGTTGTTATACTAGAGGCAAGCAACAAGGTCCTATCAAAAGTCCTTATTTCGGGAGGTGGTCGATGCAATGTTACGAATACCATTAGCGACCCAAAAGAACTCGTAAAGCACTACCCAAGAGGGCACAAAAAGCTTCGAGCCTCGTTTAATCGCTTTACCAGTTCGGATACACAAGCCTGGTTTGAATCCAGAGGTGTCCGATTAAAAACCGAGGCGGATGGCAGGGTTTTCCCTGTATCTGACCGATCCACCTCTATTGCCAACACCTTAACAAACGAAGCCGATCGGCTTGGAATACGCGTAGAACTCGGGCAACGGATTACTCGGTTCGAACAAACGGGCTCCCAGTGGAAGGTATTTGCAGGAAGTGAGGTTATTTCTACTGACTACCTTGTGATTGCAACCGGGAGTAACAAACGAATCTGGCAGGCGCTTGAAGAGATAGGACATACCGTTACACCTCCGGTTCCCAGCTTGTTTACCTTTCACATTCATTCAGAACTCCTGAACGGGCTGGCAGGTATTAGCTTACAGGATGTTTCTGTTCGGCTTTCCAATCACAAAATTTCCCAGTCCGGGCCATTGCTCATTACACACGAAGGTCTTTCGGGCCCCGCAGTACTCAAACTATCGGCCTGGGGTGCACGAGAGCTCCATGCACTTGACTACAGGTTTGATATTGCCGTGAACTGGTTTGGAGGGATTAAGGCCGAACAGGTGCTTCAACAGCTTCGGACTGCACAAGCTGAACACCCGAAGAAGTATGTTTCTAAAAATCCGTTAAATGGTGTTCCCAGAAGATTTTGGTCTCGTTTGTGCGAACTATCGGGTATCGACGAAAACCGGAATTATGCCGAACTGGGTAAGAAACAAATGAATAAGCTTGTTGAGCTAACCACTAATTCCAGTTTGAAGGTCACCGGAAAAAGCACCAACAAGGAGGAGTTTGTCACGGCAGGAGGTGTTGAGCTTGGGGAAATAGACATGAGTACCTTCAAATCGAAAAAGCACAACAATCTGTTTCTTGCCGGTGAAGTTTTAAACGTTGATGCCGTTACCGGTGGGTTTAACTTTCAGGCAGCCTGGACGGGTGGCTACCTCATTGGGAATAGTATCGAAGTGGATTAGGTTTCTTCACTCAACACCTTAAGGCTTCATACCATTGGTAATCCAACACGACAAGATCTTTAGTTGTTCCTCAGTCAACTTATCGCCATTCTTCGGCATTGCTGAATAGCCATTCAGGTGCTGAACACTCCCCATAAAAGCATCGTTTCCTGCATCAGCCGACACGCCTTCGTAAGTGCTGTAGTCACGTCCCGACTTCTTGGAATTGCTATCGTGACAACCACTCAACGCACAGTTCGTATCCATAATCTTCTTAACATCTTCCGAATATGTTGGTATTAAACCATCGCATTCATAGGGCACCGGCGTCTCTTTTTCACAACCCCAAACTGCGGTAATGCATAGCGCTAGTGCAACTATTCTGGCGTCAATCTTTACTTTACTGTACATGATATAAATATTAAATCTAATTGCTGATACAAATCTAAAGCGAGTTCTAAGGATCAGTGGTTAAAAAGGGATGAAGCAGATGTTTTCATCATTGAACCGACTAAATCTTGAAGTGAGCGGTTCTGTTTCGCCTCTTTACCTGCGGACCATATAGGGTCTTCATTCTTCGACGATTTGGGGCTCCAGAATCACGGGAACAAAACGCTTTCACTTTACCAAAGAAATTATTGTAGGTAACCATGTTTTAGGACCCAAACCATTCCTTGAAGGAGCTAGATTTTTCTCTACTAACAAATATCAAAGCATCTTTTAAGTGTTTCAACTTGATCAAAATCTTACCATTTTCGTAAACCGATGCGGATGTTATGGAACCAATATGAGCGATATGCTGTCTATTTAGTCTGTAGAATTGCTTCGGGTTTAATTCTACCTCCAAATGATCTAGGGTATAATTAACAGGATAGCGTTTACCCTGATCGGTTATCACATACACGTTTCCATGCTCTGTATAAAAACAAGAAACATCATCCACACTAACGGATAGCAATTCTTCACGAAAGCTTACCAGGAAGCGCTCTTTGTAGATTTTAGTTTTGTCTTGTAACGATTTAAGCAACTCTGCAATATCCACATTGGGTTGAGTTCTCAAGTTAGAGAGCTTCTTCAACCCCTTCTCCAGCAGTCCCTTATCAATAGGTTTAAGAAGGTAGTGGACGCTATTTACCTCAAACGCCTTTACGGCATATTGATCAAAGGCTGTAGTAAATATGATCGGCGAAGATATTTCGATCTCTTCGAAAATTTCGAAACTCAAACCATCGGCCAATTGGATGTCCATAAATACAATGTCTGGCATTACATGGCTGTCGAACCAGGCAATACTGTCTTTCACCGTATCAATCACTTCCAGAATTTGTACATCTGGCATTATTTCCTTCAAAACCTTCTGCAGCCTCCTGGATGCGGGTGCCTCATCCTCGATTATTAGTACCTTCATTTCTACTATGATCTAATCGTCTTTATTAGGGGAATTACCACCATAAAGTTGGTTTGGGTGGTTATAACATCTATGGTTTTATTCGTTAAAAACTGGTAGCGTCTCCTGATATTCTCCAATCCGGTTTGGGTGGAGTCTCTTACGGTATTTTTTAATTGAAGCGTATTCCGAACGATAACGGAATCACCCTTTTGCGTATAGACATCTATCTGAAGTGGTTGGTTCTTAGAAATTATGTTATGTTTCAGTGCATTTTCAACCAGCATTTGAATAGATAAGGGAGCGACTAAATAATCCCAATGATCTTCATTTATACTGAATTCCACCGTCAGGTTTTCCGGATATCTCATCTTAAGAAGGTCGACGTAAGAGTTAATAAAATCTAACTCGGTTCGTAAAGAGACCAATTCTTTTTCTTTGTACTCCAGTATGTAACGATAAACTGCTGATAACTTTTGAGTAAAGTCAACCGCCTGTTGCTGATTTTCAGGAATCAACGCAACCAGGGTATTCAAACTATTAAACAAGAAATGAGGACTCACCTGATTCTTTAAGGATTCGAGTTGAGCCACCGTCTGGTCGTTTCTTAGTTTTTCTGCTTCTGCCGTTGTAATGTTCCATCTACCAAACAGGTAAGTAAGTTCGTACGCAAACCCAATGAGTGCGGGTATAAAAAAGAGACGAACCAGTTTGCCTAGTAGAGTGACAGGGGCGCGAGTGACGTCCGGGAAAAATATCCGGAAGGCATAATTCAACGTAAAATCTGCAACCACGACGTAAATTGCTCCAGATATCAATGTAAAAAACAGCCTTCGTTTGACCTGTTTAATGAGGGGGAACTTATTCCGGTAAAACTTGACTAGATATAGCAAACCCTGCCAGAACACCAGGGTAAAAGTCGTTGCTCGTAAAATGCGGGTAAGTGTTGGTGTAGAACCGATGGTGAATAAAAAGGCCAGCATAATACCCAGGATGGGTATACCTATCAATCTTACATAATCTGTCTGATTACTCCTGGCCATAGAACTACTTAATAGTTGCGACAAAATACCACCATTTAATTTAACTGAACACCTTACTGAAGTAAAACAAGAAGTCAATGTAACACTTTAACAAAACTGATTTCATGTTTATTCAATTTATTAGCTGCTTCTTACTCAATGGTCAGATTAGTTACTATTTGATTATAATAACTTTTCTGTTCGCATTGCCAGCTGTAAAATACCCTACCGCACCCAGTGACCAATTTGTTGTTGGATTACCGGGTGCCGCGGCGCTGGGTCCACCCGGACCAAATGATGAGCCCAGTATATCTTCCAGCGAAGAAAAGTACTCAAATGAGGCCTGATCCATATGGATTAGGTCAACTGCCACGGTATCACCAAGGTCGTACCGATTCCCTCGAAAACGCAATCTAGCATGCCCTCCATCAAAAAAATCATCATCCGTTATATTCAGGCTGCTATTTCGACCAACCTTCTCTCCCATCCGTGTATAAACGACTCGGTAAAAGTTTCGCTCGCCCGCAGGATCATGAAACCGAACGAACAATCTGTAATTCCCTTCATCATCGTCATCATCATCCTCTTCAATTTCGAGTTTTGACAGTTCTACCTCTTTCGGCAAATATGAAACTGCAGTATACTCATTCCCATTATGCATAACCGAAAGCGTATATGAGGTATTACTCAACCCTTCTACGTTTTGTATATACAACCCGTTCGTTTGGTGAGGGATGTCGTAGGTCACTTTATTCGTGTTATCGGTTAGTCGCACTTCTGCATCCTCTATGGCCATTGGCAAACTACTATCATAGTAGGAGGCAGTCTGAGAAACAGACACAATAAATTGATTTTCACCCTCCAAAAGATTGGCTTCAATCACAATTCTTGAAGACGATTCGTCCAATTCAAGGTCGATTACTTTTTCGCATGAAAAAAGTACGAACGACAGCGTTATAAAGACTATGGACTTAAACAATCTGTGATGATTCATTTTTCTTAATTTTTTAGAATTTGAAATTATATGTTATCGAAGGAACCCAACGGAAAAGGGACGTCTGAACCGCCTCCGTCTTCATCGGATCGTCTGTTGTAGGTCTAAAGTCTATGGAAAACGCATTTTCCCTGCCATAAACGTTGTACAGTGAAACATTCCAACTCGACTCAAACTTCTCCGTTTTCTTTCTGTCCCAGGTTAACCCAAGATCTAATCGATGATAGTCTGGCATTCTATCTGAATTCCTTTCCGAGTAAAGCGGCACAATGCTATTGTTAACTACGTAACGTCCTGTTGGATAGGTCACCGCATCCCCAGTATAGTAAACGAAGTTTCCTGACAGGGTAAGCTTGTCGGTGAGCTTGTATAAGGCAACAACCGAAATGTCATGTATACGATCTTGTCTGGCGGGAAATGCCTCCCCGTTGTTTATCTCCTCTATTGTTCGGAACGTCCTCGACAGAGTATAGCCCACCCAGCCGGTTAATTTTCCTTTTGTCTTCTTAATCTGTAACTCCAATCCGTACGCTTCACCCGTTCCACTTACCAGTTCGCCCTCGTAAAGGTCATTCAGAAAAGGATCTGCCCCATTTCTATAGTCTAGAACATTTTGCATGTCCTTGTAATATACTTCGGCCGAAGTTTCATACATGTTATTCTTAAAGTTTCTGAAGTATCCCAACGATATTTGGTCAGCGATTTGAGGCTTAACATTGTTACTGCTCATCACCCAAAGATCGGTGGGTGAAGAAGCCGTTGCGTTGGTCAACAAATGCAGATATTGATTGATTCGATTGTACCCAAGTTTTACAGACGCATTTGAAGCCAGCCGATAGTTCACCGACAATCTGGGCTCTAAACCGCCATAGTACTGCATCGATTGCGTGCCGTCAAACACCTTAGTGTCGCGTAAATCTCCGTCGTTGTCAAAAACGTAGGCGCTCCCTGGGCCTGTTTGGTTGAAAAAGGAATATCTCAACCCATAGTTGAGTTTTAATCTTTGACCAAGCTTCATCTGATTTTGAGCATACAGGGCCCCTTCAATCGCTTGTTTTGGTTCAGCGTCGGTTGTTGTAATGCCAGTATTCGCACCAGCGCTTACATTCCCGGGCTCCAGGTTATGACTGATCACATTGAAACCAAACTTGAGAGTGTTGTGATCGTTAAGGTAGTAACTAAAATCTTGTTGAAGGTTTATGTCTTCTATGATCGAGGTGGTACCCATAAAGTTTTCACCTGTACCGAACGAAAATTGGTAATCGTAGTTACTGTAAATCAACGAAGTATTGGAAAATAGCTTCTTTGAAAACAGGTGATTCCACCTTAGCGTAAAGGTTGAATTCCCCCAGTTCAATCCAAAGTTTTCTCCAAAACCCATGACGTCTCTTCCAAAATATCCAGATAAATAAACTTTGTTCTTTTCATTTAACCTGTAATTGGCTTTGACATTTAAGTCGTAGAAATACAGCGTATTATTTTCAAAACCTTCCAGGTTCATGGCGTTAAGTAATACATCGGCATATGTTCTCCTACCCGATACAATAAACGACCCTTTGTCTTTCACAATGGGGCCTTCCAGGGTTAGTCGAGTAGACAATACTCCAATCCCCCCAGACGCACCGAATTTCTTTTTATTACCGTCTCTCATTTGGATATCCAAAACCGACGATGTCCGTCCTCCATATTCAGAAGGAATACCTCCTTTGTAAAGCGTGGCTCCTTTAATTGCATCGCCATTAAATACCGACAGAAAACCCAACAAGTGTGAAGGATTGTAAACAGGAGCTTCATCCAACAAGATTAAGTTCTGATCCAGGCCTCCACCTCTTACGTAAAAACCTGAATTACCTTCACCCGCCTGCTTCACCCCAGGATTTAATTGGATGATCTTTAATATGTCAGGCTCGCCACCAAAAACAGAAATTTGCTTTACATCTTTCATTTCAATTGTGGTCACACTTCCCTCGTTGCTTGTAATGTTTCGATTCTCCCGCTTAACAGACACCACTGCTTTACCGAGCAGTTGAGAAGTTGATTCCAGCTCAATAGTTAGAACGGTGTCCTTGTTCAAAGCTATGTTATGCTCAAAAACCTGGTAGCCTATGTTCTGATATAAAAGTGTACACTCGCCCGCGTCTAAGGTGATCGAATAAAAACCATATTCGTTGGAAACAGCTCCTATGCTTTGCGAACCCTTTACAGAAATGGTTGTAAACGGGAGGTCCTCTCCGGTTGAAGCATCTTTTATTTGCCCACTGATGGTATACTTGGTTGTTTGACCGTAACCGTTAAACCCAATCAAGACAACCCATAATAGCAGATTAAACGTTCTCATTCCAAATTGTTTATTTGTTCGTTTTACAGATTCCAAAGGCTGGTCAATTCTATTAACCCAAATGCAGGGAATAGAGTTGAGTCCTTCCATGTTCTACCGTGATTTACGTAGTTATAATGTTTGAACAAACCTACAATGAGGTGACCCGCGTTCTTGCTCTAAATGGAGTGAAGCAGACAAAACATTGGCTTAAGCAACCGATTCGCTGATGGGCCGTTTTAAAATAGAGTTGACAAAAGGCCTGCTGTAAACATCTCTTCGTTATGCGAGAAGTTCATTTGGAGAAATTAGCTGAATCTGAGCAATCGTTTGGCCCACCACCGTAACTCAGCAGATTGGTATGCAGGTCACAATGGTCAACAAACTACCTTGACTCAAGCCTAACCCCAACTCCCACATACGAAAACCGGTTGACTGCTCTTGAAGAGTTGGAAGCACTCTTTCGATCAGGCATAAAGTTGACCAAGCCCGCATATTCCATTTTGAACCAGAGGTTTGCAGAGGAAACCCTCATAAGTCGAATTTCGTAATTCGCCGATGGGTATACCCGAAAGATACGGTCCGAAAATCGCACATCTTTTTCGTAAAAGTACGTGTCTGTTTCGGGTTGAATATTCGTTGAGATATTGTAATGACTGCCTAACACAGCGGTCCAATGTATACCAAACCCGATACGCTGTTGAATTGGAGGCTTTCTCAAACGACTTTCCACCCGATACGCCAATCCCAATCCGAGTGCGCGATAGGCATATCGCACCCTTGTATCGGAGCTCATTGATGTCGGTTGTACAAAACCCCGGCCAGGTGCAATCATGTCGGTAAAAC
This sequence comes from Bacteroidia bacterium, assembly GCA_017640445.1. Lineage (GTDB taxonomy): Bacteria > Bacteroidota > Bacteroidia > NS11-12g > UBA9320 > UBA987. Next base: position 23,910 of record JAEPQQ010000023.1, on the reverse strand, counting down.
GAAGCCTCGAAATTCCACCCACCTGTGTAAAGGTAGAATAGTTCAACGATAGATCGAGTATGGTTTTTCGAGGAAAATGTCTGATAAGGCCCAGTCGAAACGAACGATCGGGTTTGTATTTCAGAAATTGCAGGCTTTCCTGTTCTGTGGTAAACGACTCAACCGGAATTGCATTGAAGCCCCACTGGTTTTCTGGCAGGTTCCAGATGGTCGGGTCTTCTTGATTGTAGATGGAAACCAGATGGTTTACCTCCAGGTATTGGGTCCATCGAGGCTCAAATCGCCTCATCCGAGGATTGCCAACAAAGCTTCCCGATCCGGCGACTAAATCATCACCAACGGAAGGTTTCTCAATTGCAGAAGCTTCTGTAAAAAAAGAAACGAATACGATTAACCAACCAATACTGCATAGTTTGACCATGCCCTAAAGATACATCAGGTAGTTGATTTGTCTACAACTTCCTTTGGTTTATGTGTTTTCTTAAACCAGATAATCATGCCTACTCCAAGCAGCATTAGCACAACGGATATAATCTCAGCCTGGGTAATCTCCATCCCAAATAGGTTGTAGGTTGCATTTACACGAATCTTTTCAATCCAAAACCGTTCAAATCCGGCCATGAACAGATAAATACCAAAGAGAACTCCGGGAACAGAGATCCGCTTTCGCAAATACCACAGCGCTGCGAACAAGCTCAAGCACATAATGGTTTCGTAAATTGGCGTTGGCCAAACGGGGAATATGAGTTCTGGAATGGTACCCTCTGCACACCCTGTATGCTCAACTGGATTACAAATACCGGCTACGTTATTTGGGTAGGTATATGCCCACAACCAATCTGGCAACCAACCTGGGTTGGGCCGGTTGTTTACTATACCCCAATCACCATCGCCCGACATATGGCAGCCAATTCGACCTACACCATATGCCAGCATCATAGCAGGACCTCCAACGTCTAACATGTGCTTCCAACTGATATTCACCTTGCGTGCATACCACAACACGGCTGCGCCACCGCATATCAATCCACCATAAAAGGTTAATCCGCTGAATGGATCAAGAAAAGCCCCTAACGGGTTTTGTATAAACTCATCCCAATGCTCCATGTGGTCGAAGATCTTTGCCCCTAACAAGCCAGCTACGGCTGCGTATAAGGTCATTGTACCCATTCGCTGATGTGGTCGAATGGTAATATCTCTCAACTCAGGCTCCGGGTACTTTTTCTTTGTTTGAATAGACTCATAATACTTAAGGCCAACTGCTACCAATGCGGCTAAAACACCTAAAACTAGTGAGCCTTCCATGCTCAATATGTGGCTCTGAGGGTCGTCAAACAGATCCTTCCCGTTGGTAAACAAGTAGAGGAACTTCCAGCCAAAAACAAAGCCTAAAACTGCGTTCCCAATATAGTCGGTTGAAGATGGTAGTTTTCCAAACCACTTCTTTCCCGGCATGCCTTCTATCAGGCCCTGCCCTTCCTTTCTCTTCAATTCCAGACCCATGGTGTAATTGGCCAGGAGAAACGAGAGCGCCACAAAAAAGCCAAAGGTGTTTACGAAAACCAACCCATGTAACTCTACTCCAAACAGGTCTTTAAATAAGAAATAAAAATTGGGATACATACAGAATCTTCTTGCCTACGAATTAGCTAAATAAAAGTGGTTAATGCTAATTACTTTTTAGTTGTGTTCGACAGGCAATAAGATTTCTACGACGCCCGAGTCGTTAATCGACTTAAGCTCTACCTCCAAACTCTGATTAACAAGTGCCGGGTCGTAGGCCGTCTCTACCTTTACATAGTTATCGGTGAACCCGTGCATCACTTCTCCCTTCTTCTCAGCCTCAAAGAGCACTTTACGAGCAGCACCAAGATGTTGGTTATAGAATGCCATTCGTTTTTTCTGAGAAAGAATTCGCAGCATTTGCGCTCGTTCGTTCTTGGTTTTTTGGTCGACTTTTCCCGTCAACTTGCGTGCTGTAGTATTCGCCCGTTCCGAATATGGAAACACGTGGAGGTAACTAATATCCAGGTCTTTAAGGAAATTGTATGTCTCCAGGAAGTGTTCTTCGGTTTCTCCGGGGAAACCGACAATTACGTCCACACCGATACAAGCATGAGGCATGTGGTTTTTAATGGCCTCTACCCTGTCTGCATACAACTCTCGTTCATATTTCCGGCGCATTTTATGCAGAATTTCGTTACTCCCACTTTGCAGTGGAACGTGGAAATGCGGAACAAACTTATTCGACCGGGCAACAAACTCAATGATGCGATTTTCAAGCAGGTTTGGTTCAATGCTACTGATACGGTATCGCTCAATACCGTCAACCTCGTCGAGAGCTACCACTAAGTCGTAGAACGTTTCTTCGGTATCCACGCCGAAATCTCCAATGTTGACCCCGGTTAGTACCACTTCTTTCACCTCGGTTTGACCAACTTCCTCTGCCACCTTAATGGTTTCTGCAACCGAGTTACTTCTACTTTTACCTCGTGCCAATGGAATGGTACAAAACGAACAGAAATAGTCGCAACCATCCTGCACCTTCAAGAAACTTCGTGTTCGATCGCCAACCGAGAAACCAGGTATAAAAACATTGGTTTCCTTAATATTCGCGTTATGCACCACGTTACGCTTCTCCTGAATTTCATTCAGGTGTTGTATAAGGTTAAACTTCTCAGCGGCACCTAACACCATGTCAACACCTTCAATGTCTATTATCTCTTTAGGCTTGAGTTGTGCATAGCATCCAATTACCACCACCGAAGAGTCGGCGTTTCGCTTTTTAGCTTCTTTCACCACTCTCCTGCACTTGCGATCAGCATTTTCGGTAACCGAACAGGTATTGATAACGTAAATGTCTGCCGATTGGTTAAAATCGATCACATCAAATCCTTCTTCCCTGGCTTGACGGCCAATGGTGGAAGTCTCCGAAAAATTGAGTTTACATCCGAGTGTGTAGAACGCAATGCTAGGCATGGTGCAAAGGTACGGCCAAGTTTGTTACAATTCTAACCTTAGGAGGTCGCTGATTAAATGAATAAAAGGTCTACACAACTTGTTTAACAAGTGCTTCTCGAAGCAGCCTTGTTTCGTTGGATGCCGCTTTCCATTTTCGGTTATTTACGGCTTGCGACCAAATGTCCATACACTGCTGGTATGGAATTGAGAGCCAACGGAACACAAACCACGCAAGGAGACCTTTCCAGCCCCAAAGTATTCCAACAACCGGATACCCGATAAGCACCAGCAACCAATTGTGAAAAAGGCCCAGACCGAAGTACACACTCTCATAGAGCTCGTCTTTCTTCACCCGTTTATCGACCAATTTCTTGCCAAAATGCAGCCCCCATCGCATTACCAACCATGAAATGGAAGATGGTATTATAAAAACAAGGAGAAACAACCACTGCCAAAGTTTTACGGGTTTGGTTCCTACTTCCTTAGCACCTAACTCGTCAAGACTGTTCTGGTACGTTTTCAATTGTGCACGGAGTTCGCTGTCTTCTGAACTCTGTTTAACCAACTCGGTTGCTTTTTGTTCTGCAGCAAGACGGGCACGGCTTCGAATCCAAAATCGGAAGATGGATTCACTTCGCTCCTGACGGACAATTCGCAGCGCCGTTTCGGTCACCTCTTCATCGCCTTTATTAATATCAACCATCTCGCTTCGAATCTTGGATTCTACATCCTTTGTCAATCGATTTAAAGCAGCGCGTTGGTTCCCTCCTTCTTCTTCATAATCTTTAAGGTAAACCGGGGCTTGAAAGCTTAACATCATTTCGTTTCTATGATGTTTGAAATGTGTGTAGTTCAACCCAAATGGCACAATGGCCACCTCCATATCACCGTTCTCCCTGCTTTGCATATCGGCGATAATGCGAGACATGCCCTTTTTTAGTGGACGCAGGTGTTTTTCCAATTGTGCATCAGCCTCCGGAAAAATGAGAACTACCTTGTCTTTCTTAAACTTTTCGTACACCTGATCGAAACTTCGATTGTTGTTAGCCAGATTCTCCCTTGCCTCCCCATCTCTTGCACGGAAGATGGGAATTAACTTTAAGCTTCTCAGCAAGAAATTGGCCCATTTCTTCTTGAATACATCACCCCGAACGAAAATGTATGTCGGTTTACGCAACAAAAGTGCGCTTACCATTACGCCATCCAGAAAACCATTCGCATGATTACTCGCCAGGAAAACAGGTCGGTCCTGAGGAACGTGCTTCGCACCTGTTATGTAGATACGTTTGAAATAAATACGTGACCACAATAGCAGAGTGATCTTCACAAAATAATAAAGCATGTACTGTCTTGATCTCTTACAACGTATGGCCTGCCACCGTCATAGGCTTTGTCAAAAAAAAATGGTTGATTTGCAACAGTACAAAAAAAGAGATTTCAATAAATTATGACAAACAAGATTTTAATAATTCTTGCACTGGCCATGGGAATGACGTCTTGTCAAACACAATCCACCCCGAAGGAGGATGAACCGGCACAGGAACAAGAAGAACAGGCATTTGAGGTAAAAGCCGATCGTTTTGCTGACCTCCAGGTACTGCGTTACCAGGTTCCTGGTTTGGATAAACTCTCTACGAAACAAAAAGAGTTGGTTTACTATTTGTCTCAGGCAGCTTTGTGCGGTAGAGACATCGCATACGCTTCTAACTATAAGCACAATATTCAGATCAGAAGAACACTTGATGCCATTTACGAGAATTATTCTGGTGAAAAAAGTGGAGCCAACTGGGAAAACTTCGAAATCTACCTGAAGCGCATCTGGTTTAGCAATGGTATCCATCACCACTACTCGGAGAAGAAGATTATGCCTGAATTCACAGCAGATTATCTTGCTACCTTGATGGATGGCACTGACGTAGAATGGCCTTTACTTGAGGGGGAGACCAAAGAGGAGCTTCAAGCCAAGCTTTCTTCCATCTTGTTTGACCCGGAAGTTGATGCTAAAAAAGTGGTTAAAGACAAAGGTGTTGACAAGATTGTTGCATCAGCCAACAACTTTTACGGCGACGGAATAACAGAAGAAGAGGCAATGGCGCACTATAAGTCTATGATGATGGAAGGCGACACAGCACCAATCGAATACGGACTGAACTCCCGACTTGTAAAGGTGGACGGTGAACTAAAAGACCTTACATACAAATCAGGTGGTTTATACGGTCCGGCAATGGACAAGATGATCTACTGGCTGGAAAAGGCTCAGGGCGTAGCGGAGAACGATCAACAGGCTAAACACATTGGCATGTTGATTGAGTATTTCCGAACCGGAGACCTGAACCAGTGGGACAAAACAAATCTTGAATGGGTAAAGACACAGGGAGACATCGACTTCATTCTTGGGTTTATTGAAGTTTATGATGATGCCATCAGTTTTAAAGGAGCGTTTGAAGGTGTAATTCAAATGACGGATTTCGAAGCTTCTGAGCAAATGCAAATTATGAGTCAAAACGCTCAATGGTTCGAAGACAACTCTCCAATTATGGATGAGCACAAAAAGGACAATGTTGTTGGTGTAACTTATAAAGTGGTAAACGTAGCGATGGAAAGTGGTGACGCTGCTCCGGCTACGCCTATTGGTATTAACCTGCCAAACTCCAATTGGATTCGGGCTTCTCACGGTTCTAAATCCGTAAGCCTTGGAAACATTGTTCAAGCATACAGCGACGCAAGCGGAACCGGATCAATTAAGGAATTCTACCTCACCGAGGAAGCACAAGAACGACGCAAGAAGCACGCAAAACTTGCAGGCAAGTTGCATACTGCTATGCATGAGGTGATTGGACACGCATCGGGAAAACTAAACCCAGGTGTTGGAACTCCAAAAGAAACGTTGGGTAGCTACGGCAATACACTGGAAGAAGCTCGGGCCGACCTGGTTGCACTTTACTATGTGTACGACCAAAAGCTGGTTGACCTTGGTCTTATGGAAAGTATTGACGTTGGAAAAGCCGAATACGATGGCTATATCATGAATGGCCTGATGTTGCAGCTTCGCCGACTTGAAGAAGGTGATAACATTGAAGAAGACCACATGAGAAACCGACAACTTGTTGCCAAGTGGTGCTGGGAAAAAGGCAAGGAAGACAACGTGATTGAGCGCAAAGAGGTTGACTCTAAAACTTACTTTGTTGTAAACGACTACGAGAAACTTCGCGTATTGTTTGGAGATCTATTACGTGAGATTCAACGCATCAAGTCGGAAGGAGACTACGAGGCAGCTGAAGCTCTTGTTGAAGGTTACGGCGTAATTGCCGACCAGGAATTGATGAAAGAAGTGAAGCAGCGTTACGAGCAGTTCGACCTTGCTCCATACAGCGGTTTTGTACAACCTGTTTTAACTCCGGTTATGGAAGGTGACAAATTTGTTGACCTCAAAGTTGACCACAGCCAGGGATACGCTGAACAAATGCTTTATTACGGAAAGAATTACAGCTTCCTGAGCAATTCAGGAAACTAACTAGTAGAAGGGCAGTGATTACACTGCCCTTTTTATTTTGACCTATGGAGAACGCACAAAAAAAGAAAATATTGATACTCGTGGTGTTCGTACTGCTATTGGTAGCAGCGTCATCTTTTCTTTATACGACCCTGGTTAAACCCAGCCCGTATTACCACAAAGAGGCTACAGAAGAAACACCTAATGAGTAACGTTAAACTGGAATCGTCGTGGCTGGATCGCCTGCGCTACGAGTTTGACAAAGATTATTTCGTCAAACTCAAAGCCTTTCTTAAACACGAAAAACAACAAGGCAAAACCATATTCCCTCCAGGGAACCAGATGTTTGCGGCCATGGATGCCTGCGCTTTTGAAGACGTTAAAGTGGTAATAATCGGGCAAGACCCGTACCACGGTGTTGGTCAGGCTAATGGACTCTGTTTTTCGGTGAACAAGGGTGTACAACCACCGCCTTCTCTTGTCAATATATTTAAGGAGCTGGAAACAGATTTATCCATTCTGCCACCGCCACATGGCGACTTATCGGAATGGGCCAAACAGGGTGTCCTTCTCCTCAATGCCACACTCAGTGTAGAGGCACACCGGGCAGGCTCTCATCAAAACAAAGGATGGGAACACTTTACCGACCACATAATTCAGGTGCTTAATGAGGAACGGAGCGACCTCGTTTTTATGCTCTGGGGAGGTTATGCTAAACGGAAAGGAGGAAAAATTGATCAAGGCAAACACATGGTGCTTACTTCAGGCCATCCGAGCCCATTGAGTGCCAACAAAGGTTATTGGTTTGGGAATCGACACTTTTCAAAGTGCAATGCGTTTCTTAAGACCCGAGGATTATCCCCAATAAACTGGCGCTTAGGTTAAACCACAATACTATTCCTTTAGGTATGTCGTTTTATCACTAACTGGTGGGCTTATTATCTCACCCTTATCAAACGACGACATATGAAAGTACTTACTTATTTCTCTGGAATTTTCTCGATTAGCACATCCACCATCGGCGCACTGTTCTTCCTGATGCACTGGAAAGGGGCTTCGATCATTCTCGTTCTGGGTTTGTCTACAATGGCACTATTTTTTGTACCGCTTCTGGGCTTTTACCTATACCACAGACACCCTTCACTGGTTAAGCAAACACCTTAAGACTATTTCACCAACACCCTCACCGGGCTGTAAGGTTGGCCGTCTATAACCACCCCAATGTTGTATACTCCTGGTGCCCAACCAGACACATCCACCGGTTTGCAACATTTCTTGGATGTTACTCTGTCGGTATACATGAGTTTTCCTGCCATATCGGTAATCTCAAGAGTTGCGTTCTTAGCCTTATCTACGTTAACATTAAGCACTTTGTCAGCCGGATTGGGGTAAACCGAAACGTACTTCCGGCTATCAACAGCAGGTACAGGAGACGACAGTCTGGCGGCATCGCGTATACCAAAGCAATACTGCCCCTTCTTAAGGTTGTGAATTGTAAACGCACCACGTTTGTCAAACTTTGACCCCATGCTCCAGGTGTAATCCGGATAGACCTCCCAATTGGTGGAAGCATTTGGGCGATACATCAACACCATATTCTCTTCGGTGTTTCGGATCAAATCTACGTCGAGATAGCCCGCCGCGTAGTTCGTTCCAGTTTCACGACCAAAGTACTCAACGGTTGCGTCTGCATTGAATTTTTCATCCCATATACCGTCTACGTTCCAATACCTCTCTCTCGAAATAAACGGTGTTGTATCGGTTACAAAGTATGCGTCGGCTCCTACCCAGTTATGTTCAATACGCACCAACGCCTCCCCTCCTACTTGCTTTACGTTTAAGTTCATCATAGCATCACCCATGTCTACATCACCCGTGTCTTTAATATACGCATAGTCGTCCGTGATGGCATCGCTGATCCGCTTAAAGAAATCCAACGCTACGTACACAGGTTTTTCGGTGGTTCTGAACGTCAAAGTGGTACGTTCACCTCCGACTTCTTCAATAAATGTGTCCGATTGATGATTTGCCGAAAACAATGAGATGGAAAGAGGTACCTTTTCAAAGTAATTTGGAGCCAGTCGCAATCGTTGCCGTATATCAAGCTCAGTCTTGTACATGTCTCCATCCTGGCTGACCTTCTGGCTCAGTATTTCAAAATGAGGAAAACCAGGACTGTAAATCCAGTTATCAAAAAACTTCGACAAATCGGCGTTCGTAAACTTTTGAAAGTGGTCTTCCAGGTCCTGACTTGAAACGTCCTTAAACTTGTAGTCAACCATAAATGATTTTACAGCCTTGAAGAAATCTTCATCTCCCATATACCCCCGCAGGGTATGGACCATATCGGCACCTTTATCATAAACATGCATACCATAGGTATTTTCGTGTCCAATACCAGAAACCGGTAACGTATCCCCATCTCGTAAGTGAGCATAGTGCAACACCGCGCGGTGATTTGAGGAAATATCGTCATCATAACGATCACGCCCGTAAACAAACTCGAGAAACACCCGCTCAGAAAACGATGCCCAACCTTCGTTGATCCACATATCTTCAGCGGTACGACAGGTAACCGTATTTCCCCACCAATGGTGCGCCAGTTCATGAGCATATAATGTTTCAAAGGCAAGATCCCCGGTAGCTCCAAAGCGTGGATATGCGATATTGGTTGCGTGTTCCATAGCACCTCCATTAAAGGGAACCAGGTTAAAACCAATTCGGTCGAAGGTGTGAGGTCCATATTGCGTCAGGAAACCTTCAATGCATTTGTCGAGGTTCTTAAACGACTGAATCATTTTCAGTGAGTCTGCTTTTACAGCGCTCAGTACTACGGGAATACCTGATTCGTGCAACCACTGGCTAAAAGTGTACGGAGCTACTGCAATACTGGCCAGGTAGGTTGGAATTGGTTCGTTCATCTCCCAGCTATAGGTCTTTGTGCCATCGTTGTTATTCACCTCATTGGTTAAAATACCGTTACACATGGCGGTTTTATCTTCACTACAGGTAATAGCAAAAGTGTAAGTGGCCCGATCGGTAAAATTATCGACACATGGGAACCAAACCCTACCAAAATTGTGAGGTGCAGAGGTAAAAGCAACTCCCAGGTTGAACGCATACTCACCCGAAAAGTAAAAACCTCCCCAACTGGCATCCCGAATGGGCTTTCCTCCATAATACACTCGTATGGTGGATTCATCATCTTTATTCAACGTAGAAGAGAGATCTATTTTCAACTGGTTTGCCGAATGGGTATAAGAAAGACTTTGTCCATTCTGCGTAACACTATCCACCTTAAGTCCTTCCAAACTCAGGTCGATTGCCTGAATGGATTCAACAGCTTTAACGTTAACATCGGTATATCCATCAATGCGCTGTTGAGCCAGGTCAACCGATAAGTTTATCTGGTACTCCAATACATCAAAGTCGCCGGAAGCCTTTTTGTGTGACTCCATTTGGTGGTGAGAACCGTGACCACAGCGAAACTCGCCAATAGGTTTTTGACCCAAAACACCCATGCTGATGCACACCAACGTCATAAAACCTCCGCATTTCTTACCAATATTCATATTTTGCAACTATCTGTTAACTTCGTAAAATTAAGAATTAAAACCTTACGCAATGTTACGTCTTTCGACCATCATCCTACTCTTATCTGCAACCGTTAGTCTTGGGCAGATTAAGATTACCAATAATCACATGCCTTCACCTGGTGACAAGATTGAATACTCTACCGCAATTTCTACATCATCGGTAGACGTTAGCACTACCGGAGCAAATTCTTCCTGGGATTTTAGTTCGTTAACCGCTGTGAGCAATGGAGTGGAGGAATATAAACGTAGCGTTCAAACGCCGTACCTTTTGAGTTTTGGTTTTACTGCATTGGGGAAAAAGCTGTCGGACACACTGGGTTTCAGCGACTTCCAACTAAAGAATATCTACAACTTTTATCGCAATTCAAGTGGGTCGTTTTCTGACGTAGGTATTGGTTTCCAGTTTAGCGTTATTCCTTTGCCTCAAGCTGGTAAACACAGCGATCCGGACGAAATTTATGTTTTCCCTCTCGAATATGGCAATCGCGACTCAACAACGTTTGAGGTAGAGGTGCCAATTTCTGCCGGAATAGCCAAAGTGGGTTCTTTTTTTCGAAAGGGAAATCGGGTAACTACAGTTGACGGCTGGGGTAAAATTTCTACGCCCTATGTTACCAACGAAGATTGCATCCGACTTAAGAGTGTGATCAGCGAAAAAGACTCCATAGCAGTAACCACACCTTCTATCAACTTTGGCACCAACATTCAGTTAATAGAGTACAAGTGGTTAAGCACAACTGAGAAGATTCCATTATTAACAATTGTTGGAAACGAGATCGCAGGCAACTTCATACCAACAAGCATCATTTACCGCAACGATTGGTCGGTAGCCACGCCCATTGTGGTTGACTTCGACGCCGATAAAACCTGGACCAAAAAAGGCAATGTAGTTAGCTTAACGAACAAATCTACGGGTGACAACCTTGGGTATTCGTGGTCCGTAACACCATCAACCGGTTTTTTATTTGTGAACGGTACTTCTAAGTCGAGTGAGAACCCTAAATTGGTGTTTAACGATCCTGGTTTTTACACCATTGAGCTTACAGCATCAAATGGCAGCAATTCGGAAACAACAGAGAAAAAAGACTACATCGAAGTAGCCGATCCAAACTCCTCTGTAGAACAACTGTCTGCCCTACCGTTTAAAGCATACCCAAATCCGGTATACAACAAACTTGTACTCACTGCTGACAAGTCGGATCAAGTACTATCTGCAGAATTGCTGGATTTGACTGGCAAACGGTGCTGTAAAGTTGAAGGCAACGGCTCGGTAACATTGAGCACTCGAGACTTACCCTCTTCCATTTACACGCTAAGGGTATTCACCAATAGTCGATTCTACACGCAAAAGATTAGTGTGGTTGACTAGTTATTCATTCCTGTAGACACCCAACATTGAATGTATTGCGCCTCATCAGGGGTTAATGGTTCTCCGTTTGGTGGCATAGAATTACAGGCACCTCCTGCCGAAACCACACACTCCATTCGGTGTCCTGGCACCCTGGATGCTCGTTCATAACTAGCGAGGTCTATTCCTCCTTTGGGTAGTTTTCCCGAATGGCAACGAATACACTTCTGATCAAATATTGGCTTAATAACGGATGCATACGATATGGTATCGCTGCATTCCACTGCCGGATTGTTTTGTGCTGGCGGCTCTGGACTCTTTCTCGACTTACAGGCATAAAAACCTACAAAAATCAGCAGAATCACAACCCGTATTTGTCTTATTATCATAGTAACAAATGAAACATTTATTCAAGAGATAAACGCTGTGGAGCAGGTATTTATGTCCTGCGGATTGGTCAACACACCAACATTGATCTTTATTTGCTAGTAGTTGCAAGACATCTTCACCAAATTATCTTCTATTTTTGTTTGAGGTGAAAACTTAATTACTATGCAACACATTACTCGACTTCTGTTGGTTTCAATTTGTTTAATGGCCTCTTTGGAGGTTTTGGGCCAAGGCTCTGACAACTACTCTGTACCTATAGACATTGAAGTTGACGCTCAGGCTCCGAGCATTAAACTTCATTTCTTATTTGCCTCCGACGCAAATAGCTATGACGTTTTCCGAAAAGATGCAGGAACTTCGGACTGGAGCAACTCGATTGGCCAGGTTACGAGTGGTGACGGTTATACCGACAACACCGTTGAAGCTGGCAAAACATACGATTACTTTGTTCGAAAAAATGGCAAGAACGGTTTAGTAGGCCAGGGATATGTGACCACCGGAATAGGTGTTGCAGCAATCCACAACAGAGGCTCGGTTTTACTGCTGATTGATTCAGCTATCCACGAAGGAGCTACGCAGGAGTTGAACACACTTCGCTGGGATCTGACCGGAGATGGATATCACGTGGTTGAAGAGGTTGTTTCTCCCAACCAATCTCACCAGGATGTTAAGAAGCTCATAGAAGATACCAAAGCAGTGGTTACGGACCTAAACTCAATTTACATATTGGGCCATGTAGCGGTTCCGTATTCAGGCATTTATTGCGAAGATCAAGTTTGGACCGTTCCTCCAGACGGGCACAAGGAAGGTGTCGGTGACCATTGTGGTGCCTGGCCTGCAGACGCTTATTATGGTGTTTCAACGGGAAGTTGGACCGATGTATATACGGTTACAGATGGAACTCGTCCCTTCACAAAAAATGAGCCGGGCGATGGTAAGTTTGACCAAATTATCCTTCCCGGCAAGGTAGAGTTTGCCCTGGGAAGAGTAGACCTCTCTGACCTCCCCAAATTCAGTAAAACGGAGTTGGAACTAACCAAACAATACCTCAACAAGGCGCACGCCTATCGACATGGCATTAGCAAGCCTGTGATGCGGGCATTGGTTGATGAGAACTTTGGCGCAAATTCGAATGAGCAATTCGGTGGAAGTGGGTATCGCAGCTTTGGTGCAGTAGTAGGCATCGAAAATGTGAATATGAACGATTACATGACTACGCTCAAAGACAGTCAGTACATTGTGGCGTATGGCACTGGGCCTGGTTCTTTCACTTCCGCTGGTGGGATAGGTAATACCGATGATTTTGTAAATAATCAGGGGGCCGCTTATTTCAACATGCTGTTTGGTAGCTTCTTTGGCAACTGGAACGTAACCAATAACTTTCTTAGAGCGCCTTTGGCTGTTGAACACGGAGGACTTACCAATGCATGGGCAGGCAGACCCAACTGGAATTTCGCCCCCATGGCATTTAATCAAACGGCGGGCTATTGCGCCATGATTTCACAAAACAACAAGAACGAATACCGACCTGGATATTTTGCAAATCAAATTCACGTTGCACTTATGGGCGATCCTACTTTGCGACTCCATATGTTTCAACCACCTGAAAACGTTACGGTTACGGCAAAAAAGGCAAACGAAGAAGTAGAGATTGCCTGGACCGCACCCTCCAACACAACGTTAGACGGATATAACGTTTACTACAGTCGCGACTCACTCGGTCCGTACACCCAGGCAAATACAGCGCTAATCACAGCTACGTCGTTCACACATGCATCACCGTACAACGGCAAGGTGTATTACATGGTTCGCGGTCAGCGATTGGAAAATTCCAAATCGGGCAGCTTCGAAAACCTAAGCCATGGCAGTTTTGGTAACGTTGACAACCTAATCAACACTTCGATTGACCCTCGACTTACACAAGTAGAAGCCCTACAGATATTCCCAAACCCTGCGGCTGGCAGTTTCTATGTTGAATTTACCTCTGATTATGGCAAAGACGTTCAACTTGAGGTAATGGACATGAAAGGAAGTATTGTTCTACAAACCGTGCTTCGTAATAACGGCCCTGGAAGGCACCAGATTGACCTAACCGGGAACGTACCGGGATTGTATCACGTGCGTGTGAATAATGCTACCAAACGCCTGGTGTTACGCTAGACGCGAAACTTCAGGTACTTGATCTTTTTTCCTTCTTCTAGCCACATTGACTCGTAGAAGGTGCGAATGTTTAACTCTTCCGGGCGCTCTTCCCAGGCGTAGACATCGTCTACATCAACCAGTGTTTCGTAGTTGTTCTCGGCGATCACCTCTTTGGTAAACTCGTAAAGGAGTGTGCTATCGCATTTCAGGTTTATGGTTAATGGACTGACAGATACCTGTTTATACATTTCGATAAAGCGGTGATGTGTCAACCTCTTTTTTGCCTTACCATCGCGCGGTTGCGGGTCAGCAAACGTTATCCAAATTTCGGAAACTTCGCCCGGGGCAAAATGGTCGGTAATTCGGTTAATCTGGCAACGGAGAAATGCCGCGTTTGTGATGTTTTCCTCCAACGCCGTCTTCGCTCCTCTCCATATCCGGTTTCCCTTAATATCAAGACCAAGGAAGTTACGCTCAGGGAACATCCGGGCCAGGCCAACGGTATATTCACCCTTACCACAAGCGAGCTCCAGGACAAGGGGTTGATTCTTTTCAAATGCGCCTGACCAGTTACCCTTTGGCGCTTCATTGTGTTCGAAAACGTTCGAAAACTCACTGATCTCGGCAAACTTTGCAAGTTTGTTTTTCTTTCCCATAAACGTGGGTACAAGTTTAGCGAATTATGAGACACTGCCGACCGAAATTTCGATTGCAGACATGTGACTTTTACCACAGTTGGAGATACCTAATCCAGATTTTTCAGTTCAGTTACCAGCTCGCTTAATACCTTCTTTGCATCGCCAAACAACATGCTGGTTTTATCTCTAAAGAACAATTCGTTTTGGATACCGGCATAGCCAGCATTCATGCTCCGTTTGTTCACTACTACGGTTTTGGCGTTTTCCACTTCCAGAATAGGCATACCGTAAATTGGGCTTGAAGGGTCGGTTTTTGCTGCCGGGTTTACCACGTCATTGGCTCCCACCACAAGGACTACATCCGTCTGATTAAACTCGGGGTTAACGTCTTCCATTTCCTTCAATTTGTCGTATTCGACATTACTTTCGGCAAGCAAAACATTCATGTGACCTGGCATTCTGCCGGCTACCGGATGTATGGCATAGGAAACTTCCACACCTCTCTCTTCCAGGAGTTTTTCCAACTCGTTTACCACGTGTTGTGCCTGAGCAACCGCCAGTCCGTATCCCGGCACGATAATCACCTTGTTGCTGTAGTTCATTTGTACAGCCAAATCACTGGGTGAAACTTCTTTGATCGTGCCTTGTGAATCGCTACCACCTTCTGCCACCGCTCCTTCTCCAAAAGCACCAAAGATGACGTTTTTTAGAGGCCGGTTCATTGCTTTACACATCACCAACGTAAGTAAAGTTCCTGCAGACCCTACCAAAATACCTCCGGTAAGCATAACCTGGTTGCCATACAAGAAGCCACCAAACGCAGCCGCCAATCCGGTAAACGAATTGAGTAAGGAAATCACAACAGGCATGTCTGCACCACCAATGGGTATTACAAACAAAACTCCATAAACCAATGACAGGGCAAAAAGCAAATACACGTGCATCTGATCGTGAGTACCTGAGGCAACTATGAAAACAGCATACGCCGTAATTCCAATCAGTATAAGTGTATTGAGAATGTTGTATTTGGGCAATCGAATTGCCTTGCGAAGCGAGCCATTGAGTTTGGCCCAGGCAATCATACTTCCACTAAACGAAATGCTTCCAATTGCCATGCCCGCAAGGATTACGGCAATATTTGTAGGGTTGTTTACATTATGATGGAACTCCACCAGACCAATGAGGGCCGCACAAGCCCCACCCATACCATTAAAGAGGGATACGAGCTCTGGCATCTTGGTCATTTGGACGCGTTTGGCCGTTAACCAACCTACAACCGTACCCAATGCGATGGCGCCAAAAATCAGTCCGTATACCGTTCCGCTTACTTCACCTTTGTGAAAAATAATAGTACCGGCTATGGCAGCCGTCATCCCAAAGGCCGCCAATAAGTTTCCATTTCGTGCGGTTTTGGGTCCGCTCAACATCTTCAAACCAATTACAAACGTAACCGAGGCCACCAGGTAAATTATATCTAGGATATATGGATTCATATGCGTGTGTTTAGTTGGATGATTACTTTTTCTTCTTGAACATTTCTAACATCCGGTCCGTTACAACGAAGCCACCTACCACGTTCAAGGTACCCAAGAATACGGCTAGTGTACCAAGTATCAAGGCCAAATAATTATCCGGGCTCGAATTCAGCATTACGATAATTGCACCGACAATTACCACACCGTGAATTGCATTTGCACCCGACATAAGTGGGGTGTGTAACACGGCAGGCACCTTACCGATCACCTCAACTCCTACGAATATGGACAAGATGATGATGTACACCATCTGAATATTCTCGCCTATAAAATTTATGATTTCCATTTTCTTACTAATTCTTATTTAATAAAGCTTGATTTCGAACGCCACCCGAATGCGTTATGAGTGTTCCATGGGTAATCTCGTCTTCCAAGTCCCAGGTAAACGCATTATCCTCAACCAGGTGAGCCAGAAAGGTATCGATGTTTCGGCTAATTAGTTCGCTGGCGTTGGTTGGGATCTGAGCCGGGAAATTGCTAACACCAACGATCTTTACACCTTTGTGCTGAACTACTTCATCCGCTTTGCTCAGAGCCGTATTCCCACCTTTGGCAACTGCCATATCTACGATAACAGAACCATTTTTCATCATGTTGATCTGATCCTCAGATATGAGGACAGGTGCTTTGGCTCCTTGAACAAGGGCCGTGGTAATAACAAGGTCAGCCTGGGCAAGAGACTTGTTTACTGCTTCTTTTTGCTTGGCCAGATATTCAGATGTAACCTCTTTAGCATAACCTCCTTCTGTTTTAACGCCATCGTCTTCTACAGTAATAAATTTGGCTCCCAGTGATTCGGTTTGCTCTTTGCATTCTGGTCGCACATCGGTGGCTTCCACCACCGCTCCGAGCCGTTTTGCTGTTGCAATTGCCTGAAGTCCGGCAACTCCAACTCCAAATATTAGCACCTTGGCTGGCGTAACGGTTCCGGCCGCGGTCATCAGCATGGGAAAGATCTTTCCAAGGTGATCCGCACCGCATATCACCGATTTGTAACCTGAAAGATTACTCTGAGAGCTCAACACGTCCATGCTTTGTGCCCTGCTGATTCGGGGCATTGCATCCAGGCTAAAGGCAGAAACACCCTTATCGGCCAGTGCCTTGTTTTGCTCAGGGTTTAACCTATGGAACAACTGTGATATCCAAATCTGGCCGGATGCCAAATTGGTCATATCCTGCTCCGATGGCGGATTGATCTTTACCACTACGTCGGCTCCATCCATCGCTTCTTTGGCAGATGAAGCAATGGCCGCCCCGGCATCGGTATAGTCCGAATCGAGGAAAGCAGCAGCATTTCCGGCACCGGATTCGACAACTACGTCAAAGCCAATCCCTTTTAGTTTGCTTATGGACTTAGGTACAATGGCAACCCGGGTTTCTCCGGCGTCCGTTTCTTTCAATACAGATAGTCTCAAATCTTCTACTAATTTGTTGTAAAGTTAGAAGATTTTGAAAACTGCTCACCATCTAAACCTTTTATAAGGCCATTGAAAGAACTAATTATCGGTGATTGTATAAAGAATTGATAAGACTCCGGAGTCTTCGAAATCGATCTGGCTATATTGGTTATTTCTGAATTCTAATGAATAAATGAGTTGGTGGCCGTTACCGGCACCATCTCCCGTATAACAGGTTTTGATGTTCTTCACAACGCGTCGATCGTTGTTGTTCAACACCTTACCATTATTGTTGGCTGGAACTCCTAGCTTACCATCTCCAGCACCTGCATACGCCATGGTCTTCACTCTAAGACGTAAGCCGGATGGTACGCTTCCCGAAGTAATACGAGCGTATACGCTTCGGTTTGGTTCACTCGGTTTGCCACGAACAGACGAATAGTTCAACCATAATGAACTATCTGTTGCTTGCGACATATCAACCGCCTCACCTGCCTCTTCCGGCGGGTTCACAACCAATGAAATATTCTTTCCTGAATTCGACTCCAAATCAACCAGGGCTACTTCTGGTATAGAGATCGCAACATGATGCCCCTTGTTCTCCTCATCCTGGGCATTGGATTGTCCTCCAAGAAGAAGGAGGATTGCTATCGGTATGTAGCGTTTAAGTTTCATTTTTTAAGTAGTAGTAATTTTCGTTCTTATGTAGTTACCCAATTGGTTTCAATTGGTGTGCCAATCGAAACCCAACCGTATAAAAACGAATAATACAGAAACTAAAAGAAGACTTAAAACACTGACAACAAGCAGATTGAACCGAAATTCAAAATCTGAATAACTAGTTAAAGATAACTATCCCAAACCTGCCACGCGACTCAATATTGGATTTGATTCTAAAAATGAGAATAATTAATCAGAAATCGTATAGGTAATCTCGAGGGTTTCAGACTGCTCGAAGTCCAGTTGGTCGTAGCCTGATTTCTTTAAGCTGAGTTCGTAAAGCAGCCGATGTCCTTGCCCCTCGCCCTTCCCTGTGTAACTGGAGCCAATTGCCGTAATTACGTTCTGTTCGGCGGAAGACAGTTCTACAGCACCTCCCGGCACCCCAAGTTGTCCATCACCACCTGTTGCACTTCCAGCTACAACACGGAGTCGCAGTCCATCGGGCAGCACGCCATCGGTGATACGAGCGCGAATGGTGCTTCGTGGTCGTGTAACCCCTCCTTTGATAACCGAGTAGTTTAACCAACACGAACTATCAACCACGGTAGTGGTCACAGATTCTCCCGCTTCTATGGGTGCGAGTAACGCCAGAGACAAGGAAGTTGTTCCAACGACTTTGACCAGGCTCACCTCTGGAATTTGTACGTGTAAGGCATGCGCAAACT
This sequence comes from Bacteroidia bacterium, assembly GCA_017640445.1. Classification (GTDB taxonomy): domain Bacteria; phylum Bacteroidota; class Bacteroidia; order NS11-12g; family UBA9320; genus UBA987. The sequence continues at coordinate 5,022 of JAEPQQ010000023.1, read as the reverse complement.
CCCCCTCATCCCCAACGGGAGCCACCTGCCCAGAAGACACATACGGGCAAAATAAGCCTA
>JAEPQQ010000023.1:0-4952 GCA_017640445.1 Bacteroidia bacterium | reverse complement strand
AGAGGCTAACGAGAGTTGTAAAAAGAAAAATTCGCAATGTTACCTACGAATATACGGAAACCGCGGTTTCAGTACCAGTAGGTTGCTAGTCGGTTATGGTGTACGTAATGGTGAGAACCGTTGCCGAAGTATAATTGGCCAGGTTGTAGTTTGAAAGATCAAGGGAGTACACCAGGTTATGTCCTTTACCAACTCCACGTCCGGTATGGGCTGTTTTAATGTTCTCTATTAGTTTTTGATCCGTACTGCTTAACGTAATCTCTCCGGTTGGCGTACCCTTCTTTCCTTTTCCGTGCGATGTTGCAGACTTAGCATACACCTTTAACGTCATACCACTTGGAACTGACCCATTGGAGATTTTCGCATAAATGTGATTCTTGGGTCTTGAATTTTTACCCTTAATGAAGGTATAATTTACCCATATGGAGCTATCAGCCGTATTGGTTGCACCCAAACCTGCCTCTCCCGGGCCATCGATACCTAACGATACATTAGTGCTTGTCTCACTAGCAAGGTGAATCATTCCCACGGGTGGTATATTTACGTTTAACCCCCATGCATTTCCATTACCGTTGCCTTGTGCCTGGCAGTGAGAAACTGCCAAAAAAGAGAACGCTATTAACAGCGATATGTTAACCAGTCTTTTCAATAATAAGTAGTAATCAGATTGCCAAGCAACCTACTACAAAGGTAATACGATTTTTTCAAAAACAAACCATTTTGGGACATTTTGTTCCCATTTTGGTAATAATGACATTTATTTTGATTGAAAATTTTATGTCTACTTTCCCACTACACAAGCTATTTTCGCACCATGTCGAGCGCCATCGTCTCCCTTCGTAACGCCTTTATTTTTCAGGCCAACAACAACCTGGTCTTACACGATGTCAATATGGAACTACACGCATCGGAATTTGCCTATTTAATTGGCAAGACAGGCAGTGGCAAATCCAGTTTGCTCAAAACGTTATACGGCGACTTACCTCTAAAAGAAGGTGCCGGAGATGTTGCAGGCTTTAAACTACTTGGCCTAACTCGCTCAGAAACACCTTTACTCAGACGAAAGATCGGTATTGTGTTCCAGGATTTTCAGTTGCTGAACGATCGCAATGTAATGGAGAATTTACTTTTTGTACTCCGCGCCACTGACTGGAAAGACAAGGCAAAGATGAAAAAGCGATGTGAAGAGGTTTTGGAATTGGTTGGGCTCTCAACCAAAGACTACAAAATGCCACACGAACTGTCTGGCGGAGAGCAACAACGCATTGTAATTGCACGCGCACTGCTTAACGAGCCAGATGTTGTGCTGGCTGATGAGCCAACAGGTAACCTCGACCCCGATGTTTCAGACAACATTATGAAATTACTCCACGACATCTGCGACCAGGGCACGGCTGTTTTGATGGCCACCCACGACTATCGAATCATTAACAAATTTCCCGGAAGCATCTTGCAATGCGCTGACAACACCATTACCAAACGCGACCAACTGCTTTAACACCTAAGCCTACGGGCATCATTGTTCCCATCAAGTCGACACAGCAATATCGTATTGGTTATTTTTGGCCCAAACAACATCCGGTGAAGAAAACAGTACTACTTTTTACTCTTCTGGCAAGCATATCAAGCTACAGCTGCAAACACAATAACGACGTTAAACCTCACAGCAGCAATGACCAGATGAAGATACCCTGTGACAGCCTGAACATTACCTTCGAAAGCCACATAAAGGCCATTATGGACGCCGCTTGCAGCACGCCTACGTGCCACGCAAAAGGGGGTAGCGTTTTCCCCTTGCAAACCTATGAACAGGTTAGAGCATCTGCCCTTTTTCCTTCGTTTTTGGGAACCATTCGTCACGAAGATGGCTTTACGGCAATGCCATTCCCGCCAGGTTCGCCAAAGATTGGTGAAGACCTGATAAGGCAAATCGAATGTTGGGAAAAATTGGGACTGCCTGAAAAGTAGTCAAAACCCATAAGCGGAGAACTTATTCTCACACACCGTTTTATTCGGGCAAGGCACCTTCAATACCTAACATGGCTGTTATACTCTTACGGAGTTCTATGATTTTGTGCACCCGCACCTGAGCTATTCGAACATCTTCCTCTGTTTCTGCTTCTTTAAGCATTTCCATGGCCTTGGCATAGACCTTACCAATTTTATAGAGCTTAAGGTAATTCAGGTTTTCGATTACAATATCTCGATAATTCTCACTGTCGGGCTTCACATAAATCTCATGTGTTTCCCACCAACTTGGGCTCAGTTCATACTTAAGAGATAACACATTAGCCGCGAGTTTGGCCAGCAATCGATGCCGGGTAAAAAAATCTTCCGTTAGACTATCATTAAAGTCGTAATACTCTCGCGCATGAACGAGACTCTCGGCAAACTCCGGATCTTCAAATTGATAACTGTCGTTCTCCAGTTCACCAAAAATGAAGCCAGCCACATCTATTTCTTCATCGTATGGTTCCGATGCATACAGTATTAATGTTTCGATAAGCGCCTGCTCCTTGGTTTTTATGTCTTCTTTGATTTCCGGAAGCGCAGTTGGAACCGGTTCCAGAAAACTCGATTGCTCTCCGCTTCGCTGGGCGCGTCTCTCCCTATCCCGGTCGGCAATGCTTCGTATTCGTTTGGCCTCTGCCATAAGAAGCTCTTCACCAAACTGCAGGAGGTTTGCGGTTTGTTTCAAAAAGGCATTTCGCTTTATAGGGTCGGGAATCTTCACAATACTCTCAACCACCTCACGTGCCGTTTCACTTACACCTACCGCATCATTCCCTTTCTCCTCGAGCAAGACCTCTGTTTTAAATCGAACAAAATCCTTTTGCTCTTGCTCAATGTATTCCTTTAACCCGGCCCCGCCAAGCTTTCTGCAGTACGAATCAGGATCTTCCCCTTCGGGAAACACCACTACGTTTACATTTAAGCCTCCTTCTAACAGCAGATCCACTCCTCGAATAGCAGCCTTGATGCCTGCAGGGTCTCCGTCGTACAGCATGGTAACGCTATCGGTAAAACGCTTTACCTGTTTCACCTGCTCCACGGTTAAGGAAGTACCGCTTGTGGCCACCACGTTCTGAATTCCACTCTGGTACAGCATCAACACATCCAGATATCCCTCAACCAAAAACAAGTTCTCTTCCTGCCTTACCGCTTTCTTGGCGTGGTACATCCCATAGAGCACCGACGACTTATGATAGACCTCATTCTCGGGAGAATTAATGTATTTGGGGCTCTTTTTATCACTGCGAAGCTGCCTGCCTCCAAAACCAACTACCTTGCCAGACAGATTATAGATCGGAAACATTACCCGTTCGCGATATACATCGTAGTACGAGACCTCGTCCTCATCGCTCGACCTGTTTCGTTGCTTGATCAGACCGGCTTTTTCCAGTATCTCAACGTCATATCCTTCGGATACGGCCTGTTTATAAAAGGACTCCCAGTCGTTTTTACCATATCCCAGAGCAAACTCTTCTATGGTTTGATCGGTCAAACCCCGTTCCTTGAAATACGACCATCCTATATTCCTTCCTTCTGAATCCTGGGTCAATGTGTTGTGAAAGTACTTTTTGGCATATTCCAACGCTACGTAAAGGCCTTCTCTTATCTTAACCTGTTCAGAAAGTTCTTCCGAGTTGCTTTGATCTTCTTCGATCTCAATGTGATACTTGGAAGCCAGATGACGCAACGCCTCAGGGTACGACATCTTTTCCAGCTCCATAATAAAATCAACCACGTTTCCTCCGCGTCCACAACCAAAGCATTTGTAGATACCCAGGCTGGGACTCACCTTAAACGAAGGTGTCTTTTCATTGTGAAACGGACACAGTCCTCCAAGACCGCTTCCTGAGCGCTTTAGCTTTACATAATCGCCCACTACTTCTTCCACGTTGGCCGCAGAGAAGATTTGATCTATGGTGCTTTGCCGAATCACTAGAGCAAAGAAAGGAAACTTTTTGTACAGTCCATTCTGTAACTTTGCCCAATGCTGAAAGAGGAAATTCGCCAGTTATCAGAGTCCGTTTTCGAGGAGGTTCGGACGTTTAGACGTATCATGCACCAACACCCAGAACTGTCGTTTCAGGAATTCGAAACTCAAAAGCGGATCAAGGTTTTCCTTGACGACATTGGAATTGAAGAGGTTACATCGTGCGCCAATACCGGATTGGTGGGATTGATAAAGGGAAACAACCCCGACTCGAAGACCATTGCTCTTCGTGCTGATATTGACGCTCTTCCCATTCGAGAAGAAAGTAACAAGGACTATTGCTCAAAAAACGAAGGTGTTATGCACGCCTGTGGTCATGATGTGCACACCAGTAGCTTATTGGGTGCGGCCAAAATACTTCACCAACTTCGCGATCGATTCGATGGCACAATCAAGTTGGTATTTCAACCAGGTGAAGAACGTCTTCCAGGAGGTGCTTCCATTATGATTAAAGAAGGCGTGTTAAAAAACCCTGATGTTGAAACCATGGTCGGTCAGCACGTAATGCCGCTCATCGACGCCGGAAAAGTTGGGTTTCGCAAAGGGCTTTATATGGCCAGCGCGGATGAGATCTATATTACCATCCACGGCAAAGGGGGGCACGCCGCTCACCCGCATCAAAACATCGACCCGGTTGCTATTTCCGCCCAGGTAATTACTGCGTTACAACAGGTGGTAAGCCGCAAGGCCAAGCCTTCCGTTCCGAGTGTATTAAGTATCGGCAAGATTGAAGGCAAGGGCGCTACCAACATTATACCCGACAAGGTAACTATGGAAGGGACTTTCCGAACTTTTAACGAAGAATGGAGGGCGGAGGCTCACGAAGAAATTGTACGCGTTGTACGAGGTGTAACGGAGTCGCTGGGTGGCACATGCGATGTGGAAGTCAGAAAAGGCTATCCGTACCTTGAAAACCATCCTGACAAAACAGAACTCGCGCGAAACGCGGCTG
>JAEPQQ010000022.1:12901-43974 GCA_017640445.1 Bacteroidia bacterium | reverse complement strand
GTGGCATCTCCATTGGCAACGGGAATGACCAACTGAAGGTTAGCGTTCATAACTTCCCTCTTGACATTCTGTATCTGAGGAATTCCGACATTCCCCAATACATTGAAGACGGTGTAGCAGATATTGGAATTATTGGGGAAAATCTTCTGGTCGAAAAACAGTCAAACGTAACGGTTATCGAACGATTGGGGTTTTCCAAATGCAAAGTTTGCCTGGCAGTACCGAAAGAAGTAGAAGATGACTCAGCATCCTACTTTGAAGGCAAGAAGATAGCTACATCTTACCCAAACACGCTTAAGTCCTATCTGAAAAAGAATGGTATCAATGCTGAAACCCATACGATCTCAGGCTCGGTTGAAATTGCCCCAAACATTGGATTAGCAGATGGGATCTGTGACATCGTAAGTTCGGGAAACACTCTTTTCAAGAATGGTTTGAGAAAAACACAAACCATCCTAACCTCCGAGGCGGTGCTTGTTAAGTCGCAAGGACTCAACCCGGCAAAGGAGGAGCTTCTTTCCAAATTGCTATTTCGAATTCGAGCCGTATTGCGCGCAAAAAGTTCGAAATACATCCTCCTGAATGTTCCCAATGAGAAAATTCAAGGGGTATCACAAATACTACCGGTTATGAAAAGTCCAACCATTCTGCCTTTGGCCGAAACAGGTTGGAGTTCACTACACTCGGTCATCGATGAGAATAAGTTCTGGGAAGTAATTGATGAGCTTAAAGCAGCCGGGGCGGAAGACATTCTAATAGTGCCAATAGATAAAATGGTAAGATGATGGACGTAATACAAAATGTAAAAAAAGAAGATTGGTCGGTATTAACGAAAAGACCAACGATGGATAATGGAACGCTTGATGATACAGTCCGTTCAATTCTCTCTGCCGTAAAAAGAAAAAAAGATGCCGCTTTAAAGGAATTCGCTCTTCAGTTTGATCAGGTAAGGCTTGAATCGCTAGCGGTAACTCCCGATGAAGTAAAAACTGCCATATCGCTGGTTTCGGATGAACTAAAAGAGGCAATAAATGTAGCCAGAGAAAACATTGAGACGTTTCACTCTTCTCAGCGCATTGCGGAAGCCATGGTCGAAACGTCTAGCGGTGTAACATGTTGGCGGAGAAGTGTAGCCATTGAAAAAGTGGGACTGTATATTCCAGGTGGATCAGCCCCCTTGTTTTCGACGATCTTAATGCTCGGTATCCCGGCAAAAATTGCCGGATGCGAAGAAGTGATTCTGTGTACTCCTTGTAATGCACAAGGCGCAATAAATCCAGCAGTGCTTTACACCGCTCACCTCATCGGTATTGATAAAATATATAAGGTTGGCGGAGCTCAGGCCATTGGTGCAATGGCATACGGAACAGAGACGATACCTCAGGTATATAAAATACTCGGGCCAGGTAATCAGTATGTAACCAAAGCCAAAGAGCTGGTACAACTAGCCGGCATCGCCATTGATATGCCCGCCGGTCCGAGCGAAGTGCTGGTTATTGCTGATGAAACAGGCAATCCCTCGTTTATCGCTGCAGACTTATTATCACAAGCCGAACATGGACCAGACAGTCAGGTAATGGTTCTGAGTGATAATGAAACTGTTTTGAACCGAACCCTACAAGCGCTTGAAAAACAATTGGATGATCTGCCGAGGAAAGAGGTTGCCCGACAGGCATTGAAAAACAGCAAGGCCGTTTTATTAAGTAGCATCAACGAATGCGTTGAGTTTAGTAACCAGTACGCCCCTGAGCATTTAATTATCGCTTCAAAACGAGCACGCTCATTGGCAGATAACATCAAAAATGCCGGCTCTGTATTCCTAGGCAATTACAGCTGCGAAAGTGCGGGAGACTATGCCAGTGGCACGAACCACACACTTCCCACCAATGGGTTTGCCAGAAACTACAGTGGGGTGTCTCTTGACAGCTTTGTAAAAAAGATAACCTTTCAGGAAGTATCTCAACAGGGCATTAAAACCATTGGAAAAGCAATAGAAATAATGGCTGAAGCCGAGCAACTTATCGCTCACAAAAATGCCGTTACAATCCGGTTAAAAGAGATAGAAGATGTTTAGCATAGATGCCATTACCAGAAAAAACATAAGGGAATTGACCCCTTATAGTTCGGCTCGAAGAGAGTTTAACGGACAAGCTAAAGTTTGGTTGGATGCAAACGAAAACCCATTTGAGACAGGTTGGAACAGATACCCCGACCCCGATCAAAGTGAACTCAAAAAAGCCATTGCAGAATGGAAAGGTGTAAACGACGCGCAAGTGTTCGTTGGGAACGGCAGCGATGAAATCATCGACCTGCTTTTCAGAGCGTTTTGCGAACCCCAGGTCGACAAAGCCTTCGTATTTACGCCAACCTATGGCATGTACGAAGTCTCAGCCAAAGTCAACAATGTAAACGTGGTGAAACTTTCATTAAGAGATGACTTTGGGATTCCTTCATTGCGTGGCGTTATAGAGAAATTCAGGTGTAAAGGCTTGCTTTTTATTTGCTCACCCAACAATCCAACAGGAACCGTTCATACTTTGGAGTCGATTCAGGAAATCGCTGAAAATTTCGATGGGTTAGTTGTTGTTGATGAAGCCTACATCGACTTCTCGGATTCCCCCAGCGCCATAAACCTCTTAAACGAAACGCCTAACCTGGTTGTTCTGCAAACCTTAAGCAAGGCATACGGATTGGCAGGTTTACGTCTGGGAATGGCATTTAGCAGCCGCCCGGTAATCGATGTATTGAACAAAATAAAACCGCCTTATAACGTCAATACCCTCAGTCAACGCAGAAGCATCGAGGCCTTAAAAAGCAATGAAGTCGCTTTGCAGCAGATAAAAGAAATCAAATCGCAACGTGAATGGCTCAGGAAGGCCTTGAAAGACATTCCATTAGTAGAATCGGTTTACCCTAGTGAAGCCAATTTCTTATTGGCTAGGTTTCACGATGCCGATTCCGTCTTTAACGCGCTTCTCAAAAACGGCATTGTTGTTCGCAATCGGACTTCCCAGATTGCCAATTGTTTGCGAATCACGATTGGCACATCGGAACAAAACCAACTGTTAATCAACTCCCTTAAATCCATTAAAAATGAAGAAAGTACTATTTATTGATCGGGATGGAACCCTGGTTATTGAGCCTCCAACTGACCGTCAGTTAGATAGTTTAGAAAAGTTGGAATTTTATCCCGAGGTATTTCAGTGGCTCTCAAGAATTGCCGAGGAATTTGACTATGAACTGGTAATGGTTACCAATCAAGATGGCCTGGGAACACCTTCATTTCCTGAAGAAACGTTCTGGCCTGCTCAAAAAAAGATAATACAAGCTTTTAGAAACGAAGGTGTTGAGTTTTCAGAAGTGTTAATAGACAAAAGCTTCGCAGAAGAGAACGCTCCCACCCGAAAACCCGGAACAGGACTGCTCCAAAAGTATATTCACGGCCTTTACGACCTGAAGAACTCCTATGTAATTGGCGATCGTATTTCAGACATTGAGTTGGCGAAAAATCTGAATGCGAAAGGAATCCACATAGGAAACACGGTCCGGGATGCCGTTTTGTCTACCACCTACTGGAAGGACATCTATATGTTCTTAAAAGGAAGGCCAAGAACTGCATTTTGCAATCGGGTTACCTCCGAAACGGAGATAAAAGTGCACCTCAACCTGGATGGCAACGGCCAGGCGAAAATTTCAACTGGCATCGGATTCTTTGATCACATGTTGGAACAACTGGCCAGGCACGGAGGCTTAGACCTAAACATAGATGTGAAAGGTGATTTACACGTAGACGAGCATCACACCATTGAAGATGTGGCACTTACGCTGGGTGAAAGCTTCACGAAAGCTTTGGGGGCCAGGGTAGGAATCGAGCGATATGGTTTCCTACTGCCCATGGACGACGTTCTCTCTCAGGTGGCAATAGACTTCGGTGGAAGGCCATGGCTCGTTTGGCAAGCCGAATTTAAACGGGAGAAAATAGGCGAAATGCCTACTGAAATGTTTATGCATTTCTTTAAATCATTCAGCGACTCGGCCCGATGTAATCTAAACATCAAGGCAGACGGGAGCAATGAACATCACAAGATCGAAGCAATTTTTAAAGCCTTTGCTAAAGCCATCAGAATGGCGGTAAGTAAAACAAATACGTATACCGTTCCAAGTACAAAAGGAGTGTTATGATAGCTATACTAAAATACAATGCAGGAAACATAAAATCTGTTCAAAATGCACTTACCCGCTTAGGGTGTTCGAGCCTGATTACGGATGACCGAACAGAAATTTTGAACGCTGAGAAAGTCATTTTCCCGGGTGTGGGAGAAGCGAGTTCTGCCATGCGTTATTTACGGGAAAGAGGATTAGATAAAGTTATAAGCTCCATCACTCAACCGGTTTTAGGAATTTGTCTGGGCCTACAACTTATGTGTACAAGCAGTCAGGAAGGAAATACCACTTGTCTGGGGATTTTTGACACGGAAGTCAAGTTGTTTCCTTCTACCGAAAAAGTCCCACACATGGGATGGAATACTCTGTTAGATGTTCAAGGTCGATTGTTTAGAAACATCAACGAGCACAGCGATGTATACTATGTACACAGTTATTATGCGGAACCGTGTGCACACACTGTGGCCCTTTGTGACTACAGCATTTCCTTTAGCGCAGCCCTGCAAAAGGGCAATTTTTTTGCCACCCAATTTCATCCTGAAAAATCAGCAGGAGTGGGTGAAATGATTCTAAAAAACTTCTTAGAACTATGAGGATAATACCTGCGATAGACATTATTGATGGTAAGTGTGTAAGGCTTACAAAAGGCGACTATAACACCAAAAAAGTGTATAGTAAAAACCCTTTAGAGATTGCTAGATCATTTGAAGATTACGGAATTCAATACCTGCACCTTGTAGACCTGGATGGTGCAAAGTTGAAGCATATTGTAAACTACAAGTTGTTAGACAAGATCTGTTCTCACACGAATCTTCAGGTAGATTTTGGAGGTGGTTTAAAAACGGATGAAGATGTTCGTATAGCATTTGAAAGTGGAGCATCTCAAATTACCGGAGGAAGCATAGCCGTTGAAGAGGCAGAAACTTTTAGCCGTTGGATTCAGTCTTATGGAAACGAAAAAATCATCTTAGGTGCTGACTGTAAAAATCGAAAAATCGCAACCTCCGCATGGATGGAACATACGGATATTGACGTGGTAGAATTCATTACGAAGTATGTTCAAAAAGGTGTGAAGTATGTGGTCTGCACCGACATTAACAAAGATGGTCTGCTACAAGGTCCCTCTTTTGAGTTATATAATGAACTAATATCGAAAGTCAATCCAAATCTCATCGCAAGTGGAGGCGTTTCGGATATAAACGACATTCTCGAACTGAAAAAACTGGGCTGCGAAGGTGTGATTATTGGTAAGGCACTTTACGAGGGAAAAATAACACTGACTCAACTACAGGAACTATGTTAAAAAAGAGAATCATCCCTTGCTTAGACATAAAAGAGGGACGCACGGTAAAAGGAATCAACTTTGGATCTATTAAGGATGCAGGCGACCCCGTTGAATTAGCCAAAACATACGTGGAACACGATGCCGACGAACTCGTATTCCTGGATATAACCGCAACCATAGAAGAACGAAAAACCCTGATTGATTTGGTAGAACGAATAGCCAGGGAAATTAATATCCCTTTTACGGTTGGAGGTGGCATTAACACCGTACAAGATGTCGACCGATTGATCAAAGCAGGAGCTGACAAAATCAGCATAAACTCTTCTGCCGTAAAACGGCCCAACTTAATAAAGGAAATTGCTCAACAGTACGGAAGTCAATGTGTCGTTGTTGCCATTGACGCAAAATGGCACCAGGACACCTGGAACGTGTTTATTCACGGCGGAACAACGCCTACCCCTTATGGCGTCTTGTCTTGGGCCAAACAGGTAGAACAGTTGGGAGCTGGTGAAATCTTACTCACTTCCATGAACCAAGATGGAACAAAAGCTGGCTTTGCCCTGGAGCTTGTGCAACAGGTTGCAGATGAAGTGAACATACCGGTAATTGCCTCGGGAGGAGCTGGCGTGAAATCCCATTTCAAAGATGTTTTTGAAAAAACCGGTGCTACCGCTGCCCTCGCTGCCAGTATTTTTCACTATGGCGAAGTTTCTATTCCAGATCTAAAAAAGTATTTGGTGACACACAACGTTGCAGTTCGCACAAGTAAACCCAATATGATATGAACGTAGACTTTAAAAAAGGAAACGGCCTTGTGCCAGTAATCATACAGAACAACCAGACCCTACAAATACTTATGTTGGGCTATATGAACAAGGATGCGTATGAGAAAACCCTAATGGAAAATAAGGTGACGTTCTATAGCAGAAGTAAAAAGAGGCTTTGGACCAAGGGAGAGAAGTCGGGTAACTATTTACTGGTAGAAGATATCGAAATTGATTGTGATCAGGACACACTATTGATCAAAGTCACACCCACAGGCCCTACTTGTCACAAGGGAAGTACTTCTTGTTTTGGTGACGAAACATCTAAGGGTTTTGTTTATGAACTGGAAAAAACGATCCATAACCGGATCGAATCAAACAATCCAACTTCATATACCAATAAACTCTTCCGACAAGGGATTAATAAGGTGGCCCAAAAAGTCGGAGAGGAAGCAGTAGAATTGGTTATCGAGGCAAAGGACAATAACGAAGTCTTGTTTAAAAACGAAGCCGCTGACCTGTTGTATCATTATTTATTATTGTTGAAAACCAAGGAGTTAACTCTTGAGGACATCGAAGATGTTTTGATGTCCAGGAAATAGCCGATAGACCCTAGGGCGGTGTAAACCGTATATTGTATTATTCTCGACAAGCTTCGTTTAATATCCTTGGCAAAACCGATCAAAAAGTACATTTTCGGGGTTTGATTTCTATTCACAGAGATGTTGAATAGAAACATTACTTGTAGTGTTAAAACAATACTTCCAAACTCCATAGAATTGAATGTAGAAAATTTGGAGATCGTTACATATGAAACTAAAATACTTTTTTACCTGCCTCATTCTGATTCTTTCAACTTCTGTTTATGCCCAGAAGAAAAAAGATGCTGATAAAGAGGCAAACGCGTATTGGTTGAAATCTGGTCAGCTAAGCGGACTTAAATTTCGAAGCATTGGTCCCGCATTAACTTCCGGCCGGATTATAGACATCGCCGTAAACCCCAAAAACTTTAATGAGTACTATGTGGCTGTTGCCTCGGGTGGGGTTTGGAAAACCACTAACCATGGCGTTAGCTATCGACCCATCTTCGACGCACAAGGATCCTACTCCATAGGATGTATCACCATCGATCCAAATCAGTCGTCAACCATCTGGGTAGGAACAGGTGAAAACAACAACCAACGGTCTGTTGGATATGGCGACGGTGTTTATAAATCGACCGATGGTGGAAAGACCTGGAAGCACATGGGGCTGAAGGAGTCGGAACACATTTCCAAAATCATTGTTGACCCTCGAAACTCAGACGTGATCTACGTGGCAAGTTATGGCCCACTTTGGTCGGATGGAGGTGATCGAGGTGTTTACAAATCCACCGACGGGGGCGAGAATTGGGAACAAGTTCATTTTATATCAGAGAAAACAGGCACATGTGACCTGATTATGGATCCAACGAACCCGGATATTCTGTACGAAGCGGTTCATCAAAGAAGGCGACATGTATTTACCTACATCGGTGGAGGGCCCGAAAGTGCACTGTATAAAACCACGGATGGAGGTAAGACCTGGAAAGAGTCAAAGAGTGGTCTGCCTTCTGGCAAAATGGGTCGTATTGGTTTAGCGGTTTCGCCTGCTGACGCCAATGTGGTTTACGCCATTGTGGAAGCAGAAGGAGACGCCAAAGGTTTCTTTCGATCTACAAACAAAGGAGCTACCTGGGAAAAGCGTAGCAAGTACCAAACCTCCGGAAATTACTATCAGGAAATTATCTGTGACCCATTTGATGTAGACAAAGTGTTCAGCATGAATACCTGGCTACACCACACCGAGAACGGAGGGAAAAAGTTCATACCTACCGGCGAAAACCAAAAACACGTTGACAATCATTGTATTTGGATCAATCCGACTAATACCGACCATTGGATTGTTGGCTGTGACGGAGGAATTTATGAAACCTATGACCATGCGAAAACCTGGGAGTTTAAGGCCAACCTCCCCGTTACGCAATTTTATAAGGTGTCGATCGACTATGACACGCCCTTCTACAATGTATTTGGCGGAACCCAGGATAACAACTCACAAGGCGGTCCTTCCAGGTCGCTCAACAATGCCGGAATTCTGAATTCCGACTGGTTTATTACCGTAGGTGGAGACGGCTACGAAACACAAGTCGACCCAACAAACCCTAACATCATCTATGCCCAGTGGCAGTATGGTGGCCTGATTCGGTACGATCGCCAATCGGGCGAACGGATCGGCATTAAACCGCAACCCGGAAAAGGCGAAGCGGCCTTTCGATGGAATTGGGATGCTCCGTTACTAATCTCCCCACACGATCCAAAAACGCTGTTCTTCTGTGCCAATAAAGTCTTCAAAACCGAAGATCGCGGTAACAGTTGGAAGGCCATATCTCCAGACCTAACACGGCAGATTGATCGAAACAAACTGAAGGTTATGGGCGAAATACAATCGCCAGATGTGGTAATGAAGAACAAGTCTACCACCATTTATGGAAACATTGTTGCCATCGACCAGTCGCCCATTGACGCAAACCTCCTTTACGTTGGTACGGATGATGGGTTGATACAGGTGTCGGAAGACGGTGGTGTTACCTGGAATAAAAAAGAAGAATTCAAGGGTGTACCCGAGATGACGTATGTCAACATGATCTGGGCATCTCAACACGACGTGAACGTGGTATACGCCGCTTTCAACAATCACAAAAGAGGCGACTTTAAACCATATCTTATGAAGAGCTTGGATAAAGGAAAGACCTGGACGGCATTACAGAACGATCTGCCAGAACGAGGAACCGTATATTCGATTGCTGAGGACCACGTGGACGCAACGTTGCTTTTTGCAGGAACCGAATTTGGGTGTTACGCGAGTGTAAACGGTGGCCAAAACTGGATTGAGTTGAGCGCGGGTTTGCCAACAATTTGTGTACGCGACATGGCCATTCAAAAAAGAGAAAATGACTTGGTTCTTGGTACGTTTGGTAGAGGTTTCTACATATTAGACGATTATAGCCCGCTTAGAAATTTGAACCAACAAACGTTGGAGCAGGATGCTGCCATTTTTCCTATCAAAAAAGCGCTTGCTTATATTGAATCAAACCCATTGGGTCTGCGAGGAGTAGCGAGCCAGGGAGCCTCTCTATACGCTGCCCCAAATCCGCAGTTTGGTGCAACCTTCACCTACTACGTAAAAGAGAAGCCAAAATCGCCCAAAGAACTTCGGCAGGAAAAAGAGAAGAAGGCCAGGGAAGCGAAAATCGATATTGATTATCCAACCTACGAAGACTTTGTTATGGAGGATAATTACGACACGGCCTACCTTCTTTTTATTGTTAAAGATGCATCAGGAAACGAGGTTCGTAAAATTAGAAAACCTACTACCAAGGGAATCCATCGGGTAACCTGGAACTTACGTTATCCAGCGGCTACCCCTATTCGAATCAACCACGTTCCGGCCGGTCGGTATAGCAATCCCAACGAAGGTCCGTTGGCTCTGCCAGGCAGCTATACCGTTGAACTTTGGCAAATCGATAATGGCGTATTACAGCGATTGGTTGCCCCTACCGCGTTTGAAGTAGTACCTCTTGATAATTCCACATTGGCCAGGCAAACCGAAACCAATATGGCGTTCAAAAAGCAGGTGCAAGATCTTCGAAGAAGTGTAAGAGGAAGTAATTCGGAGCTAGACGAGTTGAACAAGCGCCTAAGGCATATCAAAAAAGCGATTCAAAGCTATCCGGGTGCCGATATCCAATGGATAACCCAGGTAAAAGCTTCGGAGAAGCTAATACACGATGTGCGTATTCAAATGTGGGGAGATTATCATAAATACACCAGGGACGTTGAAACGGTTCCAGGTACTGGTAGTCGAATTGAAGGCATTGTATCCGACATCTGGTACTCCACGTCTGACCCAACCCAAACGCATAAAGATCAGTTTGCGTTGGCCAAAGAGGAGTATTCCGGAATCCGGACAAGTTTGGACAAACTGCGCACCGATATTGAGTCGTTGGAGTCGAAGCTCGACAGCAAGAATATTCCGTATACGCCAAATCGGCAAAACTGGAAAATGGACTAGATAGACCAGAGCTTAAGTGATGGCCCAACACGTCGTTGGCAACAGAACAACGAGATGTGCTGTCGCTATTTGATCGTCAATCGGAAAACAAGGCCTTCCACGTCGAAGTTTCCATATCCACTTTTGAGCACCGAGTCTTGAAAAGTGCTAAGGAAATCGATCTGGCTTATGGGTAGTTTCAAAGGTTCATTGAGGTGATGATTAAAAAAAATGACGTGATCGTCCTGGCCCCTGCAAACCCAAAATGCATTGTAGTCTAGTGGGAAGTTGGTGTCGGTAAACTCAAATCCCTCTGTAAACAGATCAGGATTTTTGACTGTTATTGCTTCCGGTTTTATGCAGTCGGTATGCAGATCTAACACATAATCCTGAATTCTACCCGTAGCTTTTGTCTGTATGCGTATCAACCACCTATCCTCAAAAGGTAGTGACGTAAGCATAAAGTTTGATACCCGGTCTCCTGATGTTATGTTTTTGATACCTTTATAGGGTGACTCATGGAGGAATTGAATGGGATTGATACCGTGGTCAACGAAACGTTCTTTGAGAGAATCTCCCAGGGTCACTTGTTCTACTGGAAAAGGAGTATCGAGTAGTATTCGTGTATACCGAAGGCTCACAGGGTCTATGTGGTGAAAACGGTTCTGATGAATAGTCGAATTGACAAAATGCTGCCCTCTGTGAAAGTTATCTATGTAGGGCGCCTCATAGAGTTTTGTTTTCTCCCTGGAAGCGAAATCGTACACATAAAAATCCAACGTGTCAACGCCCTTCTTACATCTGCGTATGTGTGTGTTTGAGAGCACAAAGAGCCGATTGTCCCATTTACATCCAAAACTCCCGACAAGTTGGAAAAGACGCTGGGTATTGAAGTATTCCTTAAGGATCAGGTGGTCGTCGATACTAGTAAAAAGTAGAAGGGAGCGTTGATTGAGAAATAGTTGAAATTCGTTACTGTCTATGTTCACATAGGTTGAAGAAACCTTAGGCTCAGATCGTTGATCAAGAAAACCGGAAACCTCTTCGGGTATTGGTATACTGTCGAACGACACCGGTTCGTATTTCTCGTTAAATCGTTGAGCGAGAAAGTACCGATAACCTGTGTCCAGGCCTATGAAATAACCACCGCCTTTTTGCGGAAACCAACCCGAAAAGAAACGTTGTGCCGTAGGAATTCGGCGGTAAAAGTCGTCGTTGATGTCAAACGAAGTCACGAAAGAAAGCTGGGCAACCGGTGTATGAACCTGGGAGAAGGCAAGGAGGTTCTGCACTGTCCAAAATAGTGTGGCCAGTGCTCTGAATCTTACACGTCGAGCCAAACCATTCCTAATGAACTCGCATCCAGATTTGTTCGAGACGACCATCTACAAGTGTCCATCGCACCTGATAAACCCAAGGGGCAGGCTCACCCCGAACGATATAAGTAACTGTGTGGCTCCCATCCGATTGTCCTTGATCATAAGCATTATCAGCAAACCCAAACAACTCGTTCATTGCAATCAGATCTGTTGGGTCGTACGCCAGGTCATTTGGAGTAAAGTAGTTTACATCATCCAGATTCCGTGGACAAATGTTGCAAACCTCCGAGGCGAAACAACTTATCAGATAGTATTCGCCCATGTCCATAATGGTATAATCAAATGAGCCATTTGCCCCTGGGTCTATTCTTCTTTTTACTTCTTTAGCTTTACTTGCATGAGTGGTTAACACGATGCTTACAAGCATGACCACCTTATGTATTCTTTTCATATCACATTCCGTTCTGAACCACATTTTCCATATGGCAGGGTTAATCGGTCTTTGTAAAGATAGCGTGTTGAGCAGTCGTTATATCACTGAAACAGTGCTGTTTGAATTTCGCAGCACATTTACCGATAAGCGTAACACGGTCGTCACTTTTTGTGAACTGACTTAAGCTATTTAATCGCTTCATTAGCCATTGTTGGAATGAAAAACGTCTCGGATTTGATTTTTTTCAAACAAGCAATTGGAATGCTCATTCCAATTGCTATATATTTGCACCGTGACAAAAAGAGAGTCCATATTGAATGCCGCGTTGGACCTTCTGGTTAAGAAGGGAATTCACAACACACCGATGTCAGAGATTGCCAGAGCAGCGGGCACCGGAATGGGTACCATTTATAATTACTTCCCCAATAAGGAAGAATTGATCAACGAAATTTACGTCAACATCCGAATGCAGGAAAAAGACCTGTTTCTGGAAGTGGACACAACCCACCCCATTAAAACACGGTTTGAGGACTATCTGACCGTCCTCATCGAATTCTTCCTTCAACAGCCGTCGTACTTCAACTTCCTACTTCAGCTGGAAGCCTCTCCAATCATCACAGACGAAAACCGTAAGAAGGGCAGAGAATCAGTGGAAATAGTTGCCGATCTGCTGAAAAGTGGTCAGGAAAGCCGGGTTGTTAAAAACATGGAGATCGGTGAAATTCTGACCTTTATCGGTGGTGGCATCTATTCCTATTTAAGGCAACATATGGACGCCCCGGAAAAAGAACGAACATCACTGTCGAACCACATACAAATGGTCTGGGACGGAATAAAGGAGTAAAAAAATTTGAACCAATAATGGAATGAACATTCATTCCAAAAACAAATAGAAATGATAGATTTAAAATTCGACAAGACGATTAACAAGCCCATACAAGAGGTGTGGGATTTCGTAGTAAATGATTTTCCCAAAGGTCACCTGTGGGCGACTGGAACCACTCATTGTAGAAAAGGTGAACCACACGAAGACTTTGACCGGGTTTGTGACACCGAATCCGGCCGACTCATGGACACCATAACGAAACTGGACAATGAGAATCATGTTCTGGAATTCTCCGTAAAAGGCCTTCCCTTTTTCGTTGGTTCGGTTACAAGCACCTGGACTCTCGATAAGATTTCGGACAATCAAACAAAAATTACGCTTGGGCCTCAAATCCACGTAAAGCCTGGTATTGGAACCATCGCACAATTTCCGATGAAACGAGCCCTCAAAAAGCTGTATCCAGGCTTAATGGATGATCTCGTAATCTATGTAGAAACAGGTAAACCCTCACCCCGAAAACAGAAAGAACTCCACAACAATTAGTACATCACCTAAGAATAAATAAAATGAAAACAACAAAAGAAACTACCGCAGAATTTTACAACGCCATGCTGAACAATCAGGGATGGGAAGACTTTCTGGCCGAACAAGCTACCTACCTGGGGCCGTTGGCGTCCCTCGTTGAAGGGAAGGAAAACGTGGTGAACATTACCCACCAGTTTTTGAACAACAAACAAACCGGAGAAGTAAAAAACATCATCTCAGAAGGCAATCAGGCTTGTGTACTAACCCATTATCAGATAGGGCACCCAAGTATGGCATTGTTGGAAGTTGATGCCTGTGAGATTATCAACATCGAAGATGGAAAGGTACTATCCATGGAAGTGTACTTTGATTCACTCAAGGTGAGCGAGTTTGGACAAAAAATGCAAAAGATGCAGGAGGGCCAATAACGTTTGGCCCTTAGGGTCTATAGTCTTCGTCTTTATCCTTGACCTAGTTGGATAAGCTACTTATTCAATAATAAAACGGTAAGCCTCAGCCACACATTCTTAACTAGCGGTTTTCTATACCAGATGTTTTTAGTGATGAATACGGCGTAATTTTTAACCAAAAAATATGAGACGTTTAACAAAAACTTACATCTGGGGCTTTCGAATAGCCTGCTTATTTTTTATTGGTTGCAATATGGCAAATGAAGCGGAGCCCTTGACTCAAGATTTAGGGACTAACGATTATTCTAACGCTTCTCAAGCACCTAACATAAACTACTGTATTGGCTGCGGTTATTCCTCAAGTGATCTAGACAAGTGAAATGGTCGGTACCGAACTTATCTGTATCTCACAGGCCCCTTCTACCTGTCCACAAACCCAAATCAACTCTTTGTCTGACAACCACGGTTTAACTTACTCACTGAACGACCAAGTTTCATACAACATCCGAGATAGCTTAATGTTACTTTACACAAAAGGACAAGAATACATTACCTACTATAATGTGTTAGGGCAAATTGCACTCGATAGTGGCCTTATAACCCGAAAGACCTTAGCTTCTTACTATAATTTCGCCATTGATGTGCAAAAAGCTTCCACCATGTTAATGCGTGGTCAAAGCAACGACGTCCCAGTTACCAGAAGTTTCAAATCAAATGCAATAAGGTTCATTGAGAACTTTCGTGCTATCATAAATGATCCTCTAATTGAAGATATCCTGGATGAAATTGAACGAGACCTTATTGAGTTCGAGGGTTTGACTGTAACTCAGATACTTTCCAAGCTTTAATTAAATCAAAAATGAGAGGTCTACAAATCTTGGTATACCAGTTTATTGCCATTCTTTTGACCTCATGCTTAACAAACCAAAAGCAACATCGCAACTTGAAACCTGGCAAATATGCCACCGGTCACCCTGGGGTAATTGAAGCCTACAGACTTCAACACCAACATCGACAAAAGTTTGGTGATATGGTTGTCGTTCTGCTTTATCTCCGTGATGACGGAACCTTTCTACTTGGCGGATGCGACTATCAGATTCGAATGGCCGGACAATACCTTTTTGAAGAAGACAGTTTAACGCTTTTCAACAGTTATGATTTTCTGAAACAACTTGACGTCGGACCTATTCGTCTATTCGCTGACCTCCAAACCCAAACTATTCATTTCAACCAACCGATTAAACTTATCGATAGTTTGGAAACACGATATTCCGAATTCGTTACCGTATTAAAACTTAATAGCCTAAACACTCATTTAGGCTTTCTGCGAAACGAAGATTGGCCGCTGGACTCTATTAGACAGCATAACAGGTACTTGAGCCTCAAACATCAACAAGCTTATATCGATAGTGTTCTACAGGCTACCACCCACTAGGGCTGGCTAATATATCTGAAGTTGATAGGCCTTCACCAATATTACGCCCCTCAAACACCCAGTGACCCGTCGACGCGACGCTGTATTCTAATCCCAGCTTGGTTCAGGTCACTTTTTTAAAGACATAACCTCACCTTTGAACTCTACATTTCGTTCATCGAGCACAATTACCTTTTCTTCATTAAATGAAGATCGTAACTCACTTCCTGGTGTTATGCCCATTTCTCTAAACTTAAAACACCACACTAACTAGCTACTCGCCACGGTAGACAATCAATCGACATAACCAAACGACTTCTTTACACTATAATCGTACCATGAAAAACGTTGACATACGCAGGTTAAACGACACTGATATCAATCGGTTTATCGAACTTATTCGTCTTTTTGAGATCGTGTTTGAAATGGAAGACTTTACCACACCTAATACAGCGTACCTACAAAGCCTTTTAAACAAGGAAACGTTTAATGTGTTTGTAGCGCAGCATAACAACCAAATTGTAGGTGGGTTAACAACCTATACCTTGGAACAATACTACTCCACTCAACCGCTCGCCTATATCTATGATCTTGCCGTTGACCCGACATTCCAACGCAAAGGCATCGGCCAAAAACTGATCGAAGCGACGAAGTCGTTCTACAAGGAAAACGGGTTCGAGGAGGTATTTGTTCAGGCAGATAAGGTAGACGACTACGCACTTGACTTTTATCGTAAGACAAATCCAACCGACGAAGAAGATGTCTCGCATTTCTATTATAAGTTGGATTAGACCTCGCCTTCTTGCTATCTTTGAATTGTCTTCACCCGGCAAACTCAAAACGACAGTCAACTCAACGTATGAATGAAATCCGCGTCTCGATCCTTATTCTTTTTGTCCTTACCCTATCATCGTGTAAACAATCTTCAAAAAAGGAACAGAGCGGACATACGCCAACGGAAAACGACCAGGAGGCAAACGACACCCTATATCAATCCGAACGCTTGATCGTTCACAAACTGTCGGATCATGTTTTTGTTCATACTTCCTATCTGCAAACGGAGGATTATGGCAAGGTGGGTTGCAACGGCATGCTGGTGGTAAATGAAAACAAGGCTGTTCTTTTTGATACACCTACCGACGATACCACTTCGGCCGAACTAATAGATTTCATCACCAACAAGTTGACCAGTGAGATCATTGGTGTTATACCAACACACTTTCACAACGACTGTCTCGGTGGCATACGAAAATTTGAAGAAAGTGATATCCCAACATATCTGAGTAATCAAACCCTCAACCTCCTTAAAGAAAGTGGAGACAGTCTCCCCGAAAAATGTGACACCTTCAACACCCAATTGGTACTAAGCCTGGGTAACGAGAAAGTGTACGTCGACTATCTGGGAGAAGGCCACACGAGAGACAATGTCGTTGGATATTTCCCCAAAGACGAGGCGGTATTTGGCGGATGTCTGATAAAACGACTTGGGGCGAGCAAAGGATATTTAGGCGATGCCAACACCGATCAATGGTCAGAAACGGTGCGCACCGTCAAAGCAAAATACGCCAACGCCTCCATGGTAATTCCCGGTCACGGGAAATGGGGTGGCACTGAGTTGTTTGATTATACGATTGAATTATTCGAGCCTGCAGACACTTCTGAACAGGCGGAACATAACAAACCCGCGAACTAAAATGAACTATCAAACCTATTCTCCCAATCCAGATTTAAAATCAATCGTTAGTTGCTATTGGACCCTTGAGGTACCTGCTATGGAAGAAACCCAACGCCAGCGTATTGTTCCGGATGGCAACATCGAAATGGCTTTTATCCTTGGTGATGATGTTAAGCGTTACACTTCGGAAAACGACTTCCTGATTCAGCCAAGAGCCATGGTACTTGGGCAAATCACTGACCCATTCTACATTGAGCCCACGGGATACGTAAACACCTTTGCAATTCGGTTTTATCCGTATGGTTTTGCCAACTTTGTATCGGTCCCCATTAAATCGTTGGCCAATACGGAAACACCTATTCACGAGTTGTTTGGCGACGAGGTGGGCAATTTGCTGGAGAAGCAAATGATTCAAGCCTCAAACGTTGAAGAACGTATCTCGGTAATTGAAGAATTTCTTCTAACAAAACTGCAGGAACAAAATACCGTTGATCAGATTGTAAAAACAACTGTCGATGCATTGGCATCTTCGAAAGGCACTTCCACCATTGGCACCATTCTTAAAGAAGACCCAGGTAAAAGGAGGCAACTCGAGCGTAAGTTTGTACAGCAAATTGGCATCAGCCCGAAGCAACTGGGCAAGGTTATCCGACTTCAAAGCGCTTTAAAGATGTTGCTGAATGATGAAGGAGAAAACCTCACCAATATTGCCTACGAAAACGAGTATTACGACCAGGCCCACTTTATCAAAGACTTTAAAGAGTTTACCGGGGTTAGCCCAAAAGAATTCCTCAACAATCAAAACCTGACACTTTCGTCGATCTTCTACAAGTAATGGGGTGTCGCATTTTTACAATTTTGCCTCATTCGCTGAATTCATCTTTGTAGTGCTTATTTTAGTGCAAAAAAAATGAACAACAGATATCTTCCATTGCTACTCGTAGTACTCTTTTTAGGTAGTACAGCATGTGGTACTAAAACCACTTCTGAAACGGAAACACAAACATCCGATACAACTGCACAAGAACCCATAATGAATATGAATAGTTACGTGTCCATCTTTGAAATTCCTGCGACTGACATCTCGCGAGCCATCAACTTTTACCAGGAGATCTTGGACATAAAAATAGAAAAAATGGCGTTCCCCGGTTTCGAAATGGGTCTTTTACCGTATGAAAACCAGATGGTAACGGGTGTTATCATGAAGGGGGAAGGATACACGCCTTCTACCGAGGGTGTAACCAACTATCTGAATGGAGGAGACGACCTTCAGGTAGTCTTGGACAAGGTTGAGAAAAACGGTGGTCAAATTCTGATGCCAAAGACACCTCATGCCGACGAGTCTGGTTATTTTGCCCTGTTTATTGACTCTGAGGGCAACCGACTGGGGCTGCACTCCGAGCATTAACACCCCTGCGTGTAATGCATATTGAAATAAGAAAATACGACGCAAAGCGTGATTATGATCAGCTTCAGGTCATCATTGACTCTGAAGGAGATGAATGGAAGAGTTACCTGGGGCCGGCCTATCAAAACCTTCTGGCAAAATCAATTACATACGTAGCGGTCTGCGACAATAAACTATGCGGGTATTCTCGCTCTCTCCACGACCCGGGCATGTACGTTTGGGTGATTGACTTATTGGTTCACTCAGGTTATCGTGGCCATTCCATTGGGAAAAAACTCATGGAATGCCTTCTCACTGACTTTCCGGATCACGATGTTTATGTACTGTCGGATGTAGACGAATACTACCAAAAAATTGGGTATTCCAAAGACGGAAGTCTGTTTAAGGTTGGGTGTACGTAGTTTGAAACTAACTTCTTCTGGAGTCCAAAAATCCGTAGTCCTTCATATTTGCAAGTGTACTTCGAGATGTATCGACCAAGACTCCCAACTCTTGCTTCATTATGCTATAGAAGAATGGAGCTTCTCCTATTGACTTTACAAAATCTGCATATTCTGTTTCCCTTCCTTCAAGGTTAAGGTCGCTTACCCTGATTAACCCATTTGTTTGCTCCCTGAACATCTCCACAAGTGTACCAAAATACAGGATCAATTTCTCCCTTGTTATTGAAACCTTACCCACCGCCAGAGGGTATAATTCTGCTAAATAGTCGAGCGAGTCGCCCTTCTGATGCGAAGTTGTTTCGATGCAATACGTAAGGCCGAAATTATCGAATGTCGCTGCCCTACCCATGAAGTATATAAATATGTTGTAATTGGCTCATTTTCAGAAACAAAACGCCTTTTTTAAAAAAAAGTTTCGTGAAATTAATCATATTTCTGCTAAAATCAAGTTTTTCATTTGTCCCATTTTACTGTGTTGATCGCTTATTGTACAGTGCACTGGAATACTCGTTATACCTATAAGTGCTATAGGTTAAGTTGTTTAAAACCAGATTGTGTACCCCTAACTCCTTTGTAAACAAGTCTCGAATCTGTTGTTTTACGGCCTGGACATCGCTTTCCACCATTTGGCCATCAAGCAAAAAATAGTAGTGCATCTTTTGGTTTTTATCTAACACCCCTAAATCCTTGAGAGTTTGAGGTTGAATGTCCTTATTCAGGTAAACTACCTTTTTGTCGTATCCCAGATAGGTCATAACCTGTAAACCATTTTCGGATTCCACAATGGGTTTCTCACTACGAGTGACAAATTCTGTTCCAAAAGCTCCCATTAGTCGCTCAGAATCCTCCTGAGGCGTACTACTTAAAGTCGCTTTAGATTTGGCAGCAATGGGTTTTTTGATCATCATATTACTTAAGTCCTTTGACTGATCTTCCCCTTTTTGGGTTAACTGCGTACGTTTAAAATGGAGTGACATATCCCACAACGACCTCATAATAACCAGCTTATTCCTCAAAATGAGCTTTCTGGTTGAATAACCATATGAGAAAAAGCCTCCCAATGGGTCAAATTTGATACTGTGATTCTCGTTTAATTTACGTAGCAGTGCCTTTTCATCTTGGTCCAGTTTCACATTCGCCTTACGGCTGGTAACTGGTCGACACCCAATTCGACATAGGACATTAGTCTCATCCTGGGGGTTGGCAAGTTCAAACTGTTTTGAAACCAAATCAAGATATTTACTCGTCATTCGCAGTAAATGCCGTTTAAACTCCGACCCCTCATAGATTCCCGGTTTAAGCAAGCTCATATTCAGGTGAGGTGATTCATGGTCTTCTATACCTTCAAGAAGCTCGTTCTTAAACTTCTTCCACAAAAGGTTAGCGTAAATCTCGTCTCGGCCCGAAACAGTACCATTTTGATCCGTTAGCCCTTGAAGGTCTTCAACCGCTAGTCGATGACTCCCACTCTTTTTTGCCAAAAGCAACAGAGCATGAGAAAAATGTCCTTTGACCATTTCATCTATACTTCTCAAAATTGTTTGCTCTTGCTCACCGACATCGATTCGGTGGTTTAGTAGTTTTTCTACAACTGAATTGGTTTGGGTGAAGTAACTATTCCAAACCTTGTTGTATTTGGGGTTCGGAATGTCTCCCTCATAAATCTTCATATCACTTCCCAAATTGGCCAGCATGAGTCTCCTGGTCAGCAGTTTTAGGAAAACGGTATCATCTACCTCCTGATCATTATCATATATTGTCGGGTCTTGTAACGGTACGTGCCAAAACCAAAAATCAAACAGACTTTTGTTTTCAAGATACCCAAGTTTAAACATAAAGTAGTCTGCGATTATGTAATTCGTAAATTCTTCGTCCGTTACTATAAAATCATACCTTGACTTTATACTCTCTGGTATCCTGATTTTCGATAGCGCCTCTTTCAACCTCTTATGTAGCTGCTTAAATTCCACTGAGTAGCTGTCACTGCGTCCAGAGATGCTGTTACTAGCTTCCTTGAAAAGTGTTGCCAGAAAAATAATCGGATGGAAAATATGAAAATAATTGATCCTCAATCTATTACTATTTGCCATTATACCAGGCAAAGAGCTAACACTTGCAAAAATGTGATTTTGGCTGCCGGCATGTACAATCGACTTCGCCACCTTATATGCAACGTCGATACCACTCAGTGCTTGGTGAATACCCCCGTTGAACTCGGAATTAAAATCGGTTACCTCATGACCTAATTTATTTGATTGGAAGATTCTGTTCTTATGAGCAGTTTCAAAGTAGGTGCATAGTTTGTCGTACTTCTTGTGTAGTTGATCAATGTCTGTCTCCTTCGTTTCCAAAGCCAAAACATCCTTTCTAAGTTCATTCGCCAAATTGAGGACGAACCCCCTAATTTCAATGAAATATGAATAGAGGACATGATCCTGCATACCATCATTAAAGTTAACAAACACATTTAAGATTCGCTCTCTCAGGATTTTTGAAAGGTGGAGCCTGTCAAGTGGCTCATTTATGCTTTTTTCAATGGTGTCTGCAGAAACAGATTTTGCATAAAGTAACTCGGAAACATAAGGGTGGGCCTCAACATTGAAGTTCTCCACATCTCCTAATATTCTATCGATTTGGTCAAAATCGCACCCCTCTATTACTGGGTTACCTTTTATTTGTCTGAAGTGCCTTGGCAACCATCGGTCTTCACTCCAGGATTTTGCATCTTTAGCATTCTTCTGTAGTTCTCGTGCATGATAGTTAACACTAAAATCGCCGTCACCGATAACCAGACTCCCATTAACTCGTTTTGGATCATCGTATTTGCTTCCACCACTTGATCCTTGGGAGCCATCCTGCCCCAGCACAAACCCCACCATCTGTCTCAGGTGCCCTGGTTTCCCAAAAATAGTTGACTTAATCGAAACTTTACTTTTCTGGTCAAGGTTGTCAAATTCCAGAATTGCGTCGAAGTCGTATCCGAAATGGGTATAACAATCGGTGAACAAATGAGGAGTTAAAGGCTCTTTCTGAATATTGAACTCTTCTAGATCATCATACAGATAACGCGCAAGACTAAGTTTCTTAATTTGTTCCACATGGTCCTTGAAAATATTACACTTAGCGTATGCTACTTCCAGGTCATAAAATGAGTATTCCCTGCAAACAAGCAACACCTCACTGTTGAATTGAACATTTGTTGAGAAGATGACCAAAACCAACTCATGCCATGACTGAGATTCAAGAACAAGTGCCCGGTACTCCAAATTGGGGTCAACATGAGTCTGCCCCCTTTCTCCTGTTTCTTCACCTTCTTCACCTGTTCTAAACTTATTGGCATACTTCGCAATTTTTGTGTTTACGAAAGATTTGATTAAGTCAACGGTAACTACGCCGCTACCAATGAGAATAGAACTATTAATCTTGAGTGTAGAAACACTGATAAATGGATAACCCTCAAGTCCATTGTTCCAGGACTTACCTTTTTTGATCAACTGTTTCTCCTTACTGATATCTTCTACCAAGCTAGCCAAAGGTCGTTCTGGTGTCGAGTTATCTGGATGGTACAATTTTGTCGAAAATGCGGTATGAACTTGATAATCGAAACTCTTCGAATAGTGATTATTTTTATCGATGTCTTTGAACAAAGAACTGTAGGGGTGAAAACTTCTCGTCCCTATTCCTGTGTCATCAATCAAGTTGAGAGTAACTAAGTCGTAACTCCCCCATAAAATGTAGCTAAGAGGTCTATATAGCGCTTGATCGAACGTCTTTTTGTCAACGTCATCATCTGCAATACCCAGGTGCTCATTGTTCGCTGCTACATTTTTTTTATAATTCTTAAAGAACCGATTAATGGCTCCGATGTGCTCCTCGTACAAATCCTTGTTCATCGGCATAGTTGTTAGACCAATAAACAAGCCATATGGCTCTATGGTCTCACCCGATTCAAACGACACCTTGTCTTCCTTCCTCGCCATGTATCACTTTTTCTAATGTGCAATATATGAGGTGGTTACACTACTTTATACGGCCGAATAGAAAAATACCAAAATCTAACTAGTCACCCAAGGACTTGGGGATATATCCGCTAACTAAGTCCTTATGCACGTTGGCTAAGTTGCTGTGGCGCAACTAAACCAGACAGGTCATCTTCGAACTATGAAGTTCCTGGTTTTTGCTTTCATTTTTTGGTTTTCTATTGGGGCTGGTAGCGCACAGTTTTCTCCATTCCAACAGGACGAGCCGAGTAAAATCGACACGCTTTTTCACCCATGGAAAAATGATGTGCAGCTTATAGAGGTTAATCATGTCGGCCTTTGGCAAAGACGTGTAAGCTTTCTCGAAATGAGCCAACCTCGAGGCTTGTCCTGGAGCCACGTTCTTCAAGGTGAACGTCGACCCAATGAGTACATTGTGCGAAACAGGGAAGGCTCCGTTATAAGGGCATTCAACAGCCTATGGTCACTCGAACACCTCAACAGCATCTTTCAAAACAAAGCCATGAACATGGAGCACAATGTTCATGTCGTAAACCTGTTGCGACCTGATCTTGAATACGCCCCTAAACCGGGGTATTTTCAAGTCTATGATTCCGTTACACTCGGTGGCCCGTTTATGTCTCATACCCCTTCCAAGTCGGGATTAATTGACTCTACGGGAAGCGTTGTTGTTCCCATTGAGTTTGATGAGATTCACCTATACTCCAAAGCTATTGTGCTTAAACGTAACGATACCCTGCAACTCATTGATCTCCAACTTCAACCCATACTGCCTCCTAAGTATAATCACTATGAGGTTGACCGCGTCACGGGGCACCTGCAGTTTCAAATTAAAAACCGTATCCATGCGATTTACGATCTAAATCATACAAAACTCCACTACGTTTCATGCGATCAGCTTACCTGGAAGATGAATGGTGCCCCGGATGGACAATATTGGGTAGGTTTCAAATACAATCAGGAACAAGTTAGTTTAATCGACACCAACTTCAACGAAATTACGGGTGAGACCTATTCCTACGTTGGGCATTACTGGCAGTATGGGCGTCTTCGCGTATGTCAGAACAAAAAGTGGGGGTTGATTCACTACCCGGGAACTACGTTGGTTCCTTGTGAATACGACAACCTTTGGGTGTATGAAAAAGACAGTATCATTGTTGAAAAACAAGGTCAATTTTTCTGGATCGACCCTTCCTCCCAACAACTCACACCCTACACCGGACGTGGTCAACATATAGGCCAGGCCCGTGCTCGGGCAAGATTGGTCGGGGTTAAAGGTAGAATTCCGGAGATATATAAACAGGTTCGACCTCTTTCTCCTTCCGTATACCTCGTGCAAACAGTGAACAATCAATATGCACTGTTGGACAGTCTGGGAGACCTTCTTAGCCATGGATATTACGATCGTATCCATCTTCCCGGATCCCAGAATGCGCACTATATACTGGAGAAGCACCAACGGTTTGGGTTCTTATCAGCCAATCTCGAACACTTTGTCCCATGCGAATACAAATCAATTCACGAAGCCGGCAGCGGCCTGCTTGCTTTTTGCAAGGGTGACAAATGGGGGTATATGGATAACAAGGGAACCGTAAAGCTCCCAATTAAATACGACTATGCTTATCGGTTTGACAATGGACTTGCTTTGGTTCGATACCAGGATAAAATGGGATACATACGTACTGATGGCTCATTCCAAATTCCAGCCAGGTATTCAAGCCTATCCATGGTAATGGATGGTCTAATCATTGCCCAATACGAAGACAAATACGGTGTAATACGGGTTGATGGTCGAGAGCAAGTTCCATTTGAGTTCGAGCGCATCCTGCCTTACTATACAGAAATGGCTGTAGCTAAAAGAGACGGCAAATATGGATTGATCAACAAAAAAGGAAAGACCACCACCAAGTTTGTATACGATGGTATTGGACAGGACTACGCCGGTAAATACTACCAAGCAATTCTTGACGGGAAATCCGGCGTAATCGATATCAAAGGAAGAATAGTATTACCGTTTGATTATTCATCCATTCTTGGTTTTAATGGAAAGGTTTTTCGGGTTAAAAAAGACAATCAGTACCTAAAGGTGGAACCGAAAAAATGAAGTATTCGTCACGAACGAATTGGTATTCCGTTTCCTGACACAAGAAACCTCTAGGTCATACGTTTGTAAATGTATTCACCGTTCACTTGTTGAAACCAACCGAACGCTGTTTCAGACCAACAGGATGCAAATATGGGATGTACATTGAGTCCATATCCAATTCGACTTAGTGAAACAAAAAACCAAATCAGTCAATATAGCGCTTCCTATCTGTTCGCTTTTAGTACCGTTGCTATTCCTTTTTACTTCGGCAAGGGCCCAAGATAATAGTTTACACTTTGATGGTGTAGATGACTATCTGGACCTCAACCACCTGGCAAGCGACCTGTCAAACGCTAACAACAACTTCACCATTGAATTTTGGTTGAAAGCGGACGCATTAAACCTACGGTCAGCCAATCGTGTTGTCTTGTTTGCTGTAAATCAAGCAGTCGGCGGAGGAGATAATGAGTTTTTGATTATTATGGGTGGCACCGGAACCACTCAAGAAGGCAGGCTCATCATTTACGACGAGCGTGTAAGCGGGAGTAAATTTGTG
Organism: Bacteroidia bacterium; assembly: GCA_017640445.1. Taxonomy (GTDB): domain Bacteria; phylum Bacteroidota; class Bacteroidia; order NS11-12g; family UBA9320; genus UBA987. The sequence goes on along the minus strand of JAEPQQ010000022.1, from coordinate 18,594 downwards.
CTTATTTCCACAGAGGTGATCGGAGACGGAGAATGTCATCACATTTCATATGTGCGCGATGGATCTACCGGAGAGGCATTTATCGACGGACAGTCCATTGGCTCCTACACGGCAAGGTATCAGTTTCAACCCTTTCATCGCTACAGTATTGGTCAGGATTGGGATAACACCAGCAACTCGGAGTTTTACAGAGGCTCCATCGATGAAGTTCGAATATGGACCACCGCACGTACATCGAATCAAATAAATACCAACAAAGACGCCTCGATCAATGCTTCAGAGCCAGATCTACTTGTTCGATACTCAATGAACCAGGGTGTTGCTGGCGCCAACAATACGGCAATTAGTTCGGTGTTCGATGCATCAGGGTCCGGGCATCACGCAACCATGAGCGGATTTCAAAAAACGGGTGCAAACTCGAATTGGATCATGGATACCTGTCACCTGACCGAGCTACAATTAACCACTATTTCGCGACGATACTGTTTTGGAGACTCAACTACATTTGAACTGGTTGGAAACACCGACAGCATCGTTTTCTGGAACTTCGGAGACCCCTCAACCGGAGGAAACAACACTGCCCGTGGCGAGTTGGTTAAGCACGTTTTTAGTGACACGGGAAGCTTCCTGGTGAAAACCTACACGAACGACCCAAGGTTTACAGACACCATCATCGAAGTGATTCGAATTACACGTATTTCTTTTGATCTTGGAGCGGACACATCACTATGCGAAGATTCGATTTTACAACTTCAGGTGAACCATCCATACGATTCACTTCGTTGGTCAACCGGCGGTACAACTCCTTCAATCCAGGTCTCGCAATCCGGGATGTATAAAGCCACCGCGTGGTTGGGTGGTTGCCAGTTTACAGATTCGATTCTTGTAAACTTCGACCCTCCACCCGTTTTTGATCTTGGCCCGGACGAAATTCTATGCTTGGAAGACAGTGTCATTCTCAGAGCTCCGGTATCCAGAGACTCCCTTGTGTGGACAGATGGTGACCGGAGTGCCAGTCGTATAATCAAACAAAACGGGAATTATAGCTTAACCGTTTACCGCAATGGATGTTCTTATACGGACGACGTCTCTTTCAGTTTTCAGAATTGCAACTGTATGGAAGATTTTATCTTACCAAACGCCTTTTCCCCCAATGATGATGCGATCAACGAGACTTTCCCGCCTATTTTTGACTGCCCCATTTCGTATTACCGATTACGCATTTACAACCGGTGGGGTGAAAAACTAGTTGACACCAACAACCCGTCCTACAAATGGGATGGAGTTTATATGGGCCAGAAATGCCCGTTGGGAGTATACCTATATATGTTGGATATAGAGTCTCACGTTCAGAGAATCAGTAAGTCTACCTCTGGAACGGTACATCTAATGAAATAGAGCAAGAATGCTACAGATTCAATCGTATCGATTTATCTGATCGCACACGTACGTAATCGTCGCCAATCTGAGCTGGTTTCCATGCAGGCATTTCTCTAAACACCTTCATACAGGATTCCTCCACACCATAACCAACACGACGTCGATGTAAGCAACGAATGTTGCTTAGTTTTCCATCTTTCTCCACGGTGAAACCGATAATTACTGTACCCGATTTTGCGTACTTATAAGCACGGTCGGAAAACGACAATTTACTGTCTATATATCGATCCAATGCTGCATCGCCTCCAGGAAATGAGGCCATATTATCTACGGCGTCCATGGTATAAACGGTATCGTCTGGTATTACTTCCGTACTTACGCTATCCGTTTGTCCGTACAACAGGCTTCCCAAACAAACAAACCAAAGAGCGAATACAGTTCTTAGCTTCATATCGTGTTTCATTAAACTACAAATTAACATAAAATCATAAGGTATAACGTATTCAACGTTTGTCCTTGTACATAACAATACAAAGCCTGTGCCACAACCATAAAGGTGGTTCCTCAGTCATGCACCTTTCACCTCAAACGATTCTTGAGCGCGTCTAAATGGGCTATTTCCTCAAAAAGTCACGCTTTAACACCTAGTCATTTACAACATTGACGAACGTACAAAAAACTGACTATCAAATTGTTAAACTAGTCGTTCACCCTTGTGACGAAAAGAGTGCAGCGATGATCGCAACGGAGGGGTTTGTTGGTAAATCGAATAATAGAATGAATATAAAAGTTTTACCCAAATCCGTCTGGATCCTTCTGATAAGTCTCTTAGGCTTATTATTAGGAACTTCCCAGACCGCTCGAGCCACCCACGTAATGGGTGCCGATATCACCTACAAGTGTATTGACACGCTCAAATTCGAATTTACGGTGAAGTATTACCGATACTGTGGTGGAGTGGCGTTCTCCAACCCAAGTAATCGAACAAAACTCGTCTGCATGAAGAACGGAACGTCGCAAGGTGTTGCGCTAACCCGGCAAAGTATCCGCGACGTAACGCCGGTTTGTGCTACCGCAAGTAAACCGTGCAACCCTTCCAACACGGCACGAACCGGGGATGGAATCGAGGAGCACACCTATACCGTGACCATCGACTTTAATAAGGCGCCTTACAGTAACCTATTAAAAAACGGATGCTGTGAGATTCGTCTGGAAACTGGACAATGTTGTAGGAACTCCGACATTACCTCTGGTGCTGCAGATAAGTGGTTTTATACCTATGCAACCATTAACCTCTGTAAGGCCCCTTGTAACTCGTCTCCATCTCTAACAACAGAGCCGATTGCCTACCTGTGTTGTAACCAACCTTTTTACTACAACAACGGTGCATCGGATACATCAAACTTCGACTCACTTTCGTACTCATTTGCAAAACCACTGGCAGGTTGGAACAACCAGATCGCGTACAGTGGCAAATACTCTCATTTAAGTCCTTTCGACGTATATGATCCAAGTGGCAAGGGCATTCCTTTTCCCAATGCGAACCCTCCCATTGGAATTTCTCTTGACCCTGAAACGGGAGACTTGATCTTTACACCAACCAAGTGTGATGAAATTACGGTAGCCGTGCTTCAGGTAAACGAGTGGCGAAAAAACGAAAAAACCGGAAAGATGGAGATTATTGGTGTTACCCGCCGGGATATGCAGTTTATTACGCAGCAATGTCCTGGTAACAACCCACCACGGGTAAAAGGTCCCTTTAATAAAAGCGTATGCGAGGGTACTCAAATCTGTTATACCATTACAACCGAAGATCAGGTTAAGAAGCCACCTCCTCCACTTAAGGTGCCTGATCCTGATTCTACCAAAGCATACTGGAACCATGGTATTCCAGGCGCTCAGTTTACTATCGTAAACGCAAAGGCGCTGAACCAGTCAGCGCGCTTCTGCTGGACGCCACCTATTGGCGCTGCAAGTGACCTGCCTTATACGTATACCGTTACTGCGCGCGACAACGCCTGTCCGAGAAACGCTGTTACCGTAAGAGCATTCTCTATTAAGGTAAACCCAATTGCGCAAGCGGAGCGTATAATTACGAAACTCGATTGTGGCCGTTATGCCATCGAAGCAAAACCTTCGGCTAATTTTAAGGGAACGCCTAAGTACTCATGGCAGTTAAAAGACACCAATGGGGTTGTGCTGTTTGATCAAACCTATGGACATATTGAGAGTTCGGGTTCATTCCTTAGTTCTAAACAAATTGACACCCTTCAATTCCGTAAAGGTGGAAAATACATCCTGCACCATACCATAACCAATGCTCCAAATTGTCCGAACGACTACTTCGACACAATTGTTGTTCCTCCATTGTTAGAGGTGGATCTGGCTTTTGGTCCTGACACGTTTGTGTGTGCTGGAACTACATTAAGACTCAAGCCCAATGTAACAAACGGTTCTTTACCTGTTACATTTAAATGGCGTACGGGTGAGACCACGGATTACATTGATGTAAACATCCCGAATCGACTGAGTGACTCTACCTTCTTTGTAGAAATCACGGATCAGAACAAATGTACCGCCTGGGATAGCACCGTTGTATATCTGCGAGAAAACCCGATGGTTGATCTGGGCATAGACCGACGAATATGTACGTATAATACCATTGAACTTGTTCCAAACGACAGTCTGGCGTATTGGGATGATCCACGTGACACCTCAGAAATTAGAGTTCGACAGGGTGACACACTCCTAAAGGTTTGGTACCACAATGGTGTCGAAATCAGTAAGGATAGTGCCTTGTTCGATGTAAACTTTGCTGGCGAATACGTGGTGAAGGTAATTGACAACATAGGTTGTTCTGATTCTGACACCATGAACCTTGCTGTAAACGACACGGTTACTGCTAATGCCGGTATGGATCAAACTCTGTGCTGGAACGATTTCCTTGAGTTGGTCGCCACTGAGCTGGATACAGCCGGTAACCATAAAACTGGAACCTTCCGATGGTGGGATATTACCGATCCGGCTAATCGGGTAAACATGGGAACCAAAGATACCCTGGCTTACAACATTCAGAATTCAACTGACTTCCAACTCGAGCTCTTTGTAACCGAAGATACCACCACGTGTTTCGATGCGGACACCGTCATCATTACGGTGAATCCGTTACCCGACGTGATTATGCCAAACGACATGGAAGTATGTTTTGACGCAGGTGTGATCAATCTTCGTTTGAGTGAAGATGCTAATGCTTCAGGTGGTGTATGGTCATGTCCTGACAAACCAGTTATGGTGGATCAGGGATATCTGTTCCAAACGGATTCTTCAAAGGCAGAAACAACCGAAGAACAGTTTCAGGTATACTATACCTATGTACACCCATCAACGGGTTGTGTGAAGGTTGACTCGTTTGAGATCAAAGTCTTCCCACTACCAACTGTTGAGTTGAACGACGGATACTTCTGTCAGGACAAAGGTGTGGTAGATGTAACCGACGATCGAATCATCCGACTACCGGGTGGTGGTACACTTGCCCTTGGTCGTCAGGCCTGGAAGTGTGTTGATTGTGGTATATACAACGAAAGCGACATCATCAAAGACCTTGGAACCGGAGTAGCTGGTACTCCTCAAGATTATGTTTTGAACATCGATGAAATTTCGATGCCTCTGGGCTCTAAAGAAGGTGATACCATAGAGGTGGAACTTGAGTTTAGAAGTGTATTTGGTTGTTACAACCGAGATACAGCTGATATAGTGGTAACCAAGGTACCAAAGATCCAGTTCACAGGGTTTGAAGACCTCTGTTGGGATCATGGTGTGGTGAACCTCGATAGTATGAGTTCGGTTACTCCTAACTTCGGTATCTGGAGAGCCATTGACTCAACCGGCATGGCTGCAGCAGCAGGTATTAATGACGACATTGTTGGCGATACTGCTGATAACGACTACATCAACACCATGAACACGCCTAAACCAAATGAAGGAAGTAGTTATACTTACGCATTGCGATACTACCACGATCAATCAGGTTGTCCAACCTATAAGGATACAACGATTACCATCAATGGTCTTCCTGTTCCGTTGATTGATGAAACCGTGTTGGATCTAAACTCCATCAACGCTCCTTACCAGTTCTGTGAGCTTGATCCGGATGTTCAAATGACTGCGAACTACTCTGGTGGAACCTGGTCGTCTGACGATCCGTCTGCCCTAAGTGGTTCTACGTTCTCTCCTGCAGGTGTGAACAACAACTACAACAATCCGTTCTACATCCACTACGATTATACCGACTTTAATGGATGTGCCGGTAAAGA
>JAEPQQ010000022.1:0-12801 GCA_017640445.1 Bacteroidia bacterium | reverse complement strand
TCTACTGTCGATCCAATACTCAACAGTTCGGTTGACAATTTCTTCTGGGATTTTGGTATCGATTCAGAAATTGATGACACCTCGAATGAAGAAAACCCATTGTTCTTCTATCCGGCTGATACAGGTACATACGAAGTAACTCTCACCGTTCGAACCAATTACCAATGTGAGGCTACCTTCAAACACGATGTAATCATTGGACCAGACATCTTAGTTTACATCCCGAATGCCTTCTCGCCAGATGGTGGTGGCCCGGGAGAGAACGATGGCTTTAGAGCTGTTGTAAACGATGGTGCTGAATACTACCACCTCATCATCTTTAACCGGTGGGGAGAAGTAATCTGGGAATCAGAAGACCGCAACGAAGAATGGGATGGCAAGTATGGTCGTAAAGACGAAGGTGCCAACCGAGTGGACGTACCACAAGATGTGTATGGATATTATCTTGAGATTGTAAGTTGGAGTGGAGAACCATTCAAATACTCAGGAACGATTACGCTAATAAGATAAACGAAATCCAAACCCTATATGAGAAAGCAGTGCAAAAACACTGCTTTCTTTTTATAAAAATTTTGTACCTTAGTAGCTAGGAATAGTCGTGAGAAAGATCGTCATCATATGCTTGTGTGTTCTAGCGTTTCAGTTGGACGCATTTTCTTTGCATATTCTTGGTGGAGAGATCACCTATAAACACGAGTCTGACCTTCAGTACAAAGTCTTTGTTACCATTTATCGCGATTGCTCGGAGTGTAAGCTTGCGGGTGAAGGAGGAGGTCCTAGTGCAAAAGATTGTGGTAAATTTGAGTTATATCTAAAGACTTCAGACAGAGGCGAATGCAAAGATAGTTTGTTGGCCAAACCGACTTTAACCCGGTCTTCAATTCGGGAAATTCTTCCATTTTGCAGCTCAACTAAATCGCTTTGTGAAAGCAATACAGGAGAGTCTTATGGTATAGAGGCTCACACCTTTTATGCTACTGTAGATTTTGAAGCGTACAAGCGATTCAGCAGTTGTGGATTTGAGCTTTATGTAAAAATGGCTTCTCGTTCCAATGATATTGATAACATCACTGGTGGAGAGCAACACTTTTACAATTTTGCCTTTATCGATCCGTTTGTGGCCCATTCCTCTGGACAATTTAATAAGAATCCACAGATAATTCTTCCCCTAAACCAGCCCGTTCGAACCATGGTGCTAGGTGAAAACGAAGAAGCGGATTCCATGGAAGTGCAATTTGGGAGACCCTTACGTGATGCCAATCGCGACATAAGTTATGCCGTAGGCTTCTCACCAGAACGACCACTATCGGTTTACTGCAACGGGAGTGATGCCTGCAAGCCCCATCCATATGCAAATACGCCAATAGGAATGTACCTGCATCGAAAAAAGGGGAACCTGATTTTCACGCCAATCAATAACAACGAAAAGGCGACGGTGGTGTTTGAGATTCGCAAGTGGGCACGAACCGAGAAAGGTATGACGCTGATTAGTGTTGTGCGAAGAGATATACAGCTCGAAGTATCCTCAATAAGTACAAAGAATAACCCTCCGGTACTGAACGGAACCTCTTTGGATGGAAGCATGAACCTAAATGTATGCGAAGGAGAAGAACTGTGTTTTGACATTGTAGCGGAAGATATCCCTTATCGATTCCCCGACGGAACCTATCAAAACCAGAATACGGTAACCTATAACTGGGAGACCAATATTCCTGGAGCAAGCATCAAGCAAACAGGAATATCCAGCCCTCCTTACAACAAGATTAGCTTTTGTTGGACTCCAAAGAAGGCCGACGCGGGTAAGACATTTGAGATTTATGTAAGGGCTGAAGACGACAATTGTCCCTTGGTTGCCTCGCATGAAACCTTGTATACTGTTACGGTCAATAAACGTGTAGAGCCCAAGTTTGAGGTAACCAAGCTGTGGTGTGGCAATGCCCGAGTGGAATTTATACCGGCCAATGGCGAGAAGCTAAAGAGTTTGGCTTGGGGAGTTACAAACTCACAAGGGGGCCAATGCTTAAAATCAGCTGGTGTGCTGGATACCATTAATTTCGATAAAGGAGATGCCTATACCATTTTTGCCATCGCTGATTATGACAATGGGTGTTCGTTTGAGTTTGACCAGGAACTCGTCATAAATGAGAACGAGTTGTATCAGGATTTTGGCGTTGTGGTGGGCAACCGAAATTGGTGTATCGGCGACACAGGTAGACTTTCAGTAAGTTCCGTTAACGATGTTCTTCTTACATCTCACGTATGGATGAAGGATCAGGATACACTTAGCAAGAGCAACACATTTAGTTACCATCGAAGTCAGAAGGGGGAGACCAAAGAAGAGTTTCTGGTTTTATTCACCGGAATCCAAAAAGGATTAACCTGTAGAGACAGTCAGTTGGTTGAGGTAGATATTACCTCAGGTCCTGAAGTTGTATTTAACGAAGGTTATGGGTTCTGTAATACCGAATTGTCCGATGAACTTAGCAACTTGGTAGATAACAAAAATGGCGTTTGGCGACCATTGGGACATAACGCGCTTAAGGATAACCGGTTAGACCCATCAGGTATTCCAAATAAGACCGTTCCACACGAGTTCTGCTTAGAATATACCTCATACGACATTAGGAGCAGTTGCAAGAGTGTAGACACTTTTTGTATCTGGGCTAACCCACTGCCTGAACTGAAAATGGGAATTACCACGGTATGTGGTTCTTCAGGCTACTTTAATCTAAAAAATATGGCCAAAAACCTCTATCCATGGGGTGACTATAACATTCGTTGGGAGCTGGACGGTGAGGAAGTGTTGCCGCTTTATAGTAATGACCCGAACCTTATTAAGTTAAAGGATCTCTCTATAGGAAGCCACAAGGTTGTTGGTATATTAACCAATGAATTCGGATGCTCAATGACCGACTCCGCCATTCTTAATAAACTGGAAGACGTGGACTTGTCTGATATCACCGACAAAAAGATGTGTCAGGGTGAATTGGTTAACCTCAGTGAATTGTTTGAAATTAAAGCCAATGGTGGAATCTGGAGTTGCAGTGACCAACCTGGCGTGGTTCAAGACAACCAGTTAATTGCCGATGCTTGTGGTAACCTTGTTTTGAATTATACCTACGACCGTTACGGTTGCTATGCCAGTTCCGATTTTGAACTTGATGTGGTGTGTAAACCTGAAGTTGAGTTTAGTTTTGACGATACCATTTGCGCGGCACATGATTCATATGAATTATCAGCAACCCCAGTTGGAGGCAACTTTGTTGGTGAGCGCATTGTAAATAATACGTTGGAAGTTGCAAACCAAGATGGTTTACATGAGTTTACCTATACCCTCGAGTCCAGAGGATGCTCATTCTCTAAAGACGGCTCGATTTGGGTAGCTCCTTCACCGACATACGGTGTAAACCCTGAATTCAGAAATGCAATTTGCGAAGGCGAATTAATTGAAATAGACCGTCTTGAAGTTTCCAATGGTTTACTTACCATTTCAACCCCAGGTATTGAAATACCTGTAAAGGACAACTTGTTTAATTTCGAGTACACACCAACAAAGGGAGAAATCGCCAAAGGAGCTGTTGACTTCAGTTTTGTGCTTAACGGTATGGGTAATTGCCCGGAACAGAAGGAAGTAGTAACAATACCGGTTCACCCGCTTGGCCGATTGAACCTTCCACTAAAAGAGTTTAATGGTTGTCAGAGCTACGTTTTTGAACCACAGGTTCTCGCAAACGAAAATGTAAATTGGAACACAACCGATATCGAATGGTCGATAGGGCCAGGATTGCAGACCAGTGGAGCAATAAGCCCTCGGTATGTATTCCATAACCCAGGTACGTACTCGGTTTCTGTTTATACAAGAACGGCTGAGGGATGTACATATGAACAAGACTGGGATAACATCATCGATGTATATCACAGCCCGGTAGCCGATTTCGTTACCACACCTGATGGTTACATTTCAATCAAGGATCCAATGGTGGTTTTCAAAGATTTGAGTTATAGCGAGAAAGACGTGATGTACCATTGGAACTTTGGCACAGGTCATCCGGAAGATACAAGTAACCTGAAATCACCATCGTTCTCATTTGATCAGGATACGGGACATTATGAAGTAAAATTGAAGGTTTACACGGATAAGGGGTGCTCAGACGTAGCCACCACACAACTGTGGATTGGACCTGATATTCAAATTTTTGTTCCGAATGCGTTCTCGCCAAATGGAAAGGGGTCTGAGATAACGGAACGATTCAAAGTGGTAGGTAACAACGTAGACGTTTATCACATAGAGATATTTAACCGTTGGGGTAATCAGGTGTACACCTCAAACGATATTGGTGCGGAGTGGGATGGACGTGCTCGTACAGAGGTATGTCCAGTGGGCGTTTATGCTTATCTGATCAGGGCTACAAGTCTTACCGGCCAGGAATATGAGTTTAAGGGAACCCTTAACCTTCTTCGTTGATTCCCGAAGTAATTAGATCAAAGAAATACCTTTTGAAGGATATCCGTTTCTGGATAATCCTGATGGTGATTGCCCAGTTATTTTTTATTACACAACCTCCCCTGGAGTCGGCACATACCTGGCGACAATGTTTGACTAACATGATCGCCCGAAACCTAAGTATCGGCGATGGAAGTACCCTCTATCCAACAATCGATTACGGTGGGGAAAGTGAAGGAATAATGGCCTCCGAATTCCCGGTTTTTCAAAAGATACTGTCGTACGGATATCGCTTCTTTGGCCACAACCATTGGTTGGGTCGCTTGTTAAACCTACTTATGTCAGTTGGAGGTGTGTATGCTTTTTATCTGATTATTGAAACCTACTTCAACAAGCGCCATGCTTTTTTCTCGGCTATTGGATTGTTGTTTTCACTTTGGTTCATTTATTCGAGAAAGGCAATGCCTGATACGTTCTCGGTTTCACTGGTGTTGATGGCCTTTTACCTTTATTCCAGGTGGTTGCAAAACGGAAAATGGAGTTCAGTGCTTCTGGCAACCTTGCTCCTGAGCCTTGGGGTGCTTTCCAAAATACCTGCAGTGTTGGCTATTGTACCACTGCCTTTGCTTTTGATACGAAAGACAACATCAATGAGGCAGACGGTGGTTTTATTCGTGTCGGGTACAGTGGCCATGATACCGGTTTACTGGTGGTACTTTAGATGGGTGCCTCACCTGGTGGCCCTTGATAACAATCCATTGTTCTTCCCTCGAACATTGAGCAATGGCTGGAAAGAAATTGGTGCGTATCCGATAGAAATGATCCAACAGTTTACGTTTCATGCCTTCTTTTCCTATCTGGGTTTTGTACTATTCTGTGGTGGATTGGTATGGGCAGTGCACCGTAAGCGGTATTCTGTTCTTCTAACCATCTTAGCCAGTTCCCTGGTTATGTTCTTCTTCATCCTGAAAACAGGCCTGGTATTCCCGCTGCACAGCTACTATATGGTTCCGTTCGCTCCTGTTATGGCATTGGTACTGGGCTACTTTTTATCGGAAACCAAAGCCAGGTGGGCGTTTTTTTTGCTTGTCGTGTTTTGTGTCGAAAGCATCGCAAATCAACACGACGATTATCGCATATCGGACAAAATGGAAGTTTACCTGGATCTTGAATCTGAGGCAAACCGTGTTAGCGACCGTACGAATAAGATTGTGTGCAATGGAGGCCCCAATCCCCAAATGATGTATTTCATCAACCGAAAAGGATGGTCTCTTAAAAACGAAGAAATAACGTTAGACACACTGCACAAACTCCGTCGGTTAGGTTGTCAGTACTACTTTCAGGTAGGAGTAAATGGAGTGGATCAGTTACCCGAGTTCCCTTTCCAAAAGGTAATAGAGAAACCACATCTTAGAGTGTACAACCTGGACCTTAAGAGCAATACGCCTTAGAATTTCGATTTGTACCACCGATGCTATGTCCAAAAGACGAGTAGCTGTATCTTTGAACTATGGTAGAATACGACGTAGAAGAGGAGAAGAAAGAAATACTGAATCGGTATCGTGGGTTGTTGCGCGTCTCAAAAAGTACCCGTGAGGAAGGGGATGGCAAGATCATCAGAAAAGCGTTTGAGCTTGCGGTAGATGCGCATAAAGACATGCGTCGCAAATCAGGAGAACCCTATATCTATCATCCTATAGCCGTTGCTCGTATTGCTGCCGAAGAAGTTGGTTTGGGTACAACTTCCATCGTCTGTGCCCTGTTGCACGATGTTGTAGAAGATACCGATACCACACTTGAAGAGATTGAGGAGCAATTTGGTGCCAAGGTGGCGAACATCATCGACGGCCTCACAAAAATGAGTGGCTACTTTGGCCAATCGAATTCCCCGCAAGCTGAAAATTTTAGGAGAATGTTGCTCACGCTTAGTGACGACGTACGGGTTATTCTGATTAAACTATGCGACCGACTTCATAATATGCGGACGCTGCAGCATATGTCGCAAAAGGGGCAACTAAAGATCGCATCGGAAACCAAGTATCTGTATGCGCCTCTTGCACACCGTTTGGGACTGTATTCGATCAAAACCGAACTGGAAGATCTTTCGCTCAAGTATACTGAGCCCGATGTCTACAACGATATCAAGAATAAACTCAAAGCAACCAAAGAACAACGAACGCGATACATCCGTAGTTTTCTAAAGCCAATTAAACTGGAGCTGGAAGAACTGGGTTTAAAGTTCAAGGTGAAAGGAAGGTCGAAGTCGATTTATTCGATACTTCAGAAAATGCAAAAGCAGAATGTGGAGTTCGAACAGGTATACGACTTGTTTGCTATTCGAATTATCGTTGAGTCGGATCGGGTAAGGGAAAAACTCGATTGCTGGAACATATACTCAATCGTAACCAGTATCTACAGGCCTAATCCCGATCGGCTTCGGGATTGGATATCAACGCCGAGAAGTAACGGCTACGAGTCACTCCATACAACGGTAATGGGCCCCAAGGGGCGCTGGGTTGAGGTGCAGATCCGAACCGTACGGATGGATGAAATTGCTGAAATGGGTTATGCTGCTCATTGGAGGTATAAGCAAGGTAATACAGGAGATTCGGGCCTTGATGATTGGTTGGGCAGGGTAAGAGAAATACTTGAAAACCCACAAGACAATGCCATTGACTTCCTGGATGATTTCAAATTGAATCTGTTCAGTGAGGAGATTTTTGTCTTTACACCGAAAGGCGATATCCGTAAACTACCAGCCAACGCCACAGCCCTGGATTTTGCCTTCGAGATCCACACAGAGGTTGGGTCCAAATGTATTGGAGCCAAGGTCAACGGGAAGCTGGTTCCATTGAGTCATCAACTTAAAAGAGGCGACCAGATTGAAATCATAACGTCGGCCAAGCAGAAACCCAACAAAGGTTGGTTGGAATACGTGGTTACAGGTAAGGCCAAAACCAAGATTAAACAGGTACTCAAAGAAGAAAAACGACAGAAGGCGGCACTAGGCAAGGAAGTGATGATCCGGAAGTTCAGAAACTGGAAGTTGCCATTGAATACGGAGAACATGCGTATTCTTTGCCTGTACTTCGGTGTAATGAGTGAACAGGATTTTTATGTGCTGGTGGCCGATGAAAAAATGCCCAAGTCAAACCTCTCGTATAAGCAGATCATTAACAACCACAAGGAGCGTAAGGATAACTTTAAAAAGCTGGACTCAAAGCAGACAGAAACGCCTAAGAAGGTAAGTGATCTCATTATTGGTGAGGACGATGGCCTTGAATTGGATTATACATTTGCCAAGTGTTGCGCCCCAATTCCGGGAGATGATGTAATTGGGTTTATAACGGTAGGAGAGGGAATCAAGATTCATCGAACCAATTGCAAAAATGCTGAGCGACTGATGTCGAATTACGGATACCGTATTATTAAGGCACGTTGGGCAGGCTACCCACTTATCGATCATTCTTTCTCGGCTGCTTTACAAATTACCGGAATCGACAGTGTTGGACTGGTAAGTAAGGTTACCGATATTATCTCAAAAGAACTTGAGGTGAATATGGAGGCCGTTTCCTTTAAGGCAACCGACGGTACATTTACGGGTAACGTGGTTATCGAAATAGATAGCACAGAGTCTTTAGATGAACTTGTTCGGAAGATCAAAAGCATCGATAAACACCTGAAGGTGGTTCGGATGGACGTGGAGTAAATACCCACGTGCAGAACCATGGAAAAGCTGTGTATTACTTCCCTATTTTAATGACCTTTATTTCCTACCTTTGCTCTTTATTTTTCAGATGAGCGAGGCTTTAAATAAGATTCGGACAGAAGTAAAGGAGATTTTTACGAAATACCTTGAGGAAAAAGGACAGCGTAAAACTCCCGAGCGGTATGCCATCCTGGATGAGATTTATAGTAAAAAACATCATTTTGATGTGGACACACTATACATCCAGATGAAGAATCGAAACTATCAGGTAAGTCGAGCCACTGTTTACAATACACTCGATCTATTGTTGGAATGCGGCCTGGTGGTGAAACACCAATTTGGTCAGAATATGGCCCAGTTTGAACAGGCCTATGGTTTCCGGCAGCACGATCATATGATTTGCACAGTTTGTGGCAAGGTTTCTGAATTTTGTGATCCAAGGATTCAACAAACTTCTTCTACCATGGGAGACCTGCTGAATTTTGAGGTTACGCAACACTCTTTAAACCTCTATGGCAAACCAAAAATTGACGAAAATGGTTTGTGTCTGAACTGTGATAATCAGGTTTCATTTGAGTAAATATTACCATAAACATGTCAGAAACAAAGGGTTACGTTGACGTAGTATTGGGTTTGCAATGGGGTGACGAGGGCAAAGGCAAGATCGCAGACTTCCTCACACCTACCTACGATGTAGTTGCACGTTTTCAAGGAGGTCCGAATGCCGGTCATAGCCTTGAGATGAATGGTAAAAAACATGTGTTGAACACCATCCCAAGTGGAATTTTCCATGAGAACTGTATCAATCTGATCGGAAATGGAGTGGTAATCGACCCTGTTCGATTGATGGAGGAAATCAAGCGAACCGAAGTAGCTGGTGCCACGGTTAAAAAGAACCTCTATATCAGCCGAAAGGCCAATATCATATTGCCAACGCATAAACTGTTGGATGCCGCCTCTGAACAACGAAAAGGAGACAAGAAAATTGGCTCAACCTTACGTGGAATAGGACCTACCTACCGCGATAAATATGGAAGAAGCGGCCTTCGTGCCGGTGATTTCTTTACCGCAGATTTTAAAGAGAAATACAATCAGAGCATCAAAAGACACCATGCACTTATGGAGCATTTTGATTATTCCGATTTTGATTTAAAAAGCCTGGAAGACGAGTTTTTTGCAGCTGTAGAGGAATTGAAAACCTACCAGTTCGTAGACAGCGAGTACTTTGTAAACGACTTGCTCAAACAGGGAAAAAAGATATTGGCTGAGGGTGCTCAAGGGTCGATGCTAGACATTGATTTTGGCTCGTACCCGTTCGTAACATCTTCCAATACCATTTCAGGTGGTATGACGGTAGGCTTGGGTGTTGCCCCCAAGCACATTCGTTCAGTAAAAGGTATTTTCAAAGCATATTGTACACGCGTAGGAAGTGGACCTTTCCCATCCGAACTGCACGATGAGAACGGAGAAAACCTGCGGAAAAGTGGCCATGAATTTGGTGCTACAACGGGGCGCCCACGACGATGTGGCTGGCTCGATTTGGTAGCGCTTAAGTATGCTGTTATGCTCAGCGGTGTAGACGAATTGATTATGATGAAGGCCGATGTTCTCAGTGGTTTTGATACCGTATGTGTAGGAACTGGCTACAGAGGCAAAAACGGTGAAGTTGTTGATGCCATACCATTTGATTTTGTTACCGCAGAATTTGAATCTACGTATACCGAGCATAAGGGGTGGCATGAAGACTTAACGGGCATTAAGAAAGAAGAAGACTTCCCTGACACGTTTAGTAACTACATTCACTGGCTCGAAGAACAGGTTGGTGTACCTATTAAGGTGGTATCACTTGGTCCTGACAGAGCTCAAACGGTTGTGCGGTAGAACATCACTTTTCTGACTTTCCAAAGATCAGCAACAGACCTGGAGCCGAGCTTATAATTACGGCGATGCTAAAGAGCAATGCGATGAGTGTGCCTTGTTCAGCATTCATGGAAAATACCGGGCAGAGAGTTGCGAACACCACTTCACGCGCACCTAACCCACCCAGAAATACTGGAATTGCTGTGGCTATCGTTGACACGAGAAAGATAAAAAGAATGGCAACGGTATTCATCTGATCGCCTTGTATCGACCAAACAAGAAACAAAACACCTAACATTTGAATGCCCTGGATTACGAGGGACAAACTCAAGGCCGGAACGTAGACCGAACGATAGGTTGAGAACCACTTTATAATAATAAAATACCCAAGCACTACGCCTATAATCGAAGTGATCCAGAGCGGCCAGGTACTCCACCACAACGTATTATTGGGCAGGTAGGCAGTCAGTGAAGAAGCAAGCAATAAAATGGCGGCAAGGCCTATGATGCGATCGCCAATCAAGGGTAAGATGAACCGTTTTGATGGTTGCTTTAACCGTTGCGAATAAACCAATACCTTGTAAGCATCACCTCCCATGCCACCAGGGAGAAACAGATTGTACGCCATACCAAGTAAATAGAGGCGGCTGTTCCACCAAAAAGGTACGTTAGATTCATTACTCGCGAGAATAAGCTGTAACCGACGAGAAGAAACCAGTTGAGACGCGAGGTAACAAACCACAGCCAGCACAAAA
Organism: Bacteroidia bacterium; assembly: GCA_017640445.1. Classification (GTDB taxonomy): domain Bacteria; phylum Bacteroidota; class Bacteroidia; order NS11-12g; family UBA9320; genus UBA987. Next base: position 2,033 of record JAEPQQ010000022.1, on the reverse strand, counting down.
TAATCTAATCGTGTGGTAGACAGTGCTTCACCGAATACCTGTAGGTCAATTTGGGTATAGGCAATGTAAAAGGCAAAGAGACTAAGAATTACTTTGACACCCGTAAAAAGTCGTTTTTTGAGCGAAGACGACAACTTTAATACCTATGAATGTTTCGAACCGTATATGTTTTTTTACCCTGAGACTCGTAATAGGTTCGCATTACCAGTTCAAGGATAATTCCTGTTGTAATCAGTTGAATTCCGCCAAGTAACATGAGAATTCCTAACAAAAGCATCGGCCTGCCCCAGATATCCTGCCCCAGTATTTTTTGAACAAAGAAATAGGCATTGATCAGAAGACCTACACCAAAAATTAAGGTACCCATTGTTCCAAACAGGTGCATCGGCTTTTGGAGATATTTCCTAAAAAACACCATAAGTATAAGGTCACTTATAACCTTAAACGTTCTATTTAGGTTGTATTTAGACTTACCAAACTGACGCGCGTGGTGCTTCACGGCAACCTGATGGATTCGGGCTCCCTGCATAGCCGCCAGAACCGGAATAAACCGATGCAGTTCCCCATATAAATTGAGGTTCTTGGCAATTTGTTGCTTAAAAATTTTAAGCGTGCAGCCGTAATCACGGATTTGAACCTTGGTTAGATTTCGCCCCAAGTAATTGGCTATTTTGCTAGGTATCTTCCGCAAGAATGCACCATCTTTTCTATTTACCCGCTCTCCAGCAACCAAATCCCATTGGTCCGTTTTTATGAGGTCGAGCAACATAGGGATGTCCGAAGGGTCGTTTTGCAGGTCTGCATCCATGGTTACTATATAGTCACCGGTGGAGTGATCAATTCCTGCCTGTAATGCAGTGCTTTGGCCAAAGTTCTTCATAAACTCAACCACCCGTGTTCGGTCGTTGGCATACTTTCGTACTTCAGCTACTGTATTGTCAGTAGAACCGTCGTCTACAAGGGTCAACTCATAGTCCAGGTCTGTGAGGGCTTCATAACATTGTTCGAGAAGAGGTTTAATGTTTTCCTCTTCATTCATCATGGCAACAACAACAGAAATTTCGGGCATTACTCTTTCTTTTTAGGCATGGCAGGAAAGCTTCTTTTGAATTTTACCAAACTAAATGGCTTTTGCTCATACCGCCGGACAAAGTTAAAATAGGTATCGACATTTGACGTATCTTTTATCACCTCCGTTGGCACCAGATACATGCTCGACAAATTGTGGTTGCTGGTTTCTGTTTCCAGCGTTTGGTTTCTCGCTGTGGTGATATACCAGTTCATGGTGAGGGATATATTGCTGTGGTACATGGCAAGTTGGTCGTACTTTGAAAGTCTGGCAATCTCCAGACCTTCTGTTTTTTCAGTTAGATAGGGCCCCGTTTCAATTCGTATGGGTACTACACTGTTGGTATAGGCAATGCGAATTACAACGAGAATAATGAGTAGGGAGTAAGTTAAAGGGTATTGAAACTCAACCTTTAATACGTCCGTAACAAAAAGTATCAAAGCCATGCATATAAGGCCAACAAAGAGCTCACTGAACGGGAAAGAGATCTTGGAGGAAACAACCATACCAAAAATTAGCGCAACAAGGAAGGCAATTCCAGGAATCCATATCCCCATTTTTTTGATCCGAACACTGGCATTAACGGTTCTGTATAAAGCATAGAGGCTTGGAATCAGTAAAAACGGGGTAAGCATAAAAACGTAGCGTGCGCGGTAATCTGGCGACAACCAATAGACAATAATGTTGGCGCCAAATAACCAAATACAGCTTCTAAGAAAGGAACTGCTCCATACCAGTTGCCGGGCATCTTTACGGAAGAAAACCAGAACCGATAACCCCCATGGCATAATGTCCATCAGGTAGATGAAAGGAAAGGAGAACAGGTGACCAATGCTCTGGAGTAGCGACTTGTCGGCAACGGTTCTGCTACTACTTTCTGTAAAAAGTCTTTTTGCGAATAACTCCAGGTCATAGTGTTGGCTAAACGCCCAGAAATAAAGACCAATGGGTATTAAAAAGACAA
>JAEPQQ010000021.1:36473-44751 GCA_017640445.1 Bacteroidia bacterium | reverse complement strand
CAATCGGGTCAGTTATACGGTGAATCTATGGCCATGGCCATGGGAAAGATCTATACGTTTGGACCTACGTTTCGTTCTGAAAAATCAAAAACACGGCGCCACCTGTCAGAGTTCTGGATGATTGAACCAGAGATGGCGTTCTACGATATTTTCGACAACATGGATTGCATTGAGGATTTTGTTCGATTTGTGGTTCGTCAGGTGCTTGACACCTGTAAGTCGGAACTTGAACTATTGGAAAGAGACACTTCCATTCTTGAAAAAACGGCTGAGCGGTTTGTTCGACTGACATACGACGAAGCGGTTGCCATCATCAAAGGAGAGCAAGAGGTGGAAGGAAAAAATACGCTTAGCGTGCTTCAAGCCGACCTTGAACAAACAAAGGCTGAGATTGAAGCTTTAAAAGCGGACATCGAGGAGCGCGAGGCTGCCATCAAAGCAGGTGGTATGAAAAAAGGTAAGGTTAACTTTAACCTTAGCACCATCGACAAAAACAAAAACAGAATCAAGCAACTGGAAGAAGATGAGCGCAACATCCCACAGTGGATGGATTCTGCGAAAAACTTTGAGTACGGCAACGATTTTGGAGGCTCAGACGAAACGGTTCTAACGCGAATGTTTGAGGTTCCGGTTATGGTGTATGACTGGCCACATGAAGTAAAAGCATTTTATCTAAAGCGAAACCCTGAGAACCCAAGATTTGCTCGTGGAGTGGACATGCTGGCACCTGAAGGATATGGTGAAGTTGTAGGTGGAGGAGAACGAGAAACAAACGAACAGTTGCTTATTGAAAAGATCAAGGAACACGAACTCCCAATGGAAGAGTTTGAATGGTACCTCGATTTACGTCGTTTTGGATCTGTACCACATGCTGGATTTGGTCTTGGGCTCGAGCGCCTTATTGCCTGGATCTGCAAACTTCCACACGTTCGTGAAGCCATACCATTCCCGCGAATGTATGGCAGATTAAACCCATAACGAGCTGGGCTAATAATGAGAAGGGATTTGAGGAATCCCTTTTCCGATGTTTCTTTGCCATATGGCGGTTTTCGAAAAAAAGGCAATATCTCTTCATCAAAAGATGGCTGGTGATGCAGTTCGCGTTGGCAAGAGGATTCCGCACATATACACCTTTGTAGAACTGGACGCAACACAGGCCCGCGAACAAATTCGGGCGTACAGGCGTGAAACCGGTAAGCAAGTTTCTTTCTCCGCATATCTGATGCACTGTTGTGCCAAAGCCATTGAACAAGACAAAGAAATTCAAACAATGGCCGTAACCCGTAACAAACTGATCACTCCTTCTCAGGTAGATTTTTTTGTTCCGTTAGAAGCCAGGGTTGAAGATGGCCATCAACTAACAAGCCGACTTATACGCAATGTACCAGATAAAACACCATCGGAACTTGACGATTTATTGCGAACAGCAGTGACGGAACCAGCGCCCGTTTCAAAGACGACTAAAGCGTTTCTCCGTCTACCCTGGTTCGTCCGCAGTTTGTTTTACCGATGGTGGCAAACAACACCGAATTTGCGCCAACGGTACTTTGGCAGTGTGTACTATTCATCGATCATTAATTACTCTGCAGACCGAAGAACCTGGGGGCTCCCCATACCAATGCACGCGTTGGGCATCTTTGTCGGAACTACGTCCAAGCGAGTAGTTGAAACCAGCAATGGAAACAAAACGAGAGACATGGTTCAGCTAACCATAAGCGTGGACCACAGGGCCAACAATGGAGGCGATATGGCACGTTTTGTTCACCGGCTAAAATATCTTCTTGAACACCAGAACTTGCCCACTGTATCATAATGGATATCAAATCAATTCCGTCGATACGTGGTTTAAACCTGCTTCGAAATGCCGCACCGCTCATAAGGAGACCGTTACCTCGTTTACAGGAACTTGTTCAAAAAAAGGGCAAGATCATTGAGTTTAATGGTGGAAAACATCAACAGCTTTTCTTTATCAGTGATGCGGAAGCCGTTCGTCATATTTTAAAAACTAATAAGAAAAACTTTAAACGTTCGCCCGTTATTAAGGCACTAAAACCTCTTTTGGGAGATGGAATTTTCATCTCTGAAGGAGAAACATGGAAGGCTCAACACAGTGAGATGAAACCTTCGTTTCACGAAGCTCAGATTCGTTCGTATGAAGCCGTTGTACGGGAAGAACTGCAAGACCTAATCGACTCGTGGTCCACTCATAAAATGGCCTTTGTCATAGAGAAAGACATTGAATGCATGATGTTGCGCATTATGGTTAGGAGTTTGCTGGTGTGCGACCTGGAACTGGACTATACAGAGATTGTACGACACCAGAACGACGTGTTGGAAAAAACAAGCATCCAAACGCAAAAAATTCAGGCGTTTCAACAAAGCTTCCGTAAAAGAGCTGGGCTTCCTCCACGTCGAAAAAAAGAACTGACCTCAGCAACCCGACTGGCTCAAATTGCTACAAAAATTTTGGAACATGGTCGTTCCCACCCTGAGAAGTGCTGCTTCCTACTGGCGTCTATGTTAAATCAAAACAGAAGCGACGCCTCCATTCGCGATGCCATACTGAACCTAATCTTTGCCGGTTACGACACAACAGCCTCTGCGCTATCGTGGACGTTGTTTGCGCTTGCAAATCATCCGGAAGAACAGGAGAAAGTACTAACCGAAGTAGGGGAAAATAGTATTTCCGTCCGCGATATTACAGCGCACCCCTACACAAAACAGGTTGTACAAGAAGCCATGCGATTATACCCGCCAGTTTGGTCCATACATCGGCAGTCAGTAGAAGAAACAAGCTTCTGTGGTTACCAATTCCCGGCCAACGGATATTTTATGATCTGTTCCTACACACTTCACCGAGATCCTGAATATTGGGAGCACCCAAATCTGTTCTACCCAGATCATTTCTTACCTGAAAACATGAAGGGGAAAGCGTTTCAATACATCCCATTTGGTCAGGGGGAACGAATCTGTATTGGCAGGCCCATGGCCATGATGGAACTTCAATTTATGGTTCCAACACTTCTACAAAAGTTTGAGTTCTCAACCAACCAAAGTAAACCCGACATCAAACCAGGGATCATCATCAAATCCCGCAATGGAATCCGTTTGAGTGTTCAACTACGCGGTTAATTAAGCTTCTACTCTTTTGTATATGCGATAACGAAACGGGAACTCGTTCCGTTCGGTTTTAGGAAAATCCTCCTCGTACACGGCGTTCCATTCGTCCCACTTAACTTTTGGGAAAAATGTATCCGCATCAGCAACTGACGTTTGTACATGAGAAACGTGCAAGATGTGGGCGTCGTCAAGTGTTTGACGATAAATCTCCCCTCCTCCAATCACAAAAATCTCCTCTTCAGAATCCGAGAAATGTTCAAACACCGCAGTGAGTGATGAAAATACCTGAACACCTTCGGGCTGATAGTCTTTTTTTCGCGTAACCACTACATTGGTTCTGCCCGGCAGTGGTCGACCAATCGATTCATAACTCTTCCTCCCCATCACGATAACATGTCCAAGAGTAGTTCGTTTGAATAACTTTAGGTCATCACTAATGCGCCAAAGAAGGTTGTTGTCCTTGCCTATGGCCAGGTTCTCAGCAATTGCAACGATGATTGAGATTTTCATTCTACGATTTGTTACTCGGCCGACCGGACGATTTGAAGTGCAATTTTCAGCAATTATTTGTCGGTTTCAACCGGGCAACCTCTTTTTCTTTTTCCACAGATAACTTTGTATTCCCAGTGGATTTGTCCCTTAGGCAACTCCCTGTAAGAACGATTGACCAATAGAGCCTATACTTGCGACATGGAAGAACATCATCTCGAAACCAAAAAGACAGCACGTCTCTTTACGTTAGGTGATATAGAAGCGGCAACGGAGGTTTGGATCGTGCTTCATGGTTATGCTCAACTGGCAAGCGACTTTATCCAAAACTTCCAACCTCTTGTATCGTCTACTACAGCCGTTATTGCTCCAGAAGGGTTTCATCGTTTTTACCGAAAGGGTTTTTATGGAGATGTTGTGGCCAGCTGGATGACTAAGGAGGACCGTCTAAACGACATTGAGGACTACCTTGGTTTTCTCAACACCGTTGTAGATCGGTTTTGTTCGGAACGTCATCAACTCCACATTCTGGGCTTTTCTCAAGGAGTGGCCACTGCGTGTCGTTGGGTAGCTGACGGCAGAGTTCAACCTTACAGTCTTACTTTATGGGCCGGTAGTTTTCCAAGAGACATTGATTTACCTGGCGGCGCTGAAAACATTAGAAATACACGTACATTCCTCGCTTACGACGAGGCCGATCCATTCCGGACGGAGGAGTCGTGGGCCAAACAACTCGACTTTTTTAAGCAAATAGGCCTTACTCCTACGAAGTATCAATTTTCAGGAGGTCATACAATACCACGTGATGAATTCACGCGGTTTGTCGAAACGCATATTAATCCGTTTCTTTCAAGCTGATATCGAGACTCTTTACGGAATGTGTTAAGGCTCCGATGCTTATAAAATCTACATTGGTAGCTGCGTACTCGGCAAGGTTTGATTCGTTAATGCCTCCACTCGCTTCCGTTTCCAGTTTACCATCAATAACCTTAAGGGCTTCAACAATTTGGCTTGGTGTAAAATTGTCCAGCATAATGCGATGTACGCCTTCACACGATAACGTTTCCCGAACCTCATCCATATTTCGAGTTTCAACTTCCACCTTTAGGTCAAGGTCATTTTTCCTCAAATATTCCCGTGTCTGTGCAACGGCTTTGGTAACACCACCCGCATAGTCTACATGATTATCTTTTAGCATAATCATATCGTATAATCCAATGCGATGGTTATACCCTCCCCCAACGGTAACCGCCCATTTCTCAAGAAAACGTAGGTTGGGTGTAGTTTTTCGGGTATCAAGAAGTTTTGACGTAGAGTTACCCATCAGTTTTACAAGGTAGTTGGTATGGGTCGCAATTCCGCTCAATCGCTGCATGCAGTTAAGCAACAACCGTTCGCCAGCAAGTATTGCATGTACGCTGCCATGTGCCACAAAACCTATGTCGCCAAAGCTTACGCGATCACCATCCTGATAAAAGACATCAAATGCCATTTGAGGATCCAATTGTCGCAAAATGACCTGGGCCAGATCTATTCCTGCTACAACACCGTCATCTTTAAACAACAGTTTTGCCTTACCTTGTGTACCCGTAGGTATAGAAGCCAGGGAAGAATGGTCACCTCCTTTAATGTCTTCTTCAAATGCTCGCTGAATAAAATCGAGGGTTTCCTTATTGTTGAAATCCATGTTATGGAACTAGTCTATTCGAATTCGATTTCCTGAATCAGGTACTCGCTGCCTGTTTTTTTGATAAATACCGTTACTCGAAACGTTTTTTCTTCACCTGTGGTGTAGTCACCAACGGCAAACCGACTGCCTGACGATGAACTTCCACGGTGTACAATTTTGAATCCAGAAGGAGGGAACCGATCAAAAAACCGATTCATAATAGCCATTGTTTGTTGCTTCGAATAAATACCTTCTGCCTCACCCGGCAGTTCGAGTTCAACACTACTATTCAAGTGTTTAGACAACATATGTCCATTCCCAATTGCTATAGCAGATTCAATTTCGATAAATAAATCTTGCTTAGGGGCAGTGAACCCGGTTAAGGTCAAAACCAATAGTAGGGTTATGCTGCGAAAAATGTTTGCGTAAACGCTTCTCATTTCGAATCCAAAGTTAATTGTTATTTACTATTTCAGGAGTTTTGGTATAAATTAAACTTCCATAATTTTACAGGCAGAAACCGTACCAAAGTAAGATGTTTGTTCTAAAAGACCTATCAGAAGAAAATTCAATTGTTAATCATATTCTTAAAGAGCTGAGAGACAAGAACATACAACAAGACCGGTATCGGTTCCGTAAAAACATTGAACGTATTGGTTATATAGCGGCTTACGAAATTTCGAAACACCTCGACTACAAAACAACACAAACAGAAACTCCTATTGGCCAGGCAACTACCCTCGAATTGGAACAACACCCGGTAATTGCAACTGTTCTGCGAGCAGGCATACCTCTTCAAAACGGTCTAAACCAATTGTTTAACCATGCCGACCTGGCCTATATTTCGGCGTTTCGCCATCACACCAGTGAGAAAGAGTTTGAAATTAAAGTGGAGTATTTAGCAAGTCCTCCTCTCCACGATCGGGATCTCATTCTTACCGATGTAATGTTAGCAACCGGTCAGTCGCTGGTTATGACCTATGAACAGTTTCTCAGTCAGGGGAATCCAAGAAACGTACATTTGGTTTCTGTAATTGGCAGTAGACAAGGTGTAGAACATGTAAAAGCACACATACCCAATGCTACGTTATGGATTGGATGTATTGACGAAGAACTTGACGAAAACGGTTACATTGTACCCGGGCTCGGTGATGCGGGTGACTTGAGTTTCGGCATTAAGACTCAACACTAATTGAGCCGCGTCGTTCACATCATATTTATTGCCTCTTTGGCAGTTGGTATTGGAGGTCGTTTATGGGGCGGTTACGTTAACCTCGAAGCGAACGACGACCATGTTGAAGTTGTACAACGGCTTTTGAACAATCAATCGATCGAGCATAAGGATTCTTGCTGGGAGTGCTTTCAACCCCCGCTGTTTTATAAAACTAATGCAGCTATAGCTCAAATCACCGGAAAACACAGCCGAAGTGCCCTGTTCAGACAAATGCAATACGAGAATGTAGTATTCTCGCTGCTCACCATTTTGCTAGCTTTTCTTTTCCTGAAACATCAAGGGGTATCACAGTCGGTTAACCTGCTGACCACTTCATTTTGGCTGGTTAACCCAGCCCTGTTTAGTATTGGAATTCAATCGACCAATGACACCTTGATAATATTACTGGGAGCCGGCACCGTGTACTTTCTGGTTCGTTATTTATCGTCGAAGAAGCTATCGTTTGCACTATGGGCCCTATTGTCGTTGTCAATTGCCCCACATTTCAAGGGTAGCGGAATAGCCGTTTTTCTACTGGGCACTATCGTGTTAATTCCGATTCTGTTTTACGTAAAAAAACACCGTTACCTTTTGAGCGTATTAGCCGTTTCTACCTATCTCTTGGTGACACATTCGCATTACACCAGTAACTACAAGAAATACGAAAATGCCTTTGCAATAAATCAAAAGAAAACGCTCAAACCACCTTTGTTCGACGACGGTCAGGAGTTTTGGAAGCGTCCAGGCATTACGTCGGTTTGGTCGGGTTACTTCAAGTTTCAATTTAGGAGCTTGCTTACAACACCTCACAACATCAATTGGGGAGACGATTACCCTGCACACCGGACTTCGTTTTGGGCTCAGCACTATGGTTCTTTCTATCACGCTCAATTTTTGAATCATCCTCAGAGTTGGAGAAGTACTCACGCAGGCTTGCTTAATCTGACCAGAATTACCTTCATACTTGGGCTATTACCATTAGGCCTGCTGTTAATTGGTCTTGGTGCCGAACTGGTTTCCTTCTTCAGGGAGATCAGGTTTGACCGTAAGTTTCTTGAACGTTTAATCCATTTCGGATTTTTGTTTGGTTTCATATGCTTTAACCTTAAGTATAGCTACGACTACAGGGACTTTGGTTGTATAAAAGCCATTTTTATTCTTCCGGCGATACTCTCCATGACCTATTTCTTCGTTCATGGATTAACCCTACCCGTATGGGGGCGTTTTCGCAAGTTTGTTTTGCTTTCAGTGGCTGCGGTAGGTGTGTTATGTGCCGCCAACATTGTTTTTCTTCTTGTGCAACTTTCAAAACCTTATTTTGCAGGCTGATGACAAATACCTACAAACACATATTCTTTGACCTTGACCACACACTTTGGGACTTTGCCGGTAATAGCCGAAAAACGATGCGTTCTCTTTTCTTAGAGTTTGATCTCTTGGGAATGGGCGTCCCAAATTTTGATCATTTTATGGACACCTATGAGAAAATAAACGAAGAATTATGGGTATTGTATCGTGCACAGAAGATTGACAAACCCACATTGCGGAATGGCCGGTTTCCTATGGTTCTTGAACACTGGGGTATTGTTAACGAAGAACTGAGTACATCCATCAATGAACGGTATCTTACCGATGGGCCCAAACAACCTGGATTGATGCCCAACGCCTTAGAAACCTTGGATTATTTAAAAGCAAATTACAAGATACATCTGATTACCAATGGTTTTAAGGAGGTCCAGGCAACTAAGCTCCAAAGCTCCGGACTCCAAGGATATTTCGAAACCATT
>JAEPQQ010000021.1:0-36463 GCA_017640445.1 Bacteroidia bacterium | reverse complement strand
GACACAGACGTGCTGGGAAGCAAAAATGCTGGAATTGATCAGGTGTTCTTCAATCCTCACAAACAGGAACACCCAAAAATTGCCACATTTGAAATAGAGGATCTTGGGCAAATGATTGAACTGTTTTAGTGGTTCTCTAACGCAATTCGCACACTTCCGTGCTTTAGCAAAAGGGCATTAGCTTCTTCGTAACCCAATCCGGTCTTGTCCATAATCATTCGGGTTCCCCGATCTACCAATTTGTCGTTGGTTAACTGCATGTCGATCATCTTGTTTCCCTTTACATGCCCTAGCTTGATCATCACAGAGGTGGTTATCATGTTCAATATCATTTTTTGCGCCGTCCCAGATTTCATGCGTGTGCTTCCGGTAACAAATTCAGGTCCCACCGGGCAATCGACTGCAAACGCTGCGATCTGACCAATTTTACTTTGGGTATTGCAAGCAATTGACCCTGTGCCGATCTTATTCTCAACACAGGTACTTAACCCTCCAATCACGTATGGAGTTGTCCCGCTTGCGCTTATACCAATTACAAAGTCCTTATGGTTAATATGGTGTTCTCGTAGGTCGTGCCATGCCTGGGCCGTATCGTCCTCAGCATTCTCTACCGCCTTTCTAATAGCCGTTTCTCCACCGGCAATTATTCCAATAACTCTTCCGTGTGGTACTCCAAAAGTAGGCGGACATTCTGAAGCATCTACAACACCCAACCGACCACTTGTGCCTGAACCAATGTAAAACAGTCGTCCACCATCCTTCATTCGTTCATAAACCGCATCGATTAGTGCAGTGATTTCGGGAATCTTCTTAGACACGCTCTCGGCTACAGTTTGGTCCAGCTGATTAATGGCCCCAACCAAGTCGTGGGTCGACATTTTTTCCAGCCCATCGTATAGCGAATCGGATTCCGTTGTTCGTTTCATACCACAAAAAAAGTGGCTCAAGGCCACTTTTTTAAATTATTTTATCCAACGTATCGGTTAGGATTGAGCTTCTCTCTCTCCATCGCGGTTATTGCGATTCCCTTCTCCTCTTGGCCCTCTGTCTCCTCTGTCACCTCGGTTGTCGCGATTTCTGTGTCGATTATCACGTCCTCCGCCTTTTCGTCGGTCGTTTCGTCGGTCGTTGTTTCCTCCGCGTCGGTCACCGCCACGGCGTTGTGGTTCAACGTATCCCTCAGGTTTCTCAAGAAGAACTTTTCTGGAAAGTTTGAATTTACCCGTCTTAACATCGATGTCAAGGAGTTTAACTTTCACCTCTTCGCCGTCTTCAAATACTCCATCCATTGTTTCAAGTCGTTCCCACTTGATCTCTGAAATGTGTAGCAGGCCTTGTTTACCTGGTAAGAATTCGATGAAGGCTCCAAAGTCCATGATACCTTTAACCGTACCCTCATAAACCTTGCCCACTTCCGGATCTTCACAGATTCCGTCAATGATACGCTTAGCTTCATCAAGCCCGTCTTTATCACTCGAAAGTATTTCGACAACACCAACTCCATCCACTTCGTCGATGGTGATGGTTGTATTGGTTTGTGCCTGAAGTTCCTGAATCACTTTTCCTCCTGATCCAATGATGGCTCCAATCTTATCTTTCTCAACTTCGAACTTCACAAGTCGTGGTGCATGTGGTTTCAAGTCGTCATTTGGTTGAGAAATGGTTTTCTCCATTTCGCCCAAAATATGCATACGACCTTCTTTGGCCTGCATAAGTGCTTCTTCCAACACTTCATACGAAAGACCATTCACCTTCATATCCATCTGACATGCATAGATACCGTTTTCGTTACCTACTACCTTAAAGTCCATGTCTCCAAGGTGGTCCTCGTCACCAAGGATATCGGTAAGAATTGCATAATTTCCGCTTTCTTCATCAGAGATCATACCCATTGCTACACCGCTCAGGCCACCTTTCATTTGGATACCTGCATCCATTAATGCCATTGAACCGGCACATACCGTTGCCATCGAACTTGAACCATTTGATTCAAGAATGTCTGATACTACCCGGATGGTATACCCAACGTCTTCCGGCAACATCTTTTTCAACCCTCTTAGAGCCAGGTTACCGTGTCCTATTTCCCTACGTCCAGGTCCTCTGTTTGGTCGGGCTTCACCAACTGAGAAAGCCGGGAAGTTATAGTGCAACATAAACTTGCTGTGTCCGGATAGATTCGGGCTATCAAGTAATTGCTCATCCAATTTAGAACCCAGTGTTACAGTTGTGATCGACTGAGTCTCTCCTCGTGTAAACAAAGCAGAACCGTGAGGAACAGGAAGTGGGTTTACTTCTGTCCAAATAGGTCGCACCTCGTCCAGTTTCCGACCGTCGAGTCGATTTCTTGTATCGAGAATCATGTTTCGAACCGCCGACTTCTTGGTTTTACCGAAGTACTTCTTCACCAAGTGGCCGTTTTCTTCCATAAACTCTTCTCCTAACGACTCGGTATACTCGTCGTAGGCATTTGAAAATGCCTCAGCGCGTTGTGCCTTGTCGGTTGGGATTTTCGCAAGGTCGTACAGCTTTTGGTAACAGTCGTTGTTCACCTTTGCCGCCAACTCTTCATCGTTGTCTTCGTGATTGTATTCCCGTGGTTCCGGGCGTCCGCCTAGTTGATCACAGAACTCAAGCTGTGCCTGACATTGTTTCTTGATGTATTCATGAGCCAGTTTAAGTGCCTCAACCATCTCTTGCTCAGAGATGCCATCCATTTCCCCCTCAACCATATTAATGTCTCCAGCAGAACCAGCAACCATAAGGTCTACATCGCTTTGCTCAAGCTCATCCCGGTATGGGTTAATAATGAATTTTCCGTCAACTCTACCTACCCGTACGGCAGAAATAGGGCCTTCAAACGGAATATCGGTAATGGTTAGGGCTGCAGAGGCTGCAAGTCCAACCAGGTTGTCTGGCAACACATTGTCGTCTGAAGACATAAGTTGCAACATTACCTGCGTATCGGCGTGGTAATCAGATGGGAACATTGGTCGTAATGTACGGTCTACAATACGACAAATAAGTACCTCATAGTCAGACAGTCGTCCTTCTCTTCTCAAAAAGCTTCCTGGCACCCGTCCAACGGATGCAAATTTTTCCTGGTAGTCTACCGACAATGGCAAAAAGTCGATACCTTCCCGAGCATTTTTCGTAGATACTACGGTGGCAAGGATCATTGTTTTTCCCATTGTTACAAGAACTGAGCCGTCGGCTTGTCTTGCCAATCGTCCGGTTTCGATTGTTATTTCCCGGCCATCGCCGAAGTCTAACGTTTTCGTAATCGCTTCTAATTTCATAATTTCTTCTTTTCTTCTTCTAATTCGTACGTGTTTACCTGATCGAATTGTCAGGTAACTAGATCGCAGAAAAAAAGGCCTCTAGCAATTATACTCAAGGCCTTTTTTCTATGATTACATCAAGATGTGATGTTATTTTCTTAAACCAAGTTTTTGGATAATCTCTCTATAACGGAAGATGTCTTTCTTGGCAACATAGTTGAGTAAAGCTCTTCGCTTACCTACCAACGCGATCAAGCTCTTCTCTGCAGAATAGTCTTTCTTGTTAATTTTCAGGTGTTCGGTAAGATGTTTGATTCTATGCGTAAACATAGCAATTTGAGCCTCAGAGTTACCCGTGTTTGTCTCACTTCCTCCGTGCTCTACAAACATTTGTTTTTTAATTTCTGATGTTAATCTCATGTTAACCTTAAATAAATCGTTTCGTCTCTTTTTTCTAAATAGTCCGCAAAAGTACTCCTTTATATCCGATTATCCTATGTATTACCTAAAAAATAGAGGATTCTTAACATCGTGTATTCAACTCATCCGAATTGATGTCTGAGTCGCTTTGTTTAAGTTGCGCCGAAACGGGCTAATAACCGCCATAAAATCGACGGGCAAACCACTCTACTACTAACAAACCAAACACCAAAAAGAAGATCCACTTCTGACTGATAAGGTCGCGATACCGTTGGCTGGTTCTCGATATGGAAACGGCCTGGGGCAGACCCAACAGCTTCTCAGACAATGACGCCCATTCGGTTTTGCCAAACATCTCACCACCCGTCTCTTCTGCGATCTGGTTCATTAATGCATAGTTGGCCGTAAGATTAATTCGCTCAAGCTGTAGCTCTTTAACTAAAAATTCTCCTTGCACTTTTTCCAGCTTCCCGTCTAACTGCGATGTTGCCTCAAAGGTGTAATTTCCTGCTGGTAACGAACTAACTCCATAGGTGTACGACGACTGCTGAGGAAGTAAGTTGTATTCGTATTGCTTGCCTCCTTCATGTTTAAGCTTCACCTTTACTTCAGCTTTATCGGTAAACTCATAACTTTCATTATAAACTTCCGCAAGAAAACTGATTCGCTCGTTTTCGAAGAAACTCCGAGCCGATGTATATACCTTAAACGTTCGCTTATCATCTTTCAAAGCGAGATATTGGATACTCTTTTGTAAGATATCGGAGATATTCTTATGTTCCTTGCGCTGCTCGTATTCATACAGTTTCCACCTCCAAATACCTTCCCCACTACAAACCCCGGTACGATACGAAACATCCTTATTGAAAAACCACAAAGGCATTTCCGTTCGAACATTACCAATCTTTTGATAAATCAACACATTTGAAGTAGGTGGAACGTTGTATTCACCAAATGGAGTGGTAAGAGGCGGCACTTCATTGATGAAACTCATAAGCTCGCTTTCTGGTTCAAACAGACTAAACTCCGAATTAGCAAGTGAGAGCCCCTGATTAAAATTGCTGCGATTACCTGTTATGCTAACACCTATGTTAAGTCGGTTAAGCATATCGATGTTTGTACTCGTTCCAACAAAGGCGAACAATGGTATCTTATTCTCCTTCAGCGACTGCATTAGATTGAAGTGGCTTGCTTCCACAGGAAGTTGATGAGTAATCACCAAATCGTAGTCTCCCTTTTTAACAGGAGAGAATTTCCCTACTTCCAGCGTCATCTCGTATTGATCGTTTGACTCAATTGCCGTTCTTAAAGCCGCCACATCCGGGTGCGGTGCGTGTGCTAAAACCAATACCTTTTGCCTGGAATCCAACACCTCCGTGTAAACACTTTTGCTGTTGTTGGCCTGATTTAACTCATTAGCCAACCCCGAAACAACTACCCTATAATGTTGCATACCTGTTTTTTTCGCATCCAACATAAAGGTATGTGACTTTGAAAACCGATTGCCGGTAATGGTCATATCGGTAGAGGCCATCATGGTGGAGCCTTGCCAAAGACTTAATTTTACATTTTGGCCTGAAGCCTTTGTAGCATTTACCACCACCTCAACCGGAAACTCATTTCCCAAAAAGGTAATGGAGTTGGCCTTGGCGCTGTATATGCCTACGTCCTTACGCACCAACGTATCACCTAAAGGCACAGTATATACTGGCACATTGAGTCTGTTAGCCACGAATGCCGGATTTATTCCGCGATTGAATATACCATCGGAAATCATAACCAATGCGGATGCGTTCCTCCCCTGATGAAACTTCATCGCCTCTGAAAAATAATCGGCCAAATCGGTCGATTTATCGGTAAAACCGTTGCCTGAATTAGGAGCAACTCCCAGTTCAACGAGTTCAAACTTTTCGCCAAGATCTTTTTTCAAACCCTCCAGGTCCGTTTCAAAAGACTCTTTTACATAGGCACTATCTCCGCCAATAGCCAACGACTCAGATCGATCAACGGCAATAAAGACCGTTGGTTTTTCCACGAAGCGTTCAACGTACTTCAATAATGGGTTTAACAACAGAAGCGCCAGCAATGAAACTCCCAACCACCTCAACGTAGCCAGGGCAACCAACATCCACTTTGGTGTTTCCACTTCCTTATTTCTTAATGAACGGAAATATAGGGTAGCCGCATACGCGCCTCCCAGGGCCATGCACAGCAGCACAAACCACCAGGGTTGCTCTATGATTAAATTGAAACTCAAGTCGGCAAATATAATTGGCTAAACAATACCTACACAACGTGATAAACTCGTACAAATTGTTGGCAAAACTTGTTTTGTGTTAACCAAGGTGAAACCCATATTATCCGTAATTTCGTGGCTTGATTAGGGCCATACTTTTAGGCCCGATGAAATAGAAGAAGAATGATTTTTTCATACAACTGGTTAAAGACCCTGATCGATGTTGATTTGGATGCCGATCAATTGAGCGAACTGCTTACCGACACTGGCCTTGAAGTTGAGAAAGTACACAAGATTGAATCCGTAAAGGGAGGGCTTAAAGGTCTTGTTGTTGGCGAGGTAGTTACCTGCGAGAAGGCCGAAAATTCCGATAAGTTAAATCTTACCACAGTGAACGTTGGTGGCGAAGAACACTTACCCATTGTATGTGGTGCACCCAATGTAGCTGCAGGACTTAAAGTGGTTATTGCTCCCGTAGGTGCAACGGTTTACCCTTTGACCGGAGAACCATTTAAAATCAAGAAAGCCAAAATACGTGGAAACGTATCGGAGGGAATGATATGTGCAGAAGACGAAATCGGTCTTGGAAGCGATCATGACGGCATCATGGTGCTTGATAAAAATGCTACACCTGGCACCCTACTAACCGACCTGATCGATTTGAAAGACGATTACCAAATTGAGATCGGTTTAACACCAAACCGCGGAGATGCTGCTTCACACCTTGGAACGGCACGCGATATCCAGGCAATGACTCAGGCACAGATTCAAATGCCTGCTCTGGCGGAATGCCCTCCATTAAACAAACCCGGCATATCGGTATCGATTACTGATCCGGAATTATGCCCACGGTATACCGGCATTTTGCTTACCAATGTATCGGTAAAGGAAAGCCCTGACTGGCTGAAAGAACGCCTTACTTCAATTGACCTAAAACCGATCAATAACGTTGTAGATACTACCAATTTTGTTCTGCACGAATTGGGGCAGCCCATTCACGCCTTTGACGCAGACAAGATTGAGGGGGAAATAATCGTGAGAAAATCAACCAATGGAGAGACCATTACCACGCTCGATGAAGAAGAACGAAAACTCAGCGGCAATGAGTTACTCATAACCGATTCGGCCAAACCATTAGCACTTGCAGGTGTATTTGGTGGTCACGAATCAGGTGTAACTGAGTCTACCACAAATGTGTTTATTGAGAGTGCCTATTTTGACCCGGCTGTGGTTCGGAAGTCTGCCAAAACGCACGGACTGAACACCGATGCTTCCTTCCGTTATGAGCGAGGTTGCGATCCAAACATTACTGAAGTCGCGCTCAAGCGTGTTGTTTATATTCTTCGGGAAGTAGCAGGTGCGGAAATTGCTTCTGACATCTCTGACTTCTATCCAACACCGATCCAAAATGCCACAATTGACCTGAACATTGACTGGCTGAATAGATTTTGTGGAACAAAGTTAACGGCTGCGGAGGTTGAGGATATTCTTGTCCGGTTGGATATGACTATTCTTCAATCATCCAGCACTGATTTACAGGTGAGTGTACCTCCTTACAGAAGTGATGTTTTGCGTAACATTGATTTGGCTGAAGAGGTATTGCGAATTTATGGATACAATAACGTTGAAATTCCTACTCGCCTATCCATGACTCCTGCCATTCAGCCTGATTTTAACCCACTCCATGTGCGAAACCAGGTTGCCGACCTCTTAGTATCGAAGGGCTTTCATGAAACCATGAGCAACTCTCAAACCAAAAAGAATGAGGAGACCACAAATAATCCTGTTGAGCTGTTAAACCCTTTAAGCGTTGAGCAGGCAATTATGCGTACGAACATGAACGACGGCATTCTTGGTTCCATCGCTTACAATATCAATCGGAAGAATAAGGATGTTCTTTTCTTCGAATTTGGGAAAACCTACTTTAAGACGGAGAGTGGGTTTTCTGAACAAAACAATCTTGCTCTGGCAGTAAGTGGTTTATCGAATAGCACCAACTGGAATACACCGGGTGTTGAGGCAGACTACTTCTTCCTTAAAGGGATTTTAGAATCCCTAGCCTATCGATTGGGCGTTACGGAAAAAAAGCTGTTCAAATGTCTTCGTCTTGAAGCTGTGAACAAGGCCACGTTAAAATCATTTGGCATTAAGCAACCTGTATACATGGCGGTTATCAACTGGGATAATCTGTTAAATCAGGTAAAAAATGTGCGATTCTCGCTTGACGATGTTCCGGTGTTTCCGGTCGTAACCAGAGACCTCAGCCTTGTGCTCGACCAAACCGTTCAATTCAAAGAAGTTGAGCGACTGGTAAAGGAAGTAATTGGCAACTACCTGAAAACCTTTGATATTTTTGACGTATACGAGGGTGACAAACTCGAGGATGGCAAGAAGTCGTACGCGATCAGTGTTAAACTCTATGACTCTGTGCAAACCATGACGGATAAAAAGATTGACAAACTCATGGAAAAGTTGATGACGCGACTGGAAAGCCAGGTTAACGCTGTAATACGAAAGTAAATGACCGAATTGGAAGAGAAGCTCTGGAAGTTTGAGGTGCGTTTAAAAGACGTATTGGAACAACTCGTTACGCTACGCGCTGAAAATGAGAATTTAACGATTTCGAATAAAGAGCTTACCGTCCAACTAGAAAGTCAAAAAAACATCATAAAAGATTTAGAAGAGAATAATAAAAGAGTTAAACTTGCCGGAACAATGTCTGAAAACGAAGGCGATCGAGTTGACCTAAAAAAACAGATCGAAGGATTCGTGAAGGAGATTGATCGATGCATTGCGCTTTTAAATGATTAGAAGTTGGATAGTGCAAGAGACGAAATATCGATAAAGGTTACCATTGGAGATAGGCAATATCCGCTCAAAATTGATCCCGCTGAGGAAGAATTTGTGCGGAAAGCGGCCAAACTAATAAATGAAAAGGCGAAGTTCTACCAGGAAAATTTCTCGGTTAAAGATAAGCAAGACTCCCTTGCTTTGGCAGCCCTGGAATTTGCCTCGGACGTGCTAAGCATTACCAATTCTCAGGAAACAGAGAAGCACCTTTTTGATAAAAAAATCTCTTACTTCCAGCAACTAGTGGATCGCGCAGTTCATTGATTTGCAACAAGTTATTATTTAACCGTATAGTAAATGGACATTACATCTATCTTAATAGGTTTATTAGGAGGTATCATCGTTGGAGGAGGTGTTGCCTTTGTATTCCTGAACAATAAGTCAAATTCAAAAGCTTCTCAAATAATCAAAGAGGCCGAAGAAAAAGCCAAACAGTATAAAAAATCACGCGAACTAGAGGCTAAGGAGAAATTCCTAAAACTCAAACAAGAACACCAAAAGGAAATTCGTAATCGTGAGAACGAGGTATCCAATGTAGAAAAGAACGTTCGAAAAAAGGAACAAAGCCTCTCGGACAAAATTCAAAACTTCGAACGCAAATCAAAAGAAGCCGAGAACATTAAGAAGAACCTGAATCGGCAACTGGAAATTGTCAACATCAAGAAAGAAGAAATCGAAAAAGCCCACACCAATCAGGTGAAGCAACTCGAAAAGATTGCGGGACTAACAGCCGAAGAGGCAAAGAAGGATTTAGTGGAAGCCCTGGTAGAAGAAGCCAAGACAGACGCAATATCCAAAATCAAACTGATTGTAGACGAGGCTAAATTGAAAGCCAACAAGGAAGCTAAGCGAATGATACTTCAAACCATTCAGCGAACAGCAGCCGAACAGGCAATAGAAAACACCGTTACCGTATTTAACATCGACAACGACGACATAAAAGGTCGTATCATTGGTCGGGAAGGACGTAACATCCGAGCGTTGGAATCGGCCACAGGAATTGAGATCATTGTTGACGACACGCCAGAGGCCATCATTCTATCGGGTTTCGATCCTGTAAGAAGAGAGATTGCCCGTCTTTCATTACACCGTTTGATAACTGATGGAAGAATCCACCCGGCACGAATTGAGGAAGTTGTTCAGAAGACGAGAAAAGACGTTGAAAACGAGATTGTTGAGCACGGTGAACGAGCAGTAATTGACCTTGGCATTAACGGCTTACACCCAGAGCTTATTCGTATTGTAGGTCGTATGCGCTACCGTTCAAGTTATGGCCAAAACCTACTCCAACACAGCCGTGAAGTAGCGAATATGTGTGCAATCATGGCAACAGAATTTGGTCTGGATCCGAAACTTGCAAAACGCGCCGGTCTTCTTCACGATATTGGCAAGGTGCCCGACGAAGATGCCGAAACTCCACACGCATTGTTGGGTATGAAGTGGGCCGAGAAATACGGTGAGCACGCCGATGTTTGTAACGCTATTGGTGCCCACCACGACGAGATTGAGATGACCAACCTCATCTCCCCTATTGTTCAGGCTTGTGACGCCATTTCGGGATCGCGTCCTGGTGCTCGTCGGGAAGATGGAGAAGCATACATCAAACGATTGCAGGATCTTGAAAAACTTGCACTTGGTTTCGACGGCGTAGAAAAGGCATTTGCCATTCAGGCTGGTCGTGAACTACGCGTGATTGTTGACAGTGATGTTTTGCAAGACAAACAGGCCGACCTCTTGTCTTTCGACATTAGTCAAAAGATCATGAAAGAAATGATCTACCCGGGACAAATTAAGGTGACGGTTATTCGCGAACGACGAGCGGTTAACTTCGCTAAGTAGCCATTGTGACCAGGCCACTCCTTTCCTTGTTGCTGATCGCTTCAGTATGGACAGGATGTATGCAAATCACAGACAAGACCAAGGACCACTATCCACTGGTACACGGGTCAGACAGTTCGTATCTGCCTGATCAACAACCTCCGGATACTACACAACCTTTGGAGCTTTCGGAACTTGAACAAACTATGATTGACAGTGGTTTGGTTAACGTTCAACTGCTTGACCAAAACATACGGGTTTCCCTTCGGTACGCATCAGATTCGAACTTTCTAAAACGAAACTTTTACGGTGAATTAAACCGTGCTTACCTGGAAGAAAACACGGCAAAAAAACTGGCACTTGCTCAACTCTTCCTATCTCAAAAATACCCTGACCTTCACCTTCTTGTGTGGGATGCTGCACGACCAATAAGAAGCCAATGGCTCATGTGGAACTCATTAGACATGCCAGCAAAGGAAAAGGGTAGGTTTGTTAGCAACCCACGAAATCATTCCTTACATAATTATGCGTGCGCCGTTGACGTAACCCTTTGCCATTCAGACGGATCTGTGCTCGACATGGGAACGGATTTTGACCAATTCGACACACTTGCACAACCGGTTTATGAGTCTTATTGCCTGTCAAAACAATGGTTAACGAACGAACAATTGCAAAATCGCCTTCTTCTGAGAGGCATCATGAAACGAGCAGGTTTTTCCACAATTGGTTCGGAATGGTGGCATTTTAACAGCTGTACCCGGTTCTTTGCCAAAACGCATTATCGCTTGATTCCTTAGCCTGCGTATCTGGGACAAGATGCTTCCTGATTTTCGTCAGGAAATGACCTTAAGAGAATCAAAACTTTGACTAATGTGAAATGTTATCTTTGCAGCCGTTTATTTACAGACATGATAGAAACTGACATTCTGATTATTGGGGCCGGGCCCTGTGGCTTATTTACCGTGTTTGAAGCGGGCTTAATCAAGCTACGCTGTCATTTGATTGATTCACTTCCTCAACCGGGAGGTCAGCTTGCGGAAATCTATCCTAAAAAACCGATTTACGACGTTCCTGGCTTTCCATCTATCCTGGCTGGCGAACTTGTAAACAACCTCATTGAACAAGGCGCTCCGTTTAATCCGGGCTTTACCCTGGGTGAACGTGCAGAAACCATTGAACGATTAGAAGACGATACGTTTATCGTTACCACGAACAGAGGTACAAAGCACAAAGCTCCGGTAATAGCCATTGCAGGCGGGCTGGGGTGTTTCGAACCACGCAAACCGGAACTTGAAAACCTGGCGAAGTTTGAGGACTTCGGAGTTGATTACATCATTAAGGACCCCGAAAAGTTTCGGGATAAAAAGGTGGTAATCGCCGGCGGCGGAGATTCGGCGCTTGACTGGACCATATTCCTGGCTGAAGTAGCATCTGAAGTCACATTGGTTCATAGACGAACCAAGTTCCGTGGTGCTCTCGACAGTGTTGAAAAAGTGCAACATTTGGCTGAACAAGGAAAGATTCATCTACATATCAACTCGGAAGTTTCGCACCTGGCTGGCGACGATACACTGTCAACGGTTACCATCAGCGACAAGGTGGAAAAGACCTCAATAGATCGTACAACAGACTACTTTATTCCTCTCTTTGGTCTTTCTCCAAAGCTTGGACCACTTAAGGAATGGGGACTTGATTTGAACCGCGAGTCTATTTCGGTTAATACACTTGACTACAGCACAAATGTTCCGGGCATCTACGCCATTGGCGATATCAATGATTATGAGGGCAAACTGCGATTGATTCTATGTGGTTTCCACGAAGCAACGCTAATGGTTCAGTCGGCTTACAAACGCATCCATCCCGACAAAAACCTGGTTCTGAAATATACCACGGTAAGCGGCGTTAACAGTTTCTAGGTCATGGAAGATTTTATCACCCTTTACGTAACCGACCTAAAAGGCGTTCGACACGAGATTCAGGCTCCAACCGACATGGGGCTTAACTTAATGGAAGCCATGAAGGCAAACGAGCTTCCTGTAAAAGCTACTTGCGGTGGAATGGCAATGTGCGCTACTTGCAACATCTGTGTAAAAAGTGACCATCCACTGCCCGAAATGTCAGAAGACGAAGAAGATATGCTCGACGAAGCATTTGTATTGGACATTGACGGTAGCCGATTGAGTTGTCAGATCCCTGTCTCTTCAGAAATTGATGGTCTTGAGGTTGTGTTAGGTTCGCTGACCGACCCCGAAGAATAGATTTATTTATTCAGATGTTTCCAGAGGGCGTCTTTGAGCGTCTGGATGTTTTGACCGGTAACGGACGATATAAAGATTGTCTGTACGTTTTCAGGCAGTTCGTTTCGAAGTTCCTCCGTTAGCTCTTCGTCAAGCATGTCGCTCTTGCTTATAGCCAGTATCCGGTCCTTAAACAACATCTCTTTGTTGTATTGTTCCAACTCCTTAACCAAGACCTCGTATTCCTTTATGATGTTGTCGCTGTCAGCAGGTATCAGGAATAAGAGCACCGAGTTCCGCTCGATGTGCCGCAGAAACCGATGACCTAAGCCCTTCCCTTCGCTAGCCCCTTCTATAATTCCAGGAATATCCGCCATCACAAACGATTGATAGTCGCGATACTTTACGATGCCCAGGTTGGGCACCAATGTGGTAAACGGATAATCAGCGATAGCCGGCTTGGCAGCAGAAACCACAGATAATAGTGTAGACTTACCGGCATTAGGAAACCCTACAAGTCCTACATCCGCCAGAACCTTTAGTTCCAAAATACGCCACGACTCTTGCCCATCTTCACCGGGTTGAGCATAACGAGGTGTTTGATTGGTTGCGGACTTAAAATTCCAATTTCCAAGGCCTCCTCTTCCCCCGGCGAGCAATACATTCGTTTGGCCATCTTCGGTTATTTCAAACAGAACTTCACCCGTTTCCGCATCCTTTGCCACGGTTCCGAGGGGCACCTCCAAAATTTGGTCGGCGCCTTTTTTGCCAGTCTTCCGGCCTTTACCACCGTTTACTCCGTTTTCGCAAATAACGTGCTTCTTGTATTTAAGGTGTAGCAGTGTCCACAACTGCGCATTTCCTTTGAGTATGACGGACCCGCCATCGCCTCCATCACCTCCATCCGGGCCACCCTTACTGTTAAACTTGTCGCGAAACAACGACCAACTCCCCGACCCTCCGGCACCAGAACGGCACGAAATTTTCACATAGTCGATAAAGTTGGGATTTGCCATGCTTATGCTTTTTTGTCGATCGCTTCACACAGCCGTGCAAAGATCTCATCGATCTGCCCCATGCCATGCACACGACTGAGTTTGTCCTGCTTCTCGTAATATGCAAGCAACGGCTCCGTTTTGTTGTTGTATTCTCCAAACCGATTTCGGATGGTTTCTTCACTTTGGTCGTCCACACGTCCGGATTGTTTTCCTCTTTCCAACAAGCGCTTCACTAATTCGTCTTCTTCCACCTCTAAGGCCAAAACCGTGTCGATGGTTGTATTAAGGTTAGATAATATTGTATCCAATGCCTCACCCTGAGAAATGGTTCTTGGGAAACCATCAAAAATGAAGCCTTTCGCATCCGGTCGGGTTTTAAGAAAATCCTCTACCATGGCGATGGTTACTTCATCAGGTACCAACTGACCTTTATCGATGTATGATTTTGCTAAGATGCCAAGTTCGGTTTCGCCTTTGATATTTGAACGAAAGACATCACCCGTGCTTAGATGTACCAATTCGTACTTCTCGAGCAGCATAGCGCTCTGTGTGCCTTTACCTGCCCCAGGAGGGCCGAAAATGATCACGTTAAACATTCCTTTTCAATTTAGGGAGCAAATGTAATTAAATTCATTACCTAAGCACAGGCTGTTTCCACCAATATGGCCACAATATTAACAGTGTGGTTTAGGAAACCCTAAGGCCCAGTTTATTCATGTATTTTACCAGCAAACTCCGTGCGTCTTCCGATATATTCCAATACAGTACGCCTAACACGGCCACCAAACTGATTATTCCGCCATATGCTGTTATGTTAATAATAGGATGCAGGTTGAGATGAAAGAAGCTTAACAGAAGGTAAGACCCACCAAACAAGATGGCAATCTTTAGTGTTGAAGCATCAAAGGGTTGAATACCCAGTTTAATCAGAACAAACAAGTACTTCATTAGGTTAAACAGTGCTAAGGAAAAGAAGCTGGCCATTGCCGCACCCACCACACCGTAGTCATTGATTAGGTAATAGTTCAATACAATATTGACTCCACCCAATATCAACGTAAACAACAGGTTGTACCGGTAGTACTGTGAAAAATTAATAATCGCAGCGTTTAACCCAGAAAGCATCTCTACCAATCTGGAAGCTCCAAGGAACAAAAAGATCGCCATAGCACCCTGGTAGGCCTCGGGGTTTGGGGCAAAACTGAACACCTCCGGCAAACAAAAAGTAAGACAAACGAACAAGTAAGCACCAATGAGAAAGAGGTTGGTGGATGACTTGCGATACAACTCTGACACTTCGTGCCAGTTTTCTTTCTGGATATGCTCCGAAATAATGGGGTTTGCAATTTGATGAATGGAGTTTGTAGGTATGGCCACCACATTAGCCATAAAAAAAATCCGGTTGTACAAGCCGTTTGACGTCAAACCAACGATAAGGGACACCATTACCGAATCGATGCGATAAATCAATCGACTACCAAGGCTACTGAGGCCTGTGTACATCATGTAGTTCAACATAGACCGAATCTTTGTTCGAAAGAATTTCGGACGCCAGGTGAGTTTAAGTCCGCCAAGCTTGTAAAGATAAAAAACAAGCAACACGAAGGATCCGGCGTAAAAAAGTGGGATCAGGTGTGCAAATTGTTCAATGTTTACATATCCGAAATAACACAACAAAAAGGCTATGGGAAGGTAAATCTTGTAACCCAGGGTTTGGATAATAGCCGGGACAACAATACGTCTGTAATTGGTAATCATGGCTGATATGACCAGAACAAGGTTGAGCAAGAACACCAAAACCAAAATGATAGCCTGATTCTTACTCACCAGGGAAACATCCATGTTTAACAGGTCGAGCAAGGCATAAAAAGAACCGTGAAACAACCAAAAACCAATGACGAACAGGAGGTTTAAGCCAACCGTTAGCATTAAAATGAGGCTTACAAAGCCATTGTTATCGTCGTCGTTCTTAAACTCTCTAAAGAACCTTACCGCGGCTCCATTGATACCCAAGCCCGCCAACGGAATGAGTAACGAAGCCGTGGCATACAGATAGTTGGCATATCCGTATATGTGGTCGTCAAGTGGATATATAAATAACACACTCAGCGCACCCAGAATGGTGCCTGCAAAGTTTACAACGGTAAACTTCAGTGATTGTCTTCGAATAACGCCCAACTGCCTCTTCTCTTTTAACTTTATCTAACGTCAAAGTAAACACTTATTACAAAGCTCTGGTAAAATTATATTTCAACAGTTTGCTTCCTGCGACCAAAGCTGCTTAATTGGCAATATCATGACTGATTATCAATCCCTTTTAAGTACTTTTGACCTTTAAAATCGGCAGAAAATTTCATGAAATTTGCAATTGTAGGAATAGGGCATATCGGCAAGCGACACATTGCCGTGATAGATGCAGAACCAAATGCTGAATTAGTAGCAATTTGCGATATAGATCTGGACAGATGCAAGGAGCAATCCGAGCTTTATGGTGGCATCCCCTACTATCAGAATTACGAGGAAATGTTACGCGATTCGGGTTGCGAAATAGTGAGTATTGCTACCCCACATGGCCTGCACGCTGAAATGGCCATGCAAGCTGCAAAGCACAAAAAACACATTCTTGTTGAGAAGCCAATGGCCCTGTCTGTTGATGACTCCAACAAGATGATTGAGGTTGCCGAGCAGGAAGGTGTAAAGCTTTACGTGGTCAAACAAAATCGATTCAACATTCCGATTAAACTGGCCAAAGACGCCTTAGACGATGGTAAGCTTGGAAAAGTATACATGGTTCAATGCAACGTAATGTGGAACCGTCATAAAGAATATTACAGCAATTCCGACTGGAAAGGTAAACTCGACCTTGAAGGAGGCGCACTTCATACACAAGCCAGCCATTTTCTCGACCTGTTGGTTTGGTGGTTTGGCGAACTGGAAGAAGCCAAAACGGTTAGAGGAACACTCCATCACGATATTGAATTTGAAGACTGTGGCGTAAGCGCGCTGAGATTTACGTCTGGTGTAATTGGCTCTTTACTATGGTCTACTGCTGTTTACAACAAAAACTACGAAGGCAGCATCACCATAATTGGAGAAAAAGGCACAATTAAGATAGGAGGTAAATACCTCAATAAGATCGAATTCTGGGATGTTCAGTCCTATCCGCTACCAGAAGACATAGAATTCTCCGACAAACCCAATAACTATGGAAAGTACAAAGGTTCTAGTTCAAACCACGACAAGCTGGTTCACGAACTGATGGAAAACTTTGCAGAGAAGAGAAACGGTATTGTAGAAGGTGCAGAAGGTTTAAAGACCATTCGGGCAATCGACAAAATTTACCAGGGGTGAGCAACGAAACACGCATATTAGTTGGTAGTGCCGGAACGGCATCCTCCATCAACATCATTAAGTCGTTAAAGAACTACTCCGACCATAGTTACTACATTCATGCCATAGACTGTGATGCATTGGCACCTGGTTTGTTTTTGGCAGATTCTTATACATTAGTTCCGCCCTTCAAGGATACCGAGCATTATCTCAACGCCTTAAAGGAGCTACAGGAAAAATATCAGTTCGATCTTTTTCTCCCTACGTATTCTCGTGAACTTGAGTTCATTGCAGCGAACCAGGACCTCCTGGAGTCTATTGGCCTTACAACGATGCTCTCTTCGTTCGAAGCCATATCGACGTGTAACCACAAAAAACGTATGAACCAATTGGTTCAAGACCTTGGCATCCAGGTACCAAAAGCCTTTTCCCGCAATGACATTCAGGCTGCAACAGAGCTTACTCATAAATTGGTTGTTAAACCAAATACAGGCAGTTCGAGTTCTGGTGTATTGATCTCGGGCGAGCTTGAGGTTATATCAAAATACTATGAGGATGAAGAAACCCAGATATGCCAGGAGTGTATAGAGGGTAAAGAATTTACGGTTGATGTTTTCTGCAATCGCTCGAGTGAGGTAAAGGTAATTTCCGTTCGCGAGCGCATGTCGGTAAAGGCCGGGCAGGTTGTTAAGTCAATCAACCACAACCCTGATCGGTTTAGGACAGCGGTGACTCAAATCTGCAAAAAAATTGGCATCGTTGGGGTTTGCAACATCCAATTTATTGAAAACGATCAAAACCAGCTCTTTTTTATCGAGTTAAACCCTCGATTTGCCGCCGGTGGGCTTATGCTCACCACACATGCAGGAGCTAATATTCCGGAACTAATGGTAAAAGAAGCGTTAAGCCGGCCAATCGACAAAAATGAATACAGCGTTCGAGTTGGTGTAACGATGACGCGTTATTGGGAAGAAATTTTTAATGATGACAGCCACTAAACCCTATATTTTCTTTGACCTCGACGGTCCAATTCTAGACGTTTCTGAGAAATACTACCAGGTGTACAGGCATGTTCTAACCGAATTAGGATTTGAACCGATCGATAAAGATGCGTATTGGACACTGAAACGGAAAAAGGAACCAGTGCCAAACATTCTTGGTCTGTCTGGCGCCGAGCATGTTTTGGAGCAATACAGGACTAAGCGGAACGAGTTGATTGAAACCAAAGACTTCATTCGCTTTGATGAACTTCAACCCGACGCCCAGTCTATTTTGACTGAATTATCGGAAAACAACACCTTGATTTTGGTTACACTGAGAGGTTCACGCACCGAACTTATGGATGAACTTAACAATCTTGACGTACTCAAACACTTTGAGACCATCCTAAGCTCTGGAGAAAAGATTGATCCTCGCTGGAAAATTAAATACAATTTGATCAATGCCCATTTTGACAACAAACCTCCCCTGCCGAGTTGGATCATTGGCGATACCGAAACCGACATTCTCGCCGGTAAAAACCTCGGACTGAACACTATAGGAGTAAATTCAGGAATACGCAGCATGGAGCGTATACAGGCTGTTGAACCCAATCACCACATTCAAGACATTCGCGAGCTAAGAGGAATACTATTATGATACCTTTTGTAGACTTATCGGCACAATACCAGGCCATCAAACCCGAAATTGACAACGCTATTAGCTCTGTAATAGCGGACAATGCGTTTATAGGAACCGGAAAGAACAAATACATCCAGGCATTTGAGTCTGGCTTCAATTCTTACATTGGAATTAACCACACAATTGCGTGCGCCAATGGCACCGACGCTATCGAGATTGCGCTTCAGGCACTTGGAGTGGGGCCCGGTGATGAGGTTTTGGTGCCGGCAATGAGTTGGATTGCCAGTTCAGAAGCCATCAGCACCTGCGGTGGCACACCCATTTTTGTTGACATTAACAGCTCTACCGGGGTACTGGATGAAACAAAAATTGAAGCAGCTATTACTAACAAAACCAAAGGCATTGTAGTTGTTCACCTGTATGGCAACCCATGCGAAATGGATGAGATTATGGCCATTGCCAATAACCGGGGTCTGTTTGTTTTGGAGGACTGTGCGCAAGCACATGGGGCCACCTATAAAGGTAAAACAGTAGGCACCTTTGGTACAGTTTCGACCTACAGCTATTACCCTGGAAAAAATCTTGGGGCATACGGCGATGCAGGTTCTATTATTACCAACGACGACGACCTGGCCCAGTTGTGTCGAGTAATTGCGAACCACGGCCAACTAGGTCAGAAACACAATCACATATCTGAAGGAAGAAACAGCCGGATGGATGGCATTCAGGCAGCAATTCTTTCGGTTAAACTTAAGTACATCAGGGATTGGACCAAATTGCGACAAGAGAAAGCCGCATACTATCGAGAACATATTAACCACACCGATGTTAAATGCCTCGAACTACCTGAATACTCAGCTTCCGCTTATCACCTTTTTGTGATCAAGTCGTCAAGAAGGGCTGAGCTTATTTCTGCTTTGTCAGAAAATAAGATCGCGTATGGTATTCACTATCCGGTTTCATTGCCCCTACTCAAGCCATATGCAGGAAATGCTAACATAAACGAACTCGCAAACCGGTTTCCGGTGGCAAGTGAGTTTCAAAACCAAATCTTATCCTTACCCTTGTACCCTGAAATAACCAAACAGGCACAAGATGAGGTTATTAAAACGATAAGCTCCCTATGATTAAGAGAATACTTCGAGACTTACTGAGAAAGAAGCCACAAAAGTTTCTTGACAAAAAGAACAACCTGTTGGTCGCAACAGCTTTTATCTCAGCAAATGATATAATTGGCGATTATTACGAATTTGGTGTTTTCAAAGGCAAGTCATTTATCACGGCCTCTAAACTCTACCAAAAACATATCAAACGACTGGCAAAAAATGGCACTAGTGAATTTGGTAAACAACGCATGCATTACTTCGCATTCGACTCGTTTGAGGGATTACCGGTTAAAGGTGTTGATCAGTCAGATATACCACAGCACTGGAAGGGGTCTGGTGTAATGAGTTATCCCGAAGCCGAGTTCCTGGGCAATCTAAAAAGTGGCGGTGTTCCTGTTTCTCAGGTAACTACTGTAAAGGGCTTCTACAATGAGTCGTTGAAACCTGAACTCATAAAAGATTTGAACATGCGCCCGGCGTCCATCATCCACATTGACTGTGACCTTTATGAATCGACTCGCGATGTTTTTGGTTTTATTACGCCGTTGATTCAAGATGGAACGGTACTCATTTTTGATGATTACTTTTACTACCGCGGACATCCTAACAAAGGTGAAAGAGGAGCTTTCAACCAATGGTTAAAAGAAAATCCCCATTTCATCAGCACCGAACTTTGCAAGTTCTATCCGTCGGCATCTTTTATAATCAATATTCAGGAGTAAAACTTAAAGACTATCGAGAAGATCGGCCAGTGCACGAGTCAGATTCTCTCGTGTATAGCTCTGTTTCATGCTGTTGGTTTCGCTGATGCGTTTTCCGTTCAGAAAATCTGAGAAGCGATCGCTTATAAATGCCTTCATCTGTTCAAGATCCTCGGCTTCAAACATGGCGCCACTCTCTGTTTTTTGAATCACCTGATCAGCTTCTCCCTCTTTCGCTCCAATACCCAGTATAGGCACGTTCATTGCGAGATATTCGAATATCTTGCCCGTGAGTCGGCTTTTTGCCGTACGGTTGTTATTGATAAGTAATAGCAATGCGCTACACTGTTTCATGTTAATTAAGGCTTGCTTGTGTTCCAAATAGGGTATGTATTCGAAATTGTTTTCCAAACCCGCCTTACGAATATCGTTGAGAATAACTTCATGTGTAGGACCGGCATAACGAAGCAACAAGTGTTCTTCAAAGGCTTCATTCTCCTGAACCAATTCCTGAAGTGCTTGGTACAATACCGGGTGGTTGCGATCAGCACCGGCAGTACCATAGTGCCCAAGTATAAATTTGTTGGTATCGGCCGATTCGATGCTTTCAAAGTCACTTTCATCATATCCGTTTGGAATGATTGCAATTTTATCTGCAGCTTTATTGGCCACATTGGATTCCTTCTCGTGATTGGTTAGGGTGATCAGGCGATCGCAGGTACTTACCACGCGTTTTTGCCAGGCACGTTGTTTTCTTAAGGCAATTCCCGACATACCAAATTCTTCCATGTTGTCGAGGTGCATCCATGGGTCTCTAAAGTCGGCCACCCAGGCGAGGTCCAGTTTCCTTTTTAGATGATAACCAATCAGATGCACGCTGTGCGGCGGTCCGGTAGTTATTACAGCATCCACCTGCTCGTGTTTTACAACATTCTTAACTCTCTTGACACTCGGTTTTACCCAAAAAACCTTGGCATCCGGAATAAAGAAGTTGCCACGAACCCAGAACAGCAATTTGCTCATCAATCCCTTACTCCCTGTAACGCTTCCCATTTGAGGTTTCCCATCACGCTTCCCCACCAACGAACGGTAAATATCATAGGGTTCCCATATTCTTCCCTTTACCACCTTTACCCCTTGGGGTATATCGCGCTCGAGTTCTTCATCGTGTTGAGGATAATCTGCGTTCTCCGGAACATAAACGATTGGCTCCCAACCAAACTGTCTGAGATATTTTACGAATTTCACCCAACGTTGAACTCCTCCACCACCACTTGGTGGCCAATAATATGCAACAATTAGTACCTTTTTCCGCATAATTGAATCTGTTCTAAACCTTGGGTAACTGCTCTGCAATAAACCACAAAAATGGAAGCCGAGCAACAATAAGAATTGCAAATAACCTCCTTTTTTGAGTTCAGACAGAAGCTTGCCTGTAAACGCTTAAATTTGATGCCTGTACAACATTAAGGTTGAGTAAAAAAGAAAACGCATACTACCTGGACACAATTGGAGATTTTGACATTCCATCAAATGCAAAGATCTACGTTGCTGAAACCAATAAGGCAATAACAAACGCCTTACCGGTAACGGTCAAAAACAAGCAAAAACTGGAAGTCTACCGCATTGCGCATGAAGAGATTGTCGATTTTTACAATGCACATAGCTCGGTTTTTATGGAATGGGAGAATTCGCAGCAATTCAACCTGTGGTTTCTTGAACAATTCAGAATGTACTTCAACTACCGCGAAATACGATTGAGAGCTCAATACATTGAGAACTTTCTTACGGTAGAACCCGACGGAATAGTACTAACATCGGACCATTGGATATTAAATCGGTTTAAGAATAAAACCCAACTTATTGATGGACCAAAGGCCACGCCCAAAAACACTGGAGGCGTCAAAAAACTCATGCGGGAATTCGTGATTATGCTGGCCCGGATGCGGTTCAGAAAACCACCAGATACCGACGTCGTACTCTTCTCCAAGCTGGTTGATCAAGTAGATGGGAAAGACCAACGCATGGGACAATTGGAAAAGTCCTACAACAGAATCATTTCAAGGCCATTGTTTGACAAAAAGGCCCGTCTAGACAAGGACTCAATTAACACGAAACTCGGATTTAACACCGACCATATCTTTATACAATACCTCAGCAGGTTGACTTTTCCGATGCATCTGCGCACCTTTACTAAGGCCTTCTCGAAATTGTTAGACACACTTCAGAATTCCGCTCAAAACGACACCGTATCTCAATTTGTACTGGGTCACCTGAGATCGAACAAACTGAGTCTTATGCTCTACTTTCTCAAGTTTAAGAGCATGTTAAGGTTTTTCAAAAGGTCGAACATCAAGGCTGTAATCATGAGTGATGAGAATAGTCCCCAGCACAAGGTGATTCAATACGCAGCATGGGCCTGTGGAGTAAAGTCATTTGGCCTTCAACATGGCAACATCGACGAGCTGCATCAATCGTATATGTTTGGCCGATATAACAACCGCCCTTTGCTTTGCAATGCAACGTTTACGTGGGGTAACTACTACTCCGATTTGTTGATATCAGACGGTGGTTATGCCCAGGACGCTGTTATTACCACCGGACGGATAGAACCCGTCACCAATGTACGAAAGGTTCACCCTAAGCTACCCCGTGATCAGAAGATTGTTGTTTACGCTACACAGCCCATACCCGACAGCCAGTTGAGAAAGCAACATGTAAAGGATGTGATGTACGCGTTAAAAGGGGCCGCAGCTGACTTTTGTCTGGTTCTTCGGCCACATCCGAGGGAAAAGGACGACTCCTATTTTAATGCCATTGCGTCGGAGGTAGGACTTTCGCATTTCATAATTGATCGGGAATCGGACCTTAAAACGCACTTTGAGCGTGCACATATGTTAATTACGAGTTACTCTACAGTCGGTTCGGAATTTGTACCCTACAACAAACCTCTGCTGGTTTTGGACTATCTGGAGCAGGACCTCATGTCTTGGGTAAAAAAGGGAGTTGGTCATCAAATTACAAATCGCGATAAGCTAGTTGCAATATTCCAACACAGCCCACCTCTAGATGTTGACACCGTTGCTCATGATACGTTTACGGCTCAATTCTTTTACAAAAACGATGGCCTGGCTCATGAACGTATCGTTACTTCCATTGAGCAACGCTTAACCACCCAATACTAACTGTTGGCCTCTTCACCCTGAACAGCCCATCGAACGTTTTGAATCACAAAATCGAGTTCAGGCTCAGTGAGGGTTGGTGATGAAGGTAAGCTAATACCTCGAGCAGCCACAATCTTAGATTCTGTGATATCTGTGGTGCAATAATCCGCATAAACCGGCATATCACTTAACGGATAGAACATTGGGCGACATTCGATGCCTGTCTTCACCAGTTTGTTCATTACCTCATCCCTATCGACTTTGCACGACTCCGAAAGTATGATGTTATACATCCAATAACAGTTCTCCACATCCGGGTTTATGTAAGGTGTTTCGATCTCATTAACCGACTTAAAGGCCTCATCGTAATAACTGGCTACATTACGCTTACCCGCCACAAAATGTTCGAGCTTTTCCATTTGCGCTGTACCAAGAGCACCCTGAAGATTTGTCATTCTGTAGTTGAATCCAATGTGGTTGTGCCAATAGCGTTTCGTCTTATCCATTCCATGGTCGCGCAACACCGCTGCCATCTCCCCTACTTCTTCAGACTTAAAAACTACCATACCACCTTCGCCGGTTGTTATGATTTTGTTCCCAAAAAAACTGAACGATCCCGCATCTCCAAAGCTCCCAACCGGCTGGCCTTTATATGTACTTCCTAATGCTTCTGCACAGTCTTCGATTACGAATAGGTTGTGTTTTTTAGCAAAAGCCATCACTTTGTCCATATCCGCGATCTGACCATATAGATGAACTGGCATAATCGCCTTGGTTCGTGGCGTTATTGCGCGTTCTGCTTTTTCAATGTCAATCATTAAGCTATTGCGCTCCACATCAACTAAGATGGGCCGGGCACCCGCGTACAAAACCGAATTTGCAGAAGCAGCAAAGGTTAAGTCGGGTACTAATACTTCATCGCCCTCGCCAATTCCCAGGGCTTCAATGGCCAGGTGAAGTGCTACTGTACCGTTGCTCGTTGCAAGAGCCACCGGTCTTTTGCAGTACGTCCTGAACTGTTGTTCGAATTCCCGGACAAACTTACCCTGAGACGACACCCATCCTGTCTTTACGCATTGGATGACGTTACTCAATTCTGCTTCGTCGAACTGAGGAGAAACCAACGACACGCGACGCAGTTTGCGATGACTGGCGTAATCCAGTAATTCGCCCTGATCGCCCACCAAAGGAATGACCCGAATACGTTCGCTTAGATGCTTCAGTATTTCTACGTTATCCGATTTGATATGTAAACTCGTAAAACTTGTATTCATGATGGAGTTTACTTCATCGTTGACATTAGAGCCATCAATAAGCCCTCTCCGTATATCCCCATCGGTAACCATACCAATTAGTTTATTGTCGTTGCTCACAACGAAAGTCATGCCAAGCGTGTTGGCGTTTATGTTCACCAAAGCCTCCTGTATGGTGCTGCCTGTGGGTATACTAATTTCGTTTATCATCTTCTATTTACTCATGTTAATACGAAGCAGGTCACTCATTTGTTTGATCGTAGCGCTATCAATGTTCCTCACTTCAATTACGTGATCTACCCGCTCAAAATCGGACATATGAGATAAGAACCAATATGCTTCGTCGAACGGCTGATTCGTATCCGTTAATCCATCATTATCGCTGTGGTGAATTACTTTTACATACGGCATAACCGTTTGCACAGCCTGGTCCAAATCAAAATTCAATGTATTGGCCGACACTTTTAAGTGCGCGGTATCAAGCAAAATGCCTAATCGTGGGTGGCCTATCTGACTTATGAGACTCTCCATTTCCATTGAATCACAACAAAATAGTGCGTTTATGTTATTGGTGTAGTTAAATCCGGCCAGAACGTTATTCTCGATGTACAATTCCAGATCCAATTCTACCGCCCGCTTGAGTAATAGACGCACAGAAGACAGGAAAAGTTTCCAATGACGGGTTCGATCAAAATCAACTGATGTATTTAAGGGTCGCCCCAATTCTCCGGGTTGTGGGTCAATACAAAATCCCGCGTGCACAGAGAAGTACCTTGTACCGGCCCGAGCCGTCATATCCATTGCCTTCATGCAATGATCAATGGTTCGGTTGCGAATCTCGTCGTTCCCCGAAGCCAGATTTAGAACAAAGGGGTCTTCCGGTGCCGGAAAGTAGTTATGGATACGCTTTTCTCCCGTATGGGCAAAAAACACCTCTTCATTTTCTGAACTGTAAGGCAACGATGAGCTAAACTCCAGATTCAGCTTTTGCCCGATTGCAAGATCCGAGATTTCTTTAACGGTTCTTTTGCCAAACGCTAATGAACTTACATAAATCATAGCTCTTTCTCCATGAATTGAATATCGCCACTTTTTTTCACCACCTTAAACCCGAAGTCATCGTACAGTTTAATGGCTCGTATATTATCCTGATCAACACTTAATCGAATCTGCCTGAGCTTTTGCAGTTTTGCGGTGCTCACCAAAGTGCTCATAATCACCTTAGCCAACCCTAAACCTTGATAGTCGTCTGCAATGGCTATTCCCAGCCACACAATTTCGTTTTCATAATCCAGATGCCCATATCCAACGTACTGGTTATCCAGGCGCACCAAATAAGTTGCCTTATGATGTTCAATGATGGTCAGGGGCCGGGATTCGAAATATCGAAAAGACGCCTTTGCTGTCTTAGCAATTTCAAGAAACTCGGTGATTCCCTCTGCGTTACTGGAATCTATCGAAACAACCTCAATCCTACCATTCAAGATGTCGTTCATGCAACTGCGTATTTTCTGAAAGGTCTTCAATCAACTTAAGCCCAATTACCCTATCCAACATTTTCGGTGGCATTCCGGTAGCAGGTCTTTTCATAATCAAATCATCAGCGGTGAGTATGTCACCTGCCTTAAGATCTTTATTGAGCACAATGCTTCTTCGCATATTCCGTGCATTGGACAGTTCAATGGATGTTGGGATCTTCACACCATTCCCCAAGGATGCTTCTACCTTGCGAATACCTTCAACCAACTCCTGGAACTTTTCTGGATTCAAAGACGCTTTATGGTCGGGTCCAGGCATGTCGTTGTCCAGTGTAAAGTGCTTTTCCACTACGCGCGCTCCAAGTGCAACGGAGGCATAACAGGTGTAGTTATCCGGTATGTGGTCGGAGTAACCAACGAGTACTTCCAGCATTTTCCCAATGCGATTCATGGCCAGTAGATTCGCCTCCTCCTCCGACGAGGGATAGTTCGTGGTGCACTGTAACACAATTAACTTGTCGTTACCACAGTCTCTTATGGCTTTGGCGGCTTCATCTATTTCGGCCAGTGTTGCCATTCCGGTTGACAGAATAATTGGCTTTCCGGTTGCTGCCACGTATCGGAGAAAGTCCAGTTCTATGATCTGACCGGATGCAATCTTAAATCCATCCACATTCAAACCGTTTAGAAAGTCTACATCACTTTTGGAATAAGGCGTTGAAAGAAACTGAATATCCAATTCATTGCAGAGGTCTACAATCGCTTCGTAATCCTCCAACTCCAGCTCCAACGCCTTTAACATATCGTATTGGCTTTCTGCCTGTGGCGTTAATTTTAGCTGATAATCGGCTTTGGGTGCATCGCGCGTCACGATCTGATCTGCTTTGAACGTCTGAAACTTCACGCAGTCTACACCTATCTCCTTTGCTTTGCGAACAAGACTCAATGCCAGCTCCCGACTACCATTGTGATTAACACCAGCTTCCGCAATTACGTAACACGGCTCGGTTTCACTTATTGTTCTGCTACCAATTCGTATCTCTTTACTAAACATTCCGCTTCTTCATTAGGAATTCTGCAAACTCAAAATCTTCCATTGTGTCTATGTCTACCGCTCTATTTTCCGGCGTTTCATGCAAGTACATGTTCGTCCCGTAGAGGTCACCTTCTTTCATCACGCCCGTCCGAATTGCATCAACCATTCCGTTTAATCTGTAAACGGGAGGCAGCAATTGGCTTTGGTAATATTCTTTTACCGATATGCCAGGCAAAAATGAAGAAGCTGCGCCCGAATTTTCCTTCGTATACATCCAATATGGATGATAAATTCCTTCGCTTCTACATACAGTACGAACTGAGTCGGCATTTTGTTGGATCAAAAGATCAATTACTGTATCAATATCTTCTGGTAGGCGAAAGGGG
The DNA here is from genome assembly GCA_017640445.1 of Bacteroidia bacterium. Classification (GTDB taxonomy): domain Bacteria; phylum Bacteroidota; class Bacteroidia; order NS11-12g; family UBA9320; genus UBA987. The sequence continues at coordinate 8,552 of JAEPQQ010000021.1, read as the reverse complement.
CTGGTTGGCCTAAGGTTCACTAAAACGTCAATATCAATGTTGTGATCCGCCTGCATCGTTTGTACAAAGTGGTCAAACACCTCAAAGTCAGAAGATTTGTCCTGAGCCAATTCTTTTGGCCTCATAAAGGGGACTTTCGCTCCTGCTGCTCGCGCAACCTCAGCTATCTCATCATCGTCGGTAGAGACAAAGACATGATTCAAACGATTGCACTTCAATGCTTGTTCAATGGTATACATAATCAGTGGTTTCCCATTGAGCAGTTTAAGGTTCTTACGCGGTACGCGCTTACTCCCACCACGGGCGGGAATAACACCCACTATGTTGAGTTCTGTATTGATAAATGCCTATTTATAAATAAGGTTTAATCTCTTTAAATAACCATCCACCGAGTAACAACAGGATCAAAATGGAGCTGATCATGGAAACCCGCTCTCCCGTAGCATAGGTTTGAGGTTTGAACTCAAACACAATTTCGTGTTCGCCTGATGGTACCTTCATTCCTCGTAGCAAATAATTTACCCGAATGTGTTCCTGCTCATCGCCGTCTACATATACCTTCCATCCCTTATCCGGCCCATACCAAACCTCAGAGAATACGGCAAAACCATCGTTCGGTGAATTGCTTTTATAAACCAATCGGTTAGGCTCATACTGGGTTAAGTCGATACTTCGATTTCCGGATGGGGCCTGATTCTTCAGATCGGCTGTATAGTCTTTGAAATCCTCGGTGTGAATAATTGCGGTGGAACCAGGGTTGAATGTTCTTAACGACTGCAATTCATCGGTTGCCGTTTCTACGCGCTCAAAACTGTCTACATACCAGGCTGTACCCAAGGCAGTTTGATTTGGGAACAGTTTCATCTGTTGGGTAACAATGTATTTGGTATTGAACATATCGAGCACCTGTTGCGAGATGTTGCCAGCAAACATGGTATCAATCACATCCTGAATTCTCGACATTTTTACAGCACTATATCCCCCAACTGTATTGTGGAAATAACTTGCGCTCGCAGAGCTAAATGTTGGAATAGACAGGTCTAAAACACGATAGTACCCACGTCCGTTCGGTTCAGCCTGAATTATCTGCTGATCGACAGGTCTCATCGTAAACGGTCTTTCTTGTTTCTTTCGTGAGATAAACTCTTCGGACGATAGATATTTCTGGTCGGTTGAAACCAAATCGATCAGAATCAATGCTCCTAAACCAATTATCACATACTCCTTTTTAAGCTTTGCCTTTATCGACATCCACAAAACTGCGGCAGCTAACAGAACAAACAAAACTGCTTTCCACGCACTGCTTTGCATGTATTGCACCCTGCTATCCTGAAGTGCATCCATAAACTGATCGTATCGTGCCTGATCGTTGTTGAAATATTGCACCAGGAACACTTCATCCTTGAAGTGTGTCATGCTAAAGAGTGAGCCCCCCATTAATGCAACGATGAGGGAGATTCCACCAACAATTCCGACAGAAATCAGCAGAATACGCTGCTTTTCCGAGGCCGACTTATCGGAGTTTAAAAACAGAGCCATTCCTACCATTGCTATGATAGGAAAGAAGGCGGCTACAACACCGATGGCCGAGCTATGTGCCCTAAAGCTGTAATACTTAGGAAAGTGCTCGAAAAACAGTCGGTTAAACGCCTCGAAGTATCGCCCCATAGACAAGAACGTAATGATCAGCATGGCCACTATCAGACCAATTTTCCATCCTGTATTAGGCATCATAAATAAACCTATGACCAACAGGAGGCACACCACTACACCGAAATAGGCGGGTCCTGCTGTAGAGTCGGCGCCACCCCAATACAGCGGGGCTCGAATCGCCTTTCTACTTTTAGGATAATACTTTGCAATTTCATAGTCGCTGGAAATCTTCTCGCCGCTACTACCACCCGCTACTCCGGGAATCATGGTTCCGAGCAAGTCGATTGGCTCATAACTCCACATCATGGCGTAATCCCAGGCTAGTCCAGTGGCACCTTCCTCCGAAGTACCGAGTTTTTCCTGTTCTGCTCTACGTTCCCGTTTAAGATCCGAATCGCCCCTCATGGTCGACTCAGCATATTCCATTGTAGTGTATATTTTTGAGAATGATGGCCCCACCGCGAGCAGGCCCGCTACCAGTAACACCGCTCCAGATTTAAAGAATGGGACAATCTCCCCCTTGATCGAGGCAAAAGGCAGGTATGCCAGCATAAAAAAGATCATACCAATACCGAAGTAATACGTCATCTGGAAGTGGTTAGCCATAATGTTTAAACTCATGGCCAACATAAAGACAACACCACCCTTCAGGTACTCCTTCTTTTGAAGCAAGAGGTAGACGCCCGCCAGTGCCAGCGGTATGTACGACAAGGCCTTGGTTTTTGAAGTATGCCCTTCTGCAAAGAGCACTATATTATTGGTTGTTAATGAGAATGCCAATCCACCTATAATGGCTATCCACCTATTAACGTCGAGCACCAGCATTAAAATGTAAAAACACATGGCCGCCACAAAGAACATACTGATGGGAGCCTTTATAAAAAGACGAGTGATTGGATCAACCACGCGTCGAATCAGGTTGGATGGTTGCGGTGCACTTACCTGGTACATCGGCATACCCCCAAACATGGCATTGGTCCAAAGCGTGTATTCGCCTGTTCGCTCCTTATAATCAATGGCCTCCTTCTTCATCCCCATACCTTGCAGAATATCCTTCTGTTCGACAACTTTATCGTTTAGTTGTGGATGGAAGTAGGCTGCAAAAACAACCAGAAAGATTCCCATTGCAATGGCGTGTGGCTTAAATGATTCCCAAATATTCTTCATGTCTCTTACTTTCTATGTATGTATTTCAAAATCACGTGCAAAATACAAGAGTTTAAGGCAACATCAATTATCCGTTCATAATTTTTCGAGGCATTCTTTTTTTTCTCAACACAAGCATTTGCAATGCCTTTGGTTTAATACCTTTGACCTGGATAAATTGTCTATGTTGTTCGCCGACATTGTAGGAAAATCACAAGTAAAGGAACTCTTAGTTCGACAGATCAATGCTGGCCATATGCCTCATGCCCAACTTTTTGCTGGTCAAAACGGATTTGGCAGTCTGGCTATGGCGCTGGCTACCACACAGTACCTCTTATGCGACACCCCAACCGGTAAAGACGCATGCGGCCAATGCCCTTCTTGCGCTAAAACCAGCAAGCTGATTCACCCGGATGTGCATTTTTCGTTTCCGGTGGTACCCAAAAAGTCGGGAAGCAAACCGGTTAGCAACGACTACCTGGAAACCTGGCGGGAGGTTGCTCTGGAAAACCCTCATTTGAGTTACATCGATTGGATGGAGCGGATTGGTGCTGAGAACAAGCAAGGGAACATAACCAAAGAGGAATGCCGGTCCATTATCCAAAAACTCTCCTTAAAGGCGTATGAAAATAAAGCCAAGGTGCTAATTCTATGGCTTCCGGAGTATTTGGGCAAAGAAGGCAACTCATTACTCAAACTTATAGAAGAGCCGCCGGAAAACACCTACTTTTTTTTGGTTACGGAGAACCCGGATGGCATCTTACCAACCATTCTTTCGCGCACCCAACTGGTTGCTATTCCGCCTTACACCAGCAATCAACTGGTTGATGCATTAACAAACCAGGGTGAAACAGGTGATGTGAATGCAGTAGCGTTTCTGGCCAATGGCGATTGGAACGCAGCTCAAAAACTATCGATCAGTACCGAGAATAATCTCTCCGATGTACTAAAAACATGGATGCGGCTTTGTTTTAGAAAAGATGTTCCGGGGTTAATGAAGTGGAGTGACGAAATGGGTGGAAAGGGTAGAGAAAACATAAAGAATTTTCTACACTATGCGCTGGGCGTTTTTAGAGAGGTTTTGGCGTACAAGGTGATTCCAGAATACTCCATTCGACTTGGAGAAAGTGAACAACAATTTGTCTCCAACTTTTCTGGTGTTATACAATTTACTAATATTGAAGTGCTTTACGAGGGGTTGAACGAGGGCATCAGTCAGATTGAACGAAATGCAAATCCAAAACTGACCTTATTTCAATTGTCGCTGACCTTGCGGAACTCGTTTATTGAAACCCAGAAAGCAGACAAACGTTAACGTGATATTAGAACGAAATATATGGGGTGTGGAAACTGTGGTACATCATCGGATGGGGGTGCTTGCACTTCACCGGGATGTGGCAGCAATGGCAACTGTTCAACTGGAGGTTGCAATAAATTAAATACATACGATTGGTTAAACCATATGGTTTTGCCTTCGGATTACGACCCGTTTAATGTGGTTGAAGTTCGTTTCAAAGGAAGTCGTAAAGAGTTCTACCGGAACGTAGACAATCTGGATCTTTACACCGGAGATACCGTAGTGGTAGAGTCCGACTTTGGACACGATATTGGCGAGATTAGTCTAAGTGGTGAACTGGTACGGTTGCAACTCAAAAAAAATGGTGTAGACGAAGATTCTGAAACCATTCGTAAAATCTACCGGATTGCAGGCGATCGGGATAAGGAAAAGTACACCGAGGCCAAGGCTAGAGAGGCTTCAACCTTAGAACGTGCGCGTACCATAGCAATGGGCATGAAGCTCGCGATGAAACTCAGCGACATTGAGTTTCAGGGCGATGGTAGAAAGGTAATTTTCTATTATACGGCCGAAAAACGAGTAGATTTCAGGGCGCTGATTAAGCAATACGCTGCCGAGTTTAAGACACGTATCGAAATGAGGCAGGTGAGCTATCGAGAGGAAGCATCCCGTTTGGGAGGTATCGGCAGTTGTGGCCGTGAGTTATGTTGTAGCACATGGCTAACCGATTACAAGGTGGTGACAATGGGTACGGCTAAAAACCAAAACCTATCCATCAATATGCTCAAACTCTCCGGGCAATGTGGACGATTGAAATGCTGTCTCAACTACGAGCTGGAAACCTATCTCGAAGCACTTAGTGAATTTCCAAAAGACGATGAGCTTTTGTTAGAAACGCAAGCTGGCACCGCACGACTTCAGAAAACCGACATTTTAAAGAGAATGCTTTGGTTCTCTTACCCTAATTCATCAGACTGGATCGCAATTGATCTGGAACGTGTGAATGAGATAAAAAACCTTAACCGCGAGGGCAAAAAGCCTGAAACTCTTATCGACAAACCGATTGGAGCAGAGATCATCAACAAGTTTGAACCTGCACCAGACCTAATTTCTGATCAGGACATCAACCGTTATGATGAGATTGACGAAGCCAATCGACGTAAAAACAGAAATAAGAGACGCAAAAAAGGAAAGAAAGGTAAGCCTCAAAACAAATCAAACCGGCCCAGAAATAAAGAGGGAAACAAGACAGGCAATCCAAACAGGGATACACCAAAGGCCTCTCAATCAAATAATTCGGGGTCAAAACCTTCTAAGAATCGGAACAAGAACCGGCGCAACAAACCCAAGCCTAAACCTAAGGCGGAATAGGCTTACGAATTTACGCGATAAGGCACCCTATTGAGAATCGACCTTCCCAGGGTTATCTCATCTGCATATTCGAGTTCTCCACCCACAGCAATTCCTCTTGATATAGCAGATATACGGGTCTGGAACGGCTCGAGTTTACGCGATATGTAAAACGCTGTGGTATCTCCTTCCATGTTTGCACTTAATGCAAAAACGATCTCTTCTACCTGATCGTCTTCCACACGTTTTAACAGTTGAGCAATGGCAATATCGTCGGGGCCAACGCCTTCCATTGGGGCTATCACCCCTCCGAGTACGTGATAAACACCATTAAATTGCCCTGTATTCTCTATGGAAATAATATCCTGAAACTCCTTCACCACACAAATCAGTTTTTTGTTACGGTTTACCGAAAGACAGATACTACAAAGTTCATCGTCGCACACATTGCCACAGTTCTTACAATAATGCACCTTGGTTTTTAGGTCGGAAATTGCCTGAACCATTCGTTCAACCTGTTCGGGTTTATCCTTAAGAAGGAACAAGGTCATACGCAAAGCCGTTTTTTTACCAATTCCCGGAAATCGACTTAATTGCTCAACCGCATTCTCAATTGTTTCAGATGAAAAATTCACATTGCAAATGTATCCATTTCTGTTTTCGTTGATCTTCGAACATTTTATTGGATTCGGTGTTAAAAAATTTTGAAGTAAGACAAAAATTGTTTCAATTTGACTCGATTTTGATTTATACGGCTACCACATACAACGTTAAGATTTCGGTATCATCTGAGTTCGAACATGCCATGTCCGACCCAGAGGAACAGTCGTATATTTTCAGTTACAAAATCCTAATAGAAAACCTGGGTGATGAACCCGTTCACCTCTTGGAACGGCAATGGTATGTAATTGACTCGTTAGGTGTTAACACGGAGGTTCATGGCGACGGAGTAGTAGGTGAAAAACCGATTATTCTTCCTGGTGAAGCCTACGAATACTCTTCCTGGTGTCAACTAAGCACAGATGCAGGCAAAATGTTTGGGTATTACGTTATGAAAACCCTGAACGATGGAAAACACGTTGACGTTCGCATACCTGAATTCTTGTTGCTTCCGACCTTCAAACTGAACTAAGTTTACCGAACAGGTAAAAAAAAGCAACTCTAAACTACTGATTAACAACCCCGTAGTAACTAATTTTCAACAAAGAACAGAAAAACTGATTTTTCATGCAATAATGGAGCAGTTTTCTACGTTTAACGAAAAGTTGGCTTGTTCTCACTGTAATTAATTAAGAATGAAGAATACTACATCTATGTTGGATGAGGTAGATCTCAAGATTCTAAACCTCCTCCAAAATGATGCCAAGCTGACAGCAAAGACATTAAGTGACCGCATTGCCCTTTCACAGACGCCAGTCTATGAGCGGATCAAAAAACTTGAGAAGTCCGGAGTTATAAAAAAGTACGTTGCGTTGCTCGAACCCGAACTATTAGGTAAAAACCTGGTTATCTTCATGAACATTGCTACGGCAGACCACACAGAAGCAACTCGAAGAGAGTTGGTAGAAGAATTAAACGAATACCCGGAAGTAAGCGAACTCTATTTCACATCCGGTCAGTTTGATTTTGTTGCGAAAGTGCGGGTTTCCAGCGTGGCAGATTATCGAGATTTTTTGGTAAACAAAATTACCAACAATCCAAACATCAAGTCGATTGTTAGTCAGGTCGTGCTTGAGGAAATGAAATACTCTACCTCTATTTTGTAGGCATATAGAAGAAACATTTACTCCACACCCGCCCTATCAACGCCTTAAACTTACCGGATGACAGTTCGATGAGAATTGCGGTAAAACATCCTATTCGTTCCCTTTTATTGGCCGAATTTCACTTACGAAATGTCTTTTTTTGGTTATTTTCGTTGACAGACAGTCGTAAGTACTTATTGAACCATGTTGGACGAAGTAGATATTCAAATACTCAGCTACCTGCAGAAGGACGGAAAACTTACTGCAAAAAATCTGGCTGATCGAATCGAGTTAACACAAACTCCGGTTTACGAACGTATCCGAAAACTTGAACGAAGCGGCGTTATTAGGAAATACGTTGCGTTACTCGACAGTGCTCAAATTGGTAAAAACCTGGTTGTTTTCATGAACATCTCACTGAAAGAGCATAGCAACGAGATACGTGACGGTCTTACCTCAAGTCTTGCAAGGCTTGACGAAGTGACCGAACTCTATCAAACTTCAGGCACATACGATTTCATTGCCAAGATATGCATTTCAGACATCACCGAGTATCGTGATTTCCTTGTACAGGAGATTGCTGCAATAGAAGGCATTAAGGATATCGTTAGTCACATCGTCCTAGATTGTGTAAAATATTCTACAGAACTACCCCTTAGCAGTATTTAAGGCCTAAAATGAAGGCTAAAAAAAAAGAACGCATCCCTGCGTTCTTCAATGGTAATTTATTAATAATTTAACGTACGCTTGTGTGGTAAGCGTTTCGGAAAATTAGCAGCCCCCGTCTCAGGGGCTTAGTATTTTAAATTCAAGAGTCAAATTTATGGCTCAAGGATTTACTTTACTTTCCAACAAAGTAAGACAACACAGAACCTAAAAAGCAAGCACATCTAAAAATTCAGTAAGATTTACCTTTTGAACGCTGCTTTTTAGAGAAAAAAACTATTTCCCATCTGCAATATACCCACTACACAACCGTTGTATTTATCATTTAAACGTTGTTTAAAACGCTTATTCCGAAAAATCACTTCACCCACAAAAACAGAAACGTCATCCAGAGGTAATATGAACGTCATTTTCAGATTAAACTCGTAGAAATGTCATGGACATAAAAAACCCTCAACCCCTTGTCTTTACTGGGATACGCCTTCCTACAACCACCGAACAGTGAAAACATCTGTAAAACGAGAATAATTAAGGGAATTTTTCTGACAACACCGTTTTACTTTCGAAGATGTGGTACTCTATGTACCTGTAGGTAATATTTAATTTTTAATAACAAATGAAAAGTAATTACAAGACGAAATGGCTTTCGGTCCTTAACCGAGGATTACTGTTGACCGCCGCTTTGCTGCTTGCTG